>DBZX01000063.1:0-14406 GCA_002311335.1 bacterium UBP10_UBA1149
TCATGTTGGCGCCGTCCATGTAGACCAGCCCGCCGACCTCGTGCACCGCGGCTGTGATCTCGCCCATCGCCAGTTCGAACAGACCGAGCGTATTGGGATTAGTGATCATCAGCCCGGCGACCTCGTCGTCGAGCAGTTCCCTTACCGCGTCGGCCGACACCA
Organism: bacterium UBP10_UBA1149; assembly: GCA_002311335.1. Lineage (GTDB taxonomy): Bacteria > Desulfobacterota > Binatia > UBA1149 > UBA1149 > UBA1149. Next base: position 163 of record DBZX01000063.1, read on the forward strand.
GCCCGTCGTCGCCTACCGGCACGACCACGCAGTCGTAACCACAGAGGGCGGCGCTGGCAGGGTTGGTGCCGTGCGCGCTGGCGGGTATGAGCACCTTGCTGCGCGGCTTACCCTGGTCTTCATGCCAGGCACGCATTATCTTGATGCCGGCCAGTTCGCCCTGGGCTCCGGCGGCCGGCTGCAACGACACCGAGGCAAGGCCGCTGATTTCGACCAGCCATTCTTCCAGCTCACGCATCAGGCGCAGGTTGCCCTGCACGAGTTCAACCGGTGCGTAGGGGTGCGACGCCACGAAGCCTTCGAGCCCCGCTACCTTGTCGTTTACGACCGGGTTGTACTTCATCGTGCACGAACCCAGTGGATAAAAATCGGCAGCGGCCGAATAGTTGAGCTGCGACAGGCGTAGATAGTGGCGCAGGACCTCTGGCTCGCTCATTTCCGGAAAGCCCTCGAGATCGGCTCTCAGCAGTTTCGGATCCAGGGGCAACGGCCCCGGTTCGGGCAGGTCCAACCCGCAGCGGCCCGGACTGCCCTTCTCAAACACGGTCTTCTCCGGGCCCCGGTCTACTCCAGCACTCACGCCAATAACCTCATGTCCGCGACCTCACCACGCCTGCCTCAAGCCGCCATGCTCTGCCGGGCTGTCGAAACCAGCAGGTCAAAGTCCGCGTCGCTGTTGACCTCGGTCACGGTCACCAGCACCCGGTTATCGCCGCCATCCGCGCAGCTGTCTTCGAGATCAGCCACGCGCACCCCGGGAATAACACCACGCTGCACGCAGTCATCGAACCAGCGCTTGCTGTCGGGCACCTCGATGGCGAACTCGTTGAAAAACGGCGCGCTGAAAACCGGGGCGAGGCCAGCTTCGGACGCCAAACGCTCGGCCAACTGGTGGGCCCGTGCTGTGTTGAGAGCCGCCAGTTTTCTCAGTCCGTTGCGCCCGGCCACACCCAGGAAAGTGGTGACCGCCAGCGCCGCCAATCCCTGGTTAGTGCAGATGTTGGACGTCGCGCGTTCCCTGCGTATGTGTTGCTCGCGGGTGGCCAGGGTGAGAACGTAGCCCCTCCTGCCATTGCTGTCGCGGGTCTCTCCCACGAGGCGGCCGGGAACCTGGCGCAGGTATTGCTGCCTCGCGGCGAACAGGCCGACCCCGGGTCCGCCGTAAGAGATCGGCAAACCCAGCCCCTGCCCCTCGGCCACGGCCACGTCGGCCCCGAGTTCGCCGGGCGACCTCAGCAGGCCCAGGGCCAGGGGCTCGCTGGTGACGCTCAACGACAAGGCACCGCAACGCCGCGCCAGCCGTGAAGCCGTGGCGAGGTCGTCGATTACGCCGTAAAAATTGGGATAGCCCGTGCAGATGGCCGCTACGTCATCGCCCAGCGCTTTCTCCAGCAGCTCGGCGTCGGTGCGCCCGTTTTTATCCAACCCGATCAGTTCTACTTCGGCGTCACCCGAACCACGCAGGTAAGTCTCGGTAACGGCGCGGTAGGCGGGGTGAACACCGGCAGACATGAGCACGCGGCGGCGGCCACGGCCGACCCTGAGCGACAGCAGCACAGCCTCGGCCAGGGCCGAAGCCCCGTCGTAGAGACTGGCGTTGGCCACGTCGAGTCCGCACAAGAGCGCGACGTAAGTCTGGAACTCGAAACAGGCCTGCAGCGTGCCCTGGCTGACCTCGGGCTGGTAAGGAGTGTAGGCGGTCGCGAACTCGGCGCGGGATATAACAGCAGAAACCACCGAGGACAGGTGCCGCCGGTAGCAGCCTGCCCCCTGGAAGGAAGGCAGTATGCTGTTGCTCGCGGCCAACTCGCCGGCCCGCTCCAGGACCTCGGCTTCAGGGCAGCCATCGGGCAGTCCGAGGGCCTGTTGCGCGCGAAGATTCGCGGGCACCTGTTCGAGCAACTCGTCTACGGACTCCACCCCCACGGTGGCCAGCATGTGGCTGATGTCGGTCGGTGTATGCGGCAGGTAGCGCAACTGTCAGTCTCCCTCGCTGACCAGGTCCCGGTACTCGTCGGCCGACATAAGGCCGGCGCTAGGGTCGTCGTCGCTCGGCTCCATGTGTACCAGCCAGCCATAGCCGTAGGGGTCTTCGTTGATCACCTCGGGGCCGTCCACCAGATCTTTGTTCACCTTGACCACCTTGCCGCTGATAGGCGCGTAGACCTCAGACACAGTCTTTACCGACTCTATCTCGGCCAGCTTCTCATCCTTGGAAAGCACGGTGTCGGACACGTCGGGCAGCTGGACAAAGACAATGTCACCCAGCTGGTCCTGCGCGTAGTCGGTAATGCCTACCACGACCAGGCCGTCGTCTTCCAGTCGCAGCCACTCGTGCTCTGCCGTGTAATGAACGTCATCAGGAAACTCCATGTCCTCTCCTCTACCCTTGCCCTCGATTCAACCGTTTGCGGTTCATAAAAAGCACCCGCGACTCAGCGCTGCCTAACATAAAAAGGCAGGGCCGTCACATCGGCGGGCTTGATACGCCCCCTCACGTCGACGCTGAGCCCGGCTGTTGCCGACTCGGCATCGACCAACGCCATCGCTACGGGCCGACCCAGGCTGGGCGAATGCGTTCCGCTCGTGACCCGGCCGACCACCCTGTCCCCGGCCAGAACGTCGTGGCCCTGCCGGGCTATGGCGCCGTCGGGCAGCAGGCCCAGCAGGCAGCGCTTGGAGCCGCGCTCGCGCTCGGCGGCCAGCGCCTCTCCCCCGATGGCCGTCGCGATATCGTCCCTGACAAATCGTCCAAGGCCCGCCTCCAAAGGGCTTATGTCGAGGGCCAGTTCGTGGCCGTAAAGTGGCAGGCCGGCTTCGAGCCTCAGGGTATCCCTGGCCCCGAGGCCGGCAGGTTCTACCCCCAGCGGTCCGCCCGCGGCAACAAGTACGCTCCACACGCTCTCGGCCCGAACCGAGGGCAGGAACAACTCGAAACCGTCCTCGCCCGTGTAGCCGGTTCTCGCCATCAGCGCCGTTTCACCCTCCAGTATGATCTCGCGACAGGCGAAGCGCGGCAGATCAGCGGCGCCCTCGACGAGCTCGCCCAGCACGGTCGCGGCCGCCGGTCCCTGTAGCGCGATCAAGGCCGTGTCGGCGCTCCTGTCTTCGACCTCGCAAAAGGAGCCGGCGTGCTCATTTATCCAGGCCAGGTCCCCCTCCACGTTACCGGCGTTGAGACACACCATGTAGCGTTGTTCCTCGACACGATAGACGATGACATCGTCCATGACGCCACCCGAGGGCTCACACATGAGCCCGTACTTCGCCCTGCCTACCGAGAGTTTTCTCAGCTCGCTGGTAAACAGCCGCTCACAGGCGTCGATCGCTGCCGGACCCCGCAGTTCAACTTCGCCCATGTGGCTGGCATCGAACATGCCGCCCGCAGTCCTGACGGCATTGTGCTCTTTTACAATTGAGCTGTACTGGAGCGGCATGCTCCAGCCCGAGAATTCGACCATGCGGGCGCCGGCATCCAGGTGAGCCGCGTATAGCGGCGTACGCGCAGCGCCGTCACTCACGCAGCGCTCTCTGAGGCGAGCGAAGCAAGCCACGCGTCGCGCGTGTTGCGCAGCAGTACCGCCACCGTCATCGGGCCGACGCCGCCCGGAACAGGCGTTATGTAGGCAGCTCGCTGCCTGGCTACGTCAAAATCGATATCGCCCACGAGGCGGCCGTCTACGCGGTTGATGCCCACATCGATCACGACCGAGCCGGGCTTTACCCACTCGCCGGGAATGGCACGGGGGCTGCCTATGGCCACCACCAGTACGTCGGCGCTTTCTACCTGCCGTTGCAGGTCGGCGGTGCGCGAGTGACACAGCACCACCGTGGCGTGGCGCTCGAGAAGCAGCATTGACACCGGCTTGCCCACCAGCGCCGAGCGACCGACGACGACCGCGTGCAGGCCGGCGAGATCAACGCCCGTGGTATCCATGAGGTGCACGCAGCTCACCGGCGTGCAAGGCCGCGGGCCGGGCCTGCCGGTAAACAAAGCGCCCTGGTTTACGGGGTGCAGACCATCCACATCCTTGGTCGGGTCCACGGCTGCCACGGCCGCGTCTTCGTCGAGTTGGGCCGGCAGCGGAAGCTGGACGATGATGCCATCGATGCCATCGTCGCGGTTGCAGTCTTCGATGACGGCCAGCAGCTCTTGCATGCTTACGTCCGCGGGCAACGCGTGGTGTTCGGAGTTCATGCCCACCTCGCCGGCCTCGCGAATCTTACGCGCCACGTAAACCGCCGACGCGGGATCGTCGCCGACCAGTATCGTGGCCAGCCCCGGTTTTCTTGCGCCGGCAGCCACCCGGCTCTCGACGTCGGCTGCCACCTCGGCCCTGACTGCCGCCGCCTCGGCCTTGCCGTCTATAAGCTTCGCGCCCGCGGCTTCTCCGTCGGAAGCGCCGCCCGCTGTCGCACCGCCACCGCTCAAGTCAGCGCCCCGCGGCCTTCACCATGCGGGCCACCAGCTTACGGACGTGAAGGTCGGCCTGCTCCATGGCGCTGTTGAATCGGAGTTCTTTTCCCGTGGCTATCATTGAAATCCGGCCAAACATCCCCGGCATTTCCTGGCCACCGTACTCGCTGCCACTCCACCTGCGCTTGAGCCCCTCGGCGTCAAGCAGGGCGGCGTAAACCGTGGCCTCTCCCGAAACGGTGGCCGTCCTCGCAGTTCCCACGCGAGGCACGGTCTCGGCCAGGGCCGGGACGAGAAAGACATCGGCCTCGCCCCGGGCCGCGAGGCGTTCGACCAACTGTTGCTTGCTCTCACCCTTGCGGGGCGAGACGGAGTTCCGGTTCAGGGCGCGGTAGCCTGGATGGCGGGCCAGGGCTTCGTAGAAAAAAGCGGTGACCAGTTCCGCGTCAGCGCCGGCTACCGACTTGAGCAGTACGGCGTCCGGGCAGAGCTCGCAGGAGTTGCTGGTTTTGCCGTCGGTCCAGGCTGCCGGCAGCACGGCTATGGCGATCACGCCCCCGCGGCCGTCGACCAGGTGCATGCTTAGTTCTTCCTTGCCCGAACAGCCACCCAGGGCCGTGGCCGATGCCAGGGCCAGGGCCATAAACGCCATTGCCGCGCGCAGCTTCACGCGTCTTTCCTCAAGCCCAGCCCTCGCAGCTGGGCAAGGTCAACGGGCGACGGCGCGTCGGTCAGCGGGCAGGCCGCGCGCTGGGTTTTGGGAAACGCGATGACATCGCGAATAGAGTCGCTACCGGTGAGCATGCCCACCAGCCTGTCCAGCCCCAGGGCGAGTCCGGCGTGGGGCGGCGCGCCGAAAGAAAGCGCCTCGAGCAGAAAACCGAACTTCTCCCCCGCTTCTTCCTTGTCGATGCCGAGCACGCCCAGCACCTGCTGTTGCAGTTCGGGGCTGTGAATACGAACCGAGCCACCGCCCAGCTCGACCCCGTTGAGAACCACGTCGTAGGCGTCTGCCAGCACCGAGCCCGGGGACTCGTCCAGCTTGTCCACGTGGTCGGGCCGCGGCGCCGTAAACGGGTGGTGCAACGCCTGCCAACGCTTGTCGCCTTCATCGTATTCCACCAGCGGAAAGTCGACCACCCAGAGAAAATCAAAACGTTCGGGATCGGCGAGCCCCCTGAGCTCAGCCACGTGACAACGCAGGTTGCCGAGCACGTCGCAGACCACCCGGTAGCTGTCGGCACCAAAAAGAACCAGGTCACCGTCGGCCGGTTGGCAACGCTCGGAGAGCGCCTCTTTCTCTGCGTCCGAGAAGAACTTCACCACCGGTGATTGCCACCCGTCATCGGTGACTTTTATCCACGCCAGGCCACCCGCACCGTGGGTTTTTGCGACCTCGCCGAGGTCGTCGAGCTCCTTGCGCGACATGTCGGCGCCTCCGCGCACGACAATGGCCTTCACCACTCCGCCACCTTCCACTACCGAACGAAACACCTTGAACTCGCTCTGCGCGAAGACCTCGGTGAGATCGACCAGCTCCATCCCGAAACGGGTGTCGGGGCGGTCGCTGCCGTAGCGGTCCATCGAGTCGTGCCAGGTCAAGCGCGGAAACGGTGCGTCGAAGGACTGCCCCGCCAGCTCGGTAAATAACTTCTTCAACAGCCCCTCGACACTGGCCATCACCTGGTCGGAATCGACAAAAGCCATCTCCATATCAATCTGCGTAAACTCGGGCTGCCGGTCGGCCCTGAGGTCTTCGTCGCGAAAGCAGCGGGCCACCTGGTAGTAGCGGTCCACGCCCGAGACCATGAGAAGCTGCTTGAACAACTGCGGTGACTGCGGCAGCGCAAAAAAGCTGCCCGGATACACACGACTGGGCACAAGGTAATCGCGCGCGCCCTCGGGAGTGCTGCGGGTGAGCATCGGGGTCTCCACCTCGATGAATCCCGATTCGTCAAACCAGCGCCGCGTTATCGATACGACTTCGTGCCTCAAGCGCAGGTTGCGCTGCATGACGGGGCGACGCAGATCGAGGTAACGGTAACTCAACCTCACGTTCTCGGTAATGCGAGCGTCGTCCTCGATGGGAAAAGGACTGGGCTTGGCGCTGTTGAGTATCTCGAGCCTGTCGGCCATGATTTCGACCGAACCGGTCGGCAGCTCGGGGTTCACGGTATCCTCGCTACGCTCGCGCAGGCGACCTTCGACGGCGATAACGAACTCCCCACGCAGTTGACCAGCCAGCTCGTGCGCGGTCGCGTTTTCCTGGGGATCAAACACCAACTGCAACAAGCCCGTATGATCGCGCAGGTCTACGAATATTATTCCCCCGTGATCCCGTCTCGAATGAACCCAGCCCGCGACAAGCAGGGTTTCGCCTGCCTGTCCCGCGCGCGGTTCACTGCAATAACAGCTACGCTCCACCTTTTACCGCCTCCCCTATGCACTTGATCACTTGTTCCGCGTCGCCATCGAGCTCGATAAGCTGCGCGTGATCGGCCTTGTTGACCATGTCGCGCAACGTAGCCTTGCCGGCTTCCAGTTCAGCCTCGCCGACCAGCAACACGCAGGCTGCCCCCGAACGGTCGGCCCGCTTCATCTGGGCCTTGAGACTGCGCGAAGGACTCTCGACTTCCACGCGCTTGCCGGCCCGCCTCAGGCGTCGGGCCAGGCCCAGCACCACGCCCAGCGCACGCTCTTCGAGCGGGGCAACCACTATATCGACAGGCGGCGCGCCGGGCTCCTGGCCTGCCGCCGCCAGCACCATGCGCTCGAGCCCGAAAGCGAAGCCGACACCGGCGATATCGGGCCCGCCCAGCGAAGCGGCCAGGCCATCGTAGCGACCGCCCCCGCCCACGGCGTCCTGCGAACCCAGGCCGGCGGCCGTCACTTCGAATGCGGTGCGACAATAGTAGTCCAGGCCGCGTACCATGCGGGGATTGGCGGTGACCTCGACCCCCGACTCGGTGAGGAGCTCCTTGACCCTCCCGTGGTGCCTCTCACAGTCGTCGCACAGCGAATCTACCATCATCGGCGCTCCCTGCATCGCCTCCCTGCAAGACTCGACCTTGCAGTCGAGCAGGCGCAGCGGATTACGTTGCAGGCGCGAGCGACAGTCCTCGCACAGCGAATCAATTCGCGCCTCGCCCCAGGCCGCGAGTGCTTTCCTGTAAGCGGGGCGGCAAGCGTCGTCGCCCAGGCTGTTGAGCTCGACACTGTACTCCCTCAAGCCGACGGCTTCGCAGATGTCGGCCACGAGCGTCACGGCCTCGGCGTCGGCAGCCGGGTCGCTGCGACCAAGCATCTCGGCTCCGATCTGGCTGAACTGACGAAAGCGCCCCTTCTGAGGGCGTTCCCTCCTGAACATGGGCCCCCGGTAGTAGAACCGGCCCTCGGGCTGCGAGCGAGCCATGCCGGCGGCCAGGTAGGCCCGCACCAGCGAAGCGGTGCCCTCGGGTCGCAGCGCCAGCGTGGAGCCGTCTCGATCCTCGAAGGTATACATTTCTTTTTCGACGATATCGGAAGTGTCGCCCACGGTTCGCTGGAAGAGCTCGACCCTTTCGAGCAGTGGCAGTTCCAGTTCCTCGAAGCCGTAGTTTTCGAGAACCTTACAGCTTGCTTCGAGCACAGCTCGTCGCGCCAGCACTTCGCCAGCCTGAATGTCGCGAAATCCCTTGACTGCTGCCAGTTTCATCGACGCCCTCGAGGCCCGTCGTGTCCGGCCCGGCGCGGCCCTTTATCGGGTCGACCCCCCGAATAGTCAACGCGCCCGTTGCCGTTATAAACAGTCATCGCCGCTCGCCGCCTGCCCGGCCTGCGCTCCAGCAGCACGCGGACTGCACCCTGTTGCGACGTTGACAGGAAGCTACAACCCGCGCGCTGCCAACGCGCCACGACCTCGGGGCGCGGAAAGCCCCAGCGATTGTCGCGCCCTGCCGATGCCACCGCCAGCGCCGGGCAGACCCTGTTGATCAGGCCGGCCGTCGAAGAGCTCGAGCTGCCGTGGTGGGGCACCTTGATCACGTCCAGGCGGCGACCCCGCTGCAGGCCCTGCAGCACGCGGCTTTCGGCCCTGGATTCAATGTCGCCGGTGAGCAACACGCGGCGCCCCCTCCAGGCCAGCAGCAGCACCAGCGAACGGTCATTGGACGCGCAATCGCCGCTGCCGTCGGGCGGATTGAGAATACGCAGGCGCAAGCGACCTGCACCGCCCCTGCCAGCGACCGAGAGACGCGCCTTGCCATGCCTTGCGACCACGGGAACGCCCGCTCGAGCCAGGCGCTCGAGGAAACGGCCGAAGGAAGAACTCTCGCAGCGGCCCCCGGGCCACACGAAGCGGCCCACCTCGACACGCTCGAGCAGATCATCGAAACCTCCCCAGTGGTCGCTCTGCACGTGCGTGGCCAGCATCGTGTCCACGCGCCCTATCTGCATGCGCCTGAGCAGCGGGCTCAGCACGAGGTTTCCGCGGCCGGGCGGGCCACCGTCCACGAGCAGCACCCTGCCGCCGGGAAGCCTGAGCAGCGTGGAGTCTCCCTGCCCCACCGAGGCAAATACGATTTCGAGGCTGTCCTGCGTCCAGCGCTGCTGCCAGGCCAGCGACAGGCAAGCAGTGGTTGCGACGAGCAAGAGCGCGGCCGTCAGTCGACGGCGTTTCGAGAATAGCAGGAGCGGTGGACCTGCGAGCAGCAGCATCAGCAGTGGCCAGCCCGGCGCAACAACGTTCAGCCCGGCTCCCGGAATGCCTGCGCCCAGGCGAGCAAGGCCGAGTAACAGCTCGGCAAAAAAAGCGGCCAGTCCCAGCAGTGGAGAAAACAACAGGGGCAGGAAGAACCAACAAAACGCCGACGCCAGCGCCAATGTCACCGTGACGGCAACCAACGGCAGGGCCGGCAGGTTGACCAGCGGCGCCGCCAGGCTGAGCCTGCCGAAGTGCTGGGCGGCCAGCGGCGCAGTGCAGTACCAGGCAACGAGACAGACAGACAGGTAGTCGACGGCCCGGCGGGTCCACCCGCGCGCGTGCCCTTCGGGTAGCCGGCGCGCCGAGCCCAGCAGCATCAGCCCGCAGACGGCGGCGAACGAGAGTTGAAAACCGGCCTCGGCCGCCATTCCGCCGCGCCACAAGAGCAACGACACGCAGGCCAGCGCCAGGCCGTGACCGGCCGCGGTCCGCCGCCCCGCCCACAACAACAGCGATGGCAGCGCGAGCATTATCACCGCCCGCAGCACCGGCACCCGCCCGCCGGCCATGAGTCCGTATGCAACCGCCGTGGCCAGCGCCGCGAGCAACGCAGGACGCCTGACGTCGTACAGAACCGGCAAGCGCGGCAGTATCAGCAACAGTCCGTGCAGCAGTGCGTACACCGCGCCGGCGACCAGGCCTATGTGCAATCCCGAGATGGCCAGCAGGTGGCCCAGCCCCGAGTCGCGGATGGCCCCGAGGTCGTCCGGGCTTATTCCATCGCGATGACCGGTGAGCAGTGCCGCCACCAGGCCCGCGCCGGGCCCGCGCCCGCACCTGATGTCGGTGGCGAGCTCGGCCCGCGCGCGCGCGAGGGCAGCATCGAAACCGGGCGTCGGACCCAGGTCCACCAGGCCCTCGGCGCTCCAGGACCAGGCGCTTACAAAAACGCCCCGCCTGCCGTTCCAGTCGCGCCAGCTGCTTTCCCCCGGGTTGCCGAAGTCGCTTATCCTCCTGAGAGTGGATGACAAGGCGATGCGCCTTCCCGCCAGCGAGCCCTCACCGCCGTGGCGCAGATAGAGCACCACGCGACCGTCCAGCCGCCCACTGTCAGCGGTCTCTACCGCGTCGAGCAGCAGCCGGCTCCCACCCGAAGCCCTGCCGATGACCGAAACCACGTCGGCCTCGAACGCCAGTGCCCCGCTGCTGCGGGATCTTCCCTTGAGCAAACCAATGACGTGACCATCCGGCGGGGGTTCCACCGGTGGCAACGCTCTCCAGCCCACCAACAGCGCCAGCAACACGACCGCGAGCAGGGTTCTTTTATTGAGCAGGCCTCTCGCCACCGAAGAGCCCGCCCACGCGGCGCAAAGCAGCGCGGGGAGGAGGCGTTCGAACCATTGTCCGGGCAGTGCTGGCAGGCCCGCGGCGCAGCACCACGCCGCCGAAAAAGCCGCCAACGCCGCCAGGTACACCGCCACCGTTATCCATTAGCGCAAGCGGCGGCCGGCATTCAAGGGTTGAAAGCAAAGCTATACCCGGCCGGTAATGCCGGGGATGTCATGACGGCCTGCCAGGTCGGCTAGCGGTCGCCGCGCGAGGGGCCAGCCCGCAAGGCCGCCTTGATCACGGCCGCCAACTGGTCGCCGAAACCGGCCAGCGAGGCGATCTCTTCTACGTCGGCCTCGCGCACGCGCTTTACGCTACCGAAATGCCTCAGCAGCGCCTTTCGCCTCGACGGGCCAACGCCGGCGATGTCGTCGAGTTCGGATCGCAAGCGGCGCTTCGAACGAAGCTTGCGGTGGTAGGTGATCGCAAAACGGTGAGCTTCGTCGCGCAAGCGCTGCAGCAGGAACAAGGCGTTGGAGTTGCGCCTGAGCTTTATCGGGTTGGAGCGCCCGGGCCTGAACACGCGCTCCTCGCTGTGCTCGATTTCTTCGGAGTGAGCGTCGCTCTTTACCTTGTCCTTGGCCAACGACGCCAGCTCTACCCCCTCCACCCCGAGTTCGCGCAGCACCTCTACCGCCATCGACAGCTGCCCCCTGCCGCCGTCGACCAGCAGGAGGTCGGGCAGGCCGCCCTCGCTGACCCCGCGCACCAGGCGGCGGTGCAGCACTTCTTTCATGGCCGCATAGTCATCGTTGCGCTGCACTTCCTTGAGCCGGTAGTGGCGGTAGCCCGACCTGTCGGGCAGGCCTTCGTCAAAAGCCACCATGGAAGCAACAACGTCTTCGCCCGAGACGTGCGAGATATCGAAGCACTCCACGCGCTTGGGAATACTCGACAGCCCCAACCTGTCGCGCAGTTCCTTGAGCATCTTTTCGCGGCGCAGGGTCTCGTCGCTGCGCTCGGACAACGCGTGCACCGCGTTGCGTACGGCCATCTCGACCAAGCGTTTCTTTTCACCCCGCAACGGCACCAGAACCGACACCTTCCTGCCCAGGCGTAACGAAAGAACGGTGGCCAACGTGTCGCGGCCCTCGACGTCCACGGGCAACAACACCTCCGTAGGAACATAACGGTCGCCCTCGTAGAAGCGTCCAAGCAGTGAATCGAGAACTTCCTCGTCGGGAAAATCGTGATCGTCAAACTGGTAAGACAGGTGGGCCGACAGCCGTCCCGACCTCACGAGCAACACCTGCGCCTGGACGAATCCGCCTTCCCGTGCCAGGCCAAAAACGTCGCGATCGCCACCGCCGTGCACCACCACCTTCTGCTTGTCGACCACGGTCTTGATCGCGGCGGCCCGGTCACGCAGCCTCGCCGCGTCTTCGTACTCCTCGGCGGCAGCGGCCTCGGCCATGCGCCGCTCGATATCGCGCAACAGTCCGTCGGTCTTTCCCTCCAGCAGCTTCACCGCCCCGTCGAGATGAAGCGCGTAGGCTTTCTTGTCCACCTCGTACACGCAGGGGGCCAGGCAACGCTTGATCTGGTACTCGAGGCAGGGACGCGAGCGATTACGAAACACGGTGTCCGAGCAGGTACGCAGCGGAAACACCCTGCGTATGGTAGACAGGGTCTCGTGTACGCCCGACGCCGACGGGTAAGGGCCGAGGTAGGTGCTGCCGTCGCGCTCGATACGCCGCGTCGGAAACAACCGCGGCCACTCGTCCTTGGTCGTGACCTTGACCGACAGGTAACTCTTGTCGTCCTTCAGGCGTATGTTGTACCGCGGCTTGTACTGCTGGATGAGGTTGGCCTCCAGCATCAGGGCCTCGGCTTCACCCTCGGTCACGAGGGTCTCGAGGTCGGCGACCTTCTGCATCAGGAAACGCAACTGGTAACGCCCGTCGCCGCCCTCGGCGAGGTAGCTGCGCAGGCGTTGGCGAAGGCTGCGCGCCTTGCCGACGTATAGCACCTTGCCCTTGCTGTCCTTGAACAGGTAGACGCCAGGGCCGGTGGGAAGCGTGGCGACCTTTGCCACCAGCCTCTCCCGCGTGGTAGGGGCTTTTTTGTCCCCGGCGGGTGGGCCGTCAGCCACTGAGCCCGAGCTCCTGCTGTTCGAGACGGTTGGCCTTGTCCCTGAGCTCAGCCGCCTTTTCGAAATCCATTCCGGCAGCCGCTTCTTTCATGCGTCGCCTGAGGTTTTCGATCTCGGCGCGAATTCCGCCGTCGCCATAATCAGCCGGCGTCTCGGCCACCTCGGGTATCGGGCCGTAGTCGGCCTCGGCCATGCGCACCATCGGATCGTCCACGCCCCGAGAAATACCCCGGGGTTCGATGCCGTGCTCCTCGTTGTATGCCTCCTGCATCTCGCGGCGACGGGCGGTCTCGTCCATGGCCTGCTCCATGGCGCCGGTTATCCTGTCGGCGTACATGATGACCTTCCCGTCTATATGGCGCGCGGCCCTGCCCATGGTCTGTATCAAAGACCTCGCGGAGCGAAGAAACCCTTCCTTGTCGNNAGCAGGTTGATGCCCACCAGCACGTCGAACACGCCGCGCCTCAGGTCGCGCAGGATCTCCACCCTTTCCAGGGTGACCACGTCCGAGTGCAGGTAGCGCACCTTGATGCCGAGCTCGTGGTAGTACTCGCTCAGGTCCTCGGCCATCTTCTTGGTCAGGGTCGTGACGAGCACCCTCTGGTCGCGTTCGACGCGCAAGCGAACTTCGTCGAGCAGGTCGTCTACCTGGTTGCCGGCTCCCCTCACCTCGACCTCGGGGTCCACCAGCCCGGTAGGACGAACGAGCTGTTCGACCACGACCCCAGCCGACTTCTCGAGCTCGTAGTCACCGGGCGTGGCCGACACGTAGACTATCGGGCCCATCACGTCGCCGAATTCTTCGAAGGTAAGCGGCCGGTTGTCCAGCGCCGACGGCAACCTGAAACCGAAATCAACCAGGGTGTTTTTGCGCGACCTGTCGGCACGGTACATGCCGCCGACCTGCGAAACACTGATGTGACTCTCGTCGAGGAAGGCCACGAAATCATCGGGAAAATAGTGCAACAGCGTGGCCGGCGTCTCCCCGGCATCCCGGCCGGCCAAGTGCCTTGAGTAGTTCTCAATACCGGTGCACACGCCCATCTCCTCGAGCATTTCGATGTCGTAGAGGGTCCGCTGCTCCAGCCGCTGGGCCTCCAGCGCCTTGTCCTCGGCGCGCAGCTCGGTGCCACGCAGGCCCAGCTCGTTGCGGATGCGTTCGATGGCGACTTTCATGTTTTCCGCGGTGGTCACGTAATGACTGGCCGGGTAGAGCACCAGCCGTTCCAGCTTACGGTTGACCGTACCTCGCAGCGGATCGATTTCCTTTATCGATTCCACTTCGTCGTCAAAGAACTCTACGCGCAGGGCGCGGGCGTCTTCGTAGACAGGAAATATTTCGACGATATCGCCCCTGACCCTGAAGGTGCCACGGTGGAAGTCGGCGTCATCGCGCTGGTAGTTAATGGCGACCAGCTTGCGCATGACCTCGTCACGATTAGCGCGCTGCCCTTCCTCGAGAAACAGCAACATCTTGAAGTAGTCTTCGGGCGTGCCAAGACCGTATATGCACGATACCGAGGCCACGATGATCACGTCGCTGCGCTCGATAAGCGCGCGGGTGGCCGAGTGGCGCATCTTATCTATCTCGTCGTTGATCGACGAATCCTTCTCGATGTAGGTATCGGTGCTCGGTACGTAGGCCTCGGGTTGGTAGTAGTCGTA
>DBZX01000063.1:14462-18558 GCA_002311335.1 bacterium UBP10_UBA1149
GACGAAATACTCGACGGCGTTGTGGGGAAAAAAATTCTTGAATTCCTGATAGAGTTGGGCTGCCAGTGTCTTGTTATGACTGAGAACCAGGGTGGGGATCTGCAACTCCTGGATGACATTGGCCATGGTGAAGGTCTTCCCCGAACCGGTGACCCCCAGCAGCACCTGGTGCTCCGAGCCCTGCTCTATTCCCGCCACGAGCTCGCGGACGGCGGCGGGCTGATCGCCCTGCAGGCGGAAGTCGGTCTCGAGCTTGAAAGTGCCTTGGTGTCGCACGAGCGATACTTACACCATCGCCGCTGTCTCGTTAACCCCCACCCAGGACGTTCGAGCCTAGGGCATGGCGGCTTGGAGCTTCATGATGGCCGGACCGAGAATGACGAGAAACATCGTCGGAAAGATAAACAGCACCAGGGGAAACAGGAGTTTTACCGCCGCCTTGTTGGCGGCTTCCTGGGCCATCTGCTTGCGCCGCGACCGCGACTCGCCTGCAAAAACCCGCAGCGCGTCGGCTATGTTGGTACCCAGCTTGTCGCTCTGGACCATGAAAGAAGAAAAGGCCTTGAGGTCCTCGGCGTCGTTGCGCCTGCCCAGCTCGAGAAAGGCGTCTTCGCGGCTGCGTCCCGAGGCCAGCTGGTAATTCATCAGCGAAAGTTCACGGCCCAGGACATCATCGGGATCGCGGGAGCGCTCGTCGCCCACCCGCTTCATGGCCGCGTTCAGGCCCAGCCCCGCCTCGACACAGAGCACGAACATATCGACCACGTCGGGCAAGGTCCGGGTGATTAACAGCCTGCGCTTGTTCGCACGAGAGCCGACCACGAAGCGCGGGATGAAGTAACCGAGCAGGCCGCCACAGGCACCGTACTGGGCGGCCTGGCTGAGCTCGCTACCGCTTACAAGCGCCCCGATAGCGGCGATGAACGCCAGCGACAGGGCCAGGCCCATTCTCGCGCCGGCGTAGAGGGCCACTGCTCGAGGACCGCGCCAGCCCGCCGCAGAAAGTAACTTCTCGCTATCACTGTTGTCTTTCGTGGTCGCAGCAGCGTCTGCCGAGGCACCAAAGGTGACTGCTGCCCACGCACCCACGTCCGAGAGCAAGCGCGACACGAAGCTCTGCCGCTCTTCGTCATCTACCACGGAGACCCCTTCGGCCGGCAGTGCCACCGCGAGCCTGCGTTGCATGTCTCGCCTGCTGTGTAGAGCCAGCACCACGCCGGAAAAAAACAATCCGCCGCCAAGCGCCGCACCCAGGGATATCAACAACGGGGTCATGCGCTGCCCTCAGAAGTTGACACGACTGACCTTCCTTATGGCTAAGAAACCCAGGGTCTCGAGAACCGCGGCGACCCCGAGCAGCTTGTGCCCGGTTTCGGTAGCGACCAAGGGCTCGAGGTAGTCGGGCTGCATCACGCTGATGATGACCACCAGGGCGATGGGCAACACGCCGACCACGATGCCCGATATGCGTCCCTCGGCGGTGAGCGACTTTACCTCGCCCTCCATCCGGAAACGCTCTCGTATCGTCTCGCTCACGTTTTCGAGCAACTCGGTGAGACTGCCGCCCACCTCGAACTGAATGAGTACCGCGGTTATAAAAATATCAAGGTTGTTGTTCTCGACCCTGCGACGGAGGTTGTTCATGGCCTGGGACAGGGGGACGCCGAGGCGCATTTCCTCGACCGTGTCGCGGAACTCCTCGCCCACCGGGGCTTCCATTTCCTCGGCGATCACCTGCATCGCCTTATTCAGCGTGTAGCCCGCCTGCAGCGAGTTTTTCATCATCGTCAGCGCGTCGGGGAGCTGCCTGTCGAAAGCGGCAAAGCGGCGTTTTCGCTGCATGAGCAGTATCATCACCGGCGAGACGGCCAAGGCCGCGCCCACCCCGACACCAAGCAGCGTGGAGCCAACCATCAACTGCATCGAGACCACGCCGGCGAGCCCCAGGAGCACGCTGCGCAGGAGCACGTCGTCGGCCCGCACCTTCCATCGAGCCTGCACCAGCCAGCGTTCGAGCACTCGCACGAGCGAAATTCGTTCGAGCAGCTCGTTGATAAAACTTACTTCGCTCAATCGCGCGTCGCGAAGGATACTGCGACGACTGTCTTCGTTAAGCGACAGCACCGGGTCGGCCCGCAACCTGTCGAGCACTGCCTCCCGCTGGGTCGCGCGTCGCAAGCGCACGATAATGCCGGCCGACATCAAGGCCACCGACAACGAAAGCCCGAAAGCTATGAGGACGGGTTGCATGACATCTTCCTCGACGCAAAAAACTCGGGCTCAAACGAATAACCGAATGCTTCCAGCTTATCGATGCAGCGCGGGCGTATGCCGTCGCAGTTGAAATGACCTTCGACCTTGCCGTCGTCGTCGAGACCTGTAACGACGTACCCGAAGATATCCTGCGTGGTTACCACGTCGCCTTCCATGCCCACGACCTCGGTTATGCGCGTGATCTTGCGGCTACCGTCGCGCATGCGCGCTTGCTGCACTACCAGGTCGACAGCCGAACTTATCTGTTGACGCATCGCCTTGACCGGCAGTTCGACACCGGCCATGAGTATCATCATCTCGAGCCTCGTCAGGCAGTCCCTCGGCGTGTTGGCGTGCAGCGTTGTTATCGACCCATCGTGACCGGTGTTCATGGCCTGCAGCATGTCGAGAGCTTCGCCACCGCGGACCTCGCCGACAACAATGCGATCGGGGCGCATCCTGAGAGTGTTGCGCACGAGATCTCTCGCCGTCACCTGGCCCTTGCCCTCGAGATTGGCAGGCCGCGTTTCAAGCCTGACAACGTGCGGCTGCTGCAGCTGCAGCTCGGCCGCGTCTTCTATGGTAACCACCCTTTCGTCCTCGGGAATGAACGACGAGAGGCAGTTGAGCAGCGTGGTCTTACCCGAACCCGTGCCTCCCGAAACGATGACGTTCAGGCGCGAGCACACGACCGCCTCGAGGAACGCGGCCATCTCGGCTGTCATCGAGCCGAACGAGACCAGGTCGTCGATCTTGTATGGGTCCTCGCTGAAACGACGTATCGAAAGTGACGGCCCGTCGAGCGCCACCGGGGGTATGACCGCGTTAACACGCGAACCATCTGGCAAGCGAGCGTCGACCATGGGAGAAGAGCTATCGATGCGACGCCCTACCTGGGAAACGATGCGATCGATGATCTGAACCAGGTGCTCATCGTCCCTGAAACGAACCCCCGTGAGCGACAACTTACCGGCCCGTTCCACGTAAACTTTGCTGGCCGAGTTGACCAGTATGTCGGACACCGTCGGGTCACGGATCAGCTCGTCGAGGGGGCCGAAGCCGAGCACCTCGCTGGCGGTTTCGTCTAAGACGCGCTGGCGGTCGGTGCGCGACAGGGGGACACCGTAGCCATCGAGCAACTCGGCGATTATGCCTCTTATCTCTTCACCGACGACCGACTGCTCCACCTTGCCCACCGCCGCGAGATCGAGACGTTTGATGAGGTCGGTGTGCAATCTCAGCTTGAGAGCTGCGTTCGCGGCCGAACCGCTACCGGCCGCAGCGGGATCAGTCGATTGCCCGGTCAAAGCGGGCTTCCTTGATGTGGTGGCCTGGCGCTCGGGCGCCGACTTGCTTGAAGCAGCGGAATCGGCAGCGGGGGCCTTCTGCCCCCCGGCCTGGGCAAGAGCCCTGGCAACCTTGCCGGTCACTTCACCGGTGGCGGGTTTTTCTACCTGCCCGACCCTGGCGCCATTACTATCTGGAGACGCGGGGCTTTCCGGCCGCCGGCGGTCCTGTATGCGATCGAGCATTCCCACTAGCTGGCACCCCCTGCAGACGTGAACCTGGAGAATAATCCTCGTCGCTGCGGCGGCTGCACAACGGCAGCCGGGCCGGCCAGTCGCGCCGCTATAGCGCACATTGCGACCGCCAGCTTGCTGTCCTCATCGGCGGCGAACACCGATCTGCCCTGGCTCAGGGCGCTGGCGGCAACGGCCGGGTCGGCGGGCAGGGGGGGCCCCACCCCCCCGCCCCCCCCCCCCCCCCCCTTCCCGGAAACCCGGGGTCCCCCCCCCCCCCCCCCCCCCCCCCCCCCGGGCCCCCAAAAAAAACCCCCCCCCCC
>DBZX01000101.1:0-196 GCA_002311335.1 bacterium UBP10_UBA1149
GCGGCGAGGTACTGGTAAAACTCTGCCCCGGCGACCGCGGGCGCAAGGGACGACCCGGGCCCAAGGGTGTAGCCGGTCCGTCCGGCCCCACCGGACCGCAGGGAGTTCCGGGCAACCCGCTCGAGGCCTGCCACACCGTACACGCCAGGCGTGACGTGGGCGTATCAACAGAGCGCTCGGAAACCGTATCGGTGAG
>DBZX01000101.1:356-743 GCA_002311335.1 bacterium UBP10_UBA1149
GGCCGACGAAATGCTCACCGGTGGCGGCTGTGCATCGGCACCAGCCTTCGACTCAAGAGAAAGCTCCCACCCCGAGGGCCAGTCCTGGGTGTGCACGGTCACGGCCATGCACGGCCCCGAGGTGCTGCCCTACGGCGCACTCGAGTCCTGGGCGATATGCTGCGACTGAGCTGCTGCGACCAGGTATTCTCAAACAGCCGTGCCTCTGCAAAGAACACGGCGACAGAAAAAACGGGACGGGCAATGACTGCCCGCCCCGCGGNNAAGGCCGGTGTCCTGGGCCAAGCTAGACGACGGGGACTGAAACTGACTTACGCGCCCTCGGGCGCGCGCTTCCGGCTGTACCTGGCAGCCCGGTGGTGAGCCGTGCAGGACTTGAACCTGCGA
>DBZX01000101.1:810-5116 GCA_002311335.1 bacterium UBP10_UBA1149
GACCCGCTGCTTAAAAGGCAGCTGCTCTACCACCTGAGCTAACGGCCCGTTTACCCCGGAAAGCCAGCGAAGACTAGCAGCGCAGTGGCGTTTTGCAAGGCATGGCCCGCGCTCGCCAGGCGACTACGAGCAGCTCAGGCGTCGGCCTGCTTCAGGTAGAGCGTCTGCGTCGGGTAAGCGAATTCGATGCCCTCGCCCTCGAAGGTCCTGAACAGGGCGAGGTTGATCTCGTGCTGCACGTCCATGTAGTCAACGTACTCGCGACTGAGCACGTAGTAGACCACCTCGAAGAGCAACGCAGAATCACCGTAGCTGGCAAAGTGCACCCGGTCTACGCGCGTAAGCCCCACCCCCACAATTATTTTCCTGACCAAGGCCGGAATCTCTTCGAGCTTGGCGGCCGGCGTCTGGTAGGTCACCCCGAACTGGAACAAGGCCCTGCGCTCCTTGAGGCTCTTGTAGTTCTGTATCCTGCTGCCCACGAGGTCGGAGTTGGCAAAGATTATCTGCTCGCCCGTGAGGCTGCGAAGCCGCGTGGTCTTGATACCAATGCGTTCCACGTTGCCCCTGATGTCGCCCACTACCACGTAGTCGCCCACCTCAAAGGGCTTGTCGAGCACGATCGACAGCGAGTTGAATATGTCGCCGAGTACGTTCTGCGTGGCCAGGGCCACGGCGATGCCCCCCACCCCGACGCCGGCCAGCAAGGTGGTCACGTCTATGCTGAGGTTGTCCATGACCAGCAGGCCAACCACCGACCACAGCACGAGCTTGGCCACGAAGCCCACCGCACCGAAAGCCGAACCTTGCTCGAGTTCCAACTTCTGCCCGGTGGCGTCTTCGCCACCCACCTGTTCGCCAACCCTGAATCGCTTGACCAGCCAGTAGGCAATGAGCAGGTTTCCCCAGGTCAGCACCTGGGCCGCGACGGCCACCACCAGCAGTGCCCATGCCGCCCGGTCGACGGCGTCGGCAAAACTGACCAGCGTTGAGCCGATATACAACGCCAGCAGCAGCAGCACCCAGCTGCGCGTTGCTACTATCAGTTCGACGGCTATGTCGTCGAGCGTTCCGGCGGTGCGCTCGGCCAGCGCCTTGAGCCTGCCGCCCACCACACGCTTGCCCAGCAGCAACGACAGAAACACGACCGCGGCAACCGCCGCGGCTGCCGCCCAGGCTGCCAAGCTGTTTCCCAAAACGACAGTAGATACCCAGTCGTCCATAATCCCTCACTCGCCGTCGCCCTCCAGGGCGCAACGGACAGCTCCCTTTTGACAAGGAAACCGGCCGCGCTCAACCTTGGCCCTGCTTCGTGTCGGGCCGCCTGCCCGCCACGCGCATACAGGAGCGCGATCGTGAAATACTGGCTGGCCAAGTCTGAACCGAAGAAATACTCCTGGGATGACTTCGTAAGCGAGGGCCGGGACTACTGGGACGGTGTGCGCAACTACCAGGCGCGCAACAACCTGTCGGCCATGAAGATCGGCGACCGGGTGCTTTTTTATCACAGCGTGACCGGCAAGGAGGTAGTCGGAATCGCCGAAGTAGTGAGAGAAGCCTACCAGGATCCCACCACCGATGACGAACGCTGGGTAGCCGTCGACATGGTGCCGGTGAAAAAACTCACCCGCCCCGTGACCCTGGCTGAGATCAAGGCCGAACCGGCGCTGGCCAAGGTCGCGCTCGTGAAACAATCGCGGCTGTCGGTGGTACCCCTGCTGGCAAGCGAGTACCGAAAGATACTCTCGCTGGTAAAGCCTTGACCGGGCCCGGCTGGGAATCACGCCTGGCCAGGCTGGACCTCGGACCCAGTGACGACCCGGAAGCGCTTACCCTCGAACTTTACGTGGTCGACTCTCTTGACAAGCACGTCGACCGCCAGCGCTTGTTGAACGAGCGCGAGCTGCCCGACCCTCCTTACTGGGCCTTGCCCTGGATTGGCGCGCGAGCAATAGCACGCCGCCTGATGGCGAATCCGCCACGAGACGGCACCGAGGTACTCGACCTCGGCTGCGGGCTGGGACTGGCCGGCGTGGCGGCAGGGCTCTGCGGCTGCAGCGTAACTTTTGCCGACTTCGCTCCCGAGTGCTTCGCTTTCGTCGAAGCCAGCGCCCGCCACCACGGACTGAGGAACTGGCAGCTGCGCGAACTCGATTTCTGTCACGATAGGCTGCCGACGAGCTACGACCTCGTGCTTGCCGCCGACGTTGTCTACGAGCCCGAGTCTTACCGGCCGCTGGCCGAGTTTCTCGATGCCCAGACCGCACAGGACGGCACGGTACTGCTCACCGAAACGCTGCGGGCCGACGCCGGCCTGTGCCTCGGCCACCTGCGCGAACTGGGTTTCGTGGACCAGCCAAGTGCCCAGTGGGTGCTGGAAGACGGCCGCCGCGAGCGCACCTGGCTGCACGAGCTCCGCCGCGGCTGAAGCGCCGCGCTCAGTCCTCTACGGGTAATACCTGGCGTATCAAGGGGCTCAGATCCGGCCCCTTGCGCAAGCTGTGTCCGCCGTCAACCGACACGGTCTGCCCCGTGATCCAGGACGACTCCCCGCTGAGCAGGAAAGTAGCCAGCGAAGCTACGTCGGTGGGCTCGCCAACCCGTCGCAGGGGCATGAGCTGCAGGTACTCCTCGGTCGAAGTCTCGTCAGCGGTGATCGGCTCCACGAGCCCGGTGCGCACCAGGCCCGGCATGACGGCGTTTACCCTCACCCCGTGCTCGCCGAGATCATCGGCCGCGCAGCGGGTGAGCATGTTGACCGCCGCCTTCGACACGCAGTAGGCGGTCATCCATGGGTGGGTGAGCACGGCCGCGATAGAGCTCACGTTGACGATACTGCCTCCCCCGCAGGCCTTCATCGCCCGGGCTTCCCATCGGAGAGAGCTGTAGACACCCGACAGGTTGGTCTTGAGCGTGGCTTCAAAATCCTCCACCGGGCTGTTGATCACGGTACCTGCCGCACCCTGCCCCGCTGCATTCACGGCGCCATCGAGCCCGCCCATGATTTTAACCGCTCGATCAACGGCCGCCCTGACCTGGGCATCGTCGCCCACGTCACAGCTGGCCCAGGCAGCCGCCGCTCCCAGCTCGGAACAGGCCTGCTCGAGTACATCCTCGCGACGGCCGGCCAGCACCACCCGGCCACCGGCCTTGACCACCGCCTCAGCGCAGCCCAGGCCTATGCCGCTGCCGCCTCCCGTGATCAGCACCCGCCGGTCTTTCATATCAGCCATGCGTCTTTATCTCCCTCCACTGGCTCTCGGCGAGCCGCCGCCCGGCAGTCCTCTATCAACGGCCCTGTGCGAGTCGCAACAGCCCTCGTTTGCACCGTTGGCCCGTGCGCGCAAGAAAACCATATGCAGTCCAGCGCCGCTACCCGGCCCAACAGCGACCTGTTGACCTCCTTGCTCACGCACGACGCCGGCGACAAGGCCGAGGCGCGCGACCTCGCTGAAATAATCGAGTTCGTAAAAATCGACCCACGTCCCTTTGCCAGGAGCAGCGACGACAGGCCACCCGCCCGGCAGGGACACCTGACCGGCAGCGCCATAATCGTTTCGGCCGACGGCGAGGAAGTCGTCCTGCTGCACCACGCGAAACTGGACCGCTGGTTGCAACCCGGTGGGCACGGCGAGCCCGGCGAGCGCCTGGGCGAACAAGTGGCCCTGCGCGAGGCACGCGAAGAAACCGGTATCAACGGCCTCAGCCTGCATCCCGAAGCACCGCAGCCACTCGACGTGGACGTACACGACATCCCCGCGCGTGCCGACGAAGAAGCCCATCGCCACCTCGACCTGAGGTACCTGCTCGTGGCGCCGGCCGGCTCTCGATTAAAAACAGACCCCCGCGAATCCCTGGCCGTGGAATGGTTTAGCTGGGAGCGGCTGGGTGAGCTCGGTCTTGACCAGGGCCTGCTGCGCGCGCTTGCCAAGGCACGACTGGCCATCATAGACGCCGCCGCAGCGTAGACCCGCGACCTCACTGGGCAGAGTCCACCCCGCCCCGGCCTGGCTGGCCGTCACGCGCGCGGAGCTTTTCGACAAGGTCTTCATGGGCTGCCTGGCTGATGGTGTAACCGCGGGCAAACCACGCGGCCACCAATAGGAAAACCCCGGGACCAAAACCGGTCAGCAGGCGCACCGTCCACAAGGTATGCGCTTGCTGCTGGCGGCCGGCCTCGAGACCGGCGAGGTCGAGCAGGCCCAGGGCCAGGAAAACCGCCAACGCGCCCGAGAGCTTGCGCAGGAAGGTGAACCCCCCGTTGTAAAGTCCCTCCCGCCTCTCTCCCGTCAACAGGTCGTCCTCG
>DBZX01000101.1:5189-10924 GCA_002311335.1 bacterium UBP10_UBA1149
TCAACAGGTCGTCCTCGTCGACAACGTCACCGACCATGGACCAGGGCAGAAACTCGGCCGCGGCAAAACCAAAAGCCAACAAGGGCGCGTGCACGAACATCACCCACGAGGGCCAGTCGGGCTGCACGAAAATCAGTAAAGATTGCACGAGCGCCCACCACAGCGCTGCCCAGGCGAACATCGACGCCTTGTTTCGTCGCTCGGCGATCTTGAGCACCAGGGGTACAGAGGCGACCACGGCGAGCAGAAATATCAACATGAACTGCTCAAAGCGCTCGGTCTGGCCGAGCCAGTAGGTGCAGTAGATCACCAGCATGGCCGAGACGAGGTCCATCGCGATCCGGCCCGACAGGTAGAGCCCCACCAGTTGCCTGAAATTGGCGTGTCGGCCGAGGACTCTGAAGCCCTCCACCAGCCCCAGCTGCACCTTGCGGTTGCTGAACGACGGGCGCTCAAAACTGACCCGGTAGGCGGCGAACCATGGCAGCGTGAGCACCACCCCCAGCAGCATCGCCGCGCTCGCAAAGCCCTCGCCACCGCCGCCAAAGGCCTCGGCCAACGGACGCATGCCTACCGCGGCCATGACACCCACCATTCCGGCAGCGCTGCGGTAGCCGTTGATCGAGTTGCGCTCGTGGTAATCGGTGGCCATCTCGGCCTGAAGTGCCATGTAGGGTATGACCAGCACGGTAGACGAAGTGGTCATCAGGCAGTAGGCCAGCGTGTAGTAAGCAAAACGGCCAGCCTCGGGAATCTGCCCGGGGTCGGACCACAGCAACGCGAAGCTAAGGCCGAAAGGCAGCGCGCCGATAAGAAAGTACGGCCGGCGCCGGCCTGATTTCCACCTCGTACCGTCCGAGATGCGGCCCATGAGGGGGTCGGTAAAGGCGTCGAGGGCACGGCCGGTAAGCGGCACCAGGCCCGCCAGCAGCGGTCGGAGTCCGGCTACCTCGATGAGAAAATAAGAAGCGAACACCAACGAGAGCGCGCCAAAAACCAGGCTGGAGGCAAACTCGCCGGAGGCGTAGACCGCCTTGAGCCGGGCTGGCAGCTTGCCGCCCTCGTATAAACCTCTCGCCGTCAACCTCGTGGTCCTTGCTGCCGCGCGCCCGCACAGCGACTACCGACTGTGTACGCAGCCCCTGCTACAGTCAACGCCGCGCCGGGCGGATGCCACGCTTCAGAATTTGACAAAAACCCACCGTCGTTGAACATGCCTGGCGGAGCAAGGCTCATGACCGACAACCGTTTCACCCGCGAAGACGTAGATTTTGTTTGCAGGGGACTGCGCTGCGCCGCGTGGCTGTACCGACCCGTCGTGCCCGCCACGGATGGTCGACTTCCGCCGCTTGTCGTCATGGCGCACGGCTTCGGTGCCTGGCGGAATTTCGGCCTGCCCGCTTTCGCCGAGCGTTTTGCCGCGGCCGGTATGGCTGTCATGCTTTTTGACTACCGCTGCTTCGGCGACAGCGAAGGCTCTCCGAAAAACTGGGTCAGCCACCGCCGCCACCTTCAGGATTGGAAAGCAGCGGTCGCCCACGCACGTTCACTGCAGGGAGTAGACGCCGGGCGACTGGCGCTGTGGGGTTCCTCGTTCTCGGGCGGCCACGTGGTGGTCACCGCCGCCGGCGACCCCGACGTCAGGGCCGTAGTCGCACAGGTACCGCTGGCCGACGGACGCGCCGCCATGTCATCCACTCCAGCGGCCAAGGGGCTGAAGATGCTCGCCGCCGGCCTGCGCGATGCCGGCCGTATGCTAAGCCGCAGGCCAGCTTACACCCTGCCCATAGTTGGTAAACCAGGCGAACTCGCCGTGCTCAACGCCGAGAACTGCAGCGACGGCTATCTCGACATCGTTCCGGCTGGAAGCGACTGGGACAACAGCTGCCCGGCGCGGGTCGTCTTCACCGCCGCGTTCTACCGGCCGATAAAAAGCGCGCCGCGGGTGACCTGCCCCACCCTGCTGCTGGCCGCCCGTCATGACGAGCTCGTGCCTTACGAGTCAGTCGAACGCGAGGCCCGCGCCCTGCCCCGGGGAGAACTGGTAACGTTGGACTGCGGTCACTTTGACCCTTACCTCGGCGAGACCTTCGAACGCACGGTCGCCATCGAGACAGAGTTCCTGGCCAGGCACCTGCAAGCCTGACAGCCGCAGCACTGGCGCTTCAGTCAACGAGCCCGTGCACACGCGCAAAAGGATCCCAATCGGGGTCACGATGCCATTCATACTCGGTCAGCTCGGCCAGCAGCTCGGCCTGTTCCTGGCCGAACTCCCGGGCCACGACGGCCAGCGCCATGTCCATGCCCGCCGATACGCCCGAGGCGGTAACGATATTGCCGTCGTCAACCCAGCGGGCCTTCTTGACCCACTCTACAGACGGCGTCAATTCGGTGATCTCGTTGAACATAGCCTTGTTGGTAGTCGCAGGTCGACCGTCGAGCAGGCCCGTGGCCGCCAGCAGCATGCTGCCGCTGCACACGGTCATGGTCACGCGCGTTTCGGCAACGCGTTTCCCAATCCAATCCAGCAACGGCTGGTTCGAAATCTCATCCACGCTGCCCAGGCCACCGGGGATGAGCAGCAGGTCCAGGGGCGGACAATCATCCAATGCGTAGTCTGCCACCGCTTCGACGCCCTGGGCCGATTTCACCGGGCCGGCAGAAAGAGCCACTGTGCACAGCTCGAGCTGCGGGCAGTTGCCGAACATTTCCAGTGGCCCGAACAGGTCGAGCAGTTCGAAAACCGGGTACAACAGCGAACCCAGCAGCAGCTTGCGGTCATCGGCCACGCTTCGACTAATGCCTGCTGCCAGCTCCCGGAAGAAGCCTGATTATCCGTTCATGCCCGCCGCACTGGCGGAAGGATGGAGGCTTGCGGCCGCGCTTTCGCGTTCGTTCATGCGCGAATACCAGGCCGACAGTTTTTCAAGCGAGGGATCGAGTGGCTGGCCGACGGTGGCAAAGAAATCCACGAAGCCGAACAGCAACAGGTCGGCCATCGTCAATTGATCACCGGCAACGAATGGCTTGTCTCCCATGAGACCCTCGAGCCACTGCAGGCCATCGACAGCGGTAGCCTTGAGGCCGTCCGCAGCCTCGGGAATGCAGCGCATTCGCCCTTCAAACAGGGCCAGGCCCTCGGCAAAACGAAACCCGTTGGCCATTGGCTCGCAGATCTTCAGATCCAGCCGCCTGGTCCACATGCGCGTAGTGGCCCGCTCTGCAGCGCTCTTGCCCATCAGCGAGCCATCACCGACGGTTTCGTCGAGGTACTCGCAGATAGCCGTTATCTCGGAGATCACCGAGCCGTCGTCGAGAACCAGGGCGGGAAGCTGCCCGCCGGGATTGCGATCCGTGTACGGCGCGCGCCTGTTGTCCCCGCTAAGCAGGTCGACTTCCTCGAGCGCCAGCTCATGACCCAGCTCGAGAGCAAACATACGCACCACGCGG
Source organism: bacterium UBP10_UBA1149 (assembly GCA_002311335.1). Taxonomy (GTDB): domain Bacteria; phylum Desulfobacterota; class Binatia; order UBA1149; family UBA1149; genus UBA1149. Next base: position 8,640 of record DBZX01000101.1, read on the forward strand.
GGGTTGGGCCCCAGGGAGTTGTAGAGCTTCATTCTCCAGGCGACAGCCTAGTGACCCTGCCAGGTGTCGATATCAAGCAGCAGCATCACCCAGATGGAATCTTCACCGTCGGCCTCTATGACCTCGGCGCGAATACCGAACGGAGTAGTCGAGGAGCGAGCCGTTACGCCTCCGCCCAGCAGCGAGTTGTCTTCCTCCCCGAGCTGCCAGCCACCGAGAGCGTGCACCGAGAACGTATCGTTTATCTTGACAGTGGGCATCACTGCCGCGTAAATGCCGTCGCCGTCGTCGCCACCACGATCCATGTAGCCACCTTCGAGAGCCAGCCAGTCAAAGGCTTCCTTGACGAAGAGCAGGCGCTGGCCGGTCTGGCTGTCACCGTCCCTGTCGGAATGGCCGATTCCGTAGCCGAAAGACACGTGTCCGTCTCCCTTGTACCAGTCCCCCACGGCGGCCGCGGCCGGGCCTGCCCCGGAAACTGCCACGAACAAGCAGATCAGAGCCGCAAGAATCACTTTCCCCGTAACCGTCTTCATAACCCTTTTCATAAACTTGCTGTCTCCTCCCTGCGGCGCGCAGCGGCACCGGTTACAGGCATATATCGCAGCACCGGGGCCCGTACAAGGCAGGCCTCGAAGAACCAGGGTTTGCATTACAGGCCGTTCATACCCGGTCGCCGGCCCGGGAGGGCCTCTCAGCCCCGCTCGTGCGGTAGCCCGCCTCTCGCTTCCAGCGAAACGGCACGAGCATCTGCCCGCTGAAGTCCTGCGGAAAACGTTCCATGTCTTCGAGACCCACGGCCGCAGGTGGCCGTTTGTCGGCTGGCAGATAGCGCGTAGCAAAAACGATATCCCAGAGGATGAGATTTGCGCCGTAATTGTGACAGGCCTCGGCCGACACCGCCGAGTGGTGCCAGCGGTGCAGCGACGCCCCACTGAACACCCAGTCCAGCCAGCCCATCCTCAGGTCTATGTTGGAATGCTGAAAAAGCCCGTGCACCGATTCGAAACTGTAGAACAACAGCAGGCAATCTGCCGGGACTCCCAGCAGAAGCAGCGGAGTCGTTTCGCAGACGAACACCCACAACACCCCCAGCGGGTGATCGCGGCCGGCGTTGAGCCAGTACAGGCGCGTGGGGCTGTGATGGGTGGAGTGCAGGCGCCAGAAAAACTCGTTCTCGTGGGCGAATCGATGCGCCCAGTACTGGCCGAACTCCGCCAGCAACGCCGCCAGCACCACCTGCAGGGGCAAGGCCAGCTCTACCGGCCAGGGACCTCCGCCGCTCCCCTGCTGGGCGTCGCGGAAAGGCAGCACGAGCAGCAACAGCAGCGGCAGGCCGAGCTTGAACAACTCGCGCGCCCCGTAGCTGTTGACCAGCGAGTGGGCGGCGTCGGTCAGCAGGTCTGACCGACTACGGTTCCAGTCGACATCAAACGCCAGGGTCCGCTCAAACAGCGCTATAACCGTTATGGCCAGCAACGAAACCACGCCCAGCGTGGCCGCTTCGTTCATGCCGGCCTCCAGCATGCGCCAGGCCGTCAGCAGGCAGGTGCCCAGCAGCAGCGGAAACAAAAGCCAGGAAGCGGTTTGCCTGGCCCGGTCCAGGCCCATCAGTCCGCCGCCCCCGCAGCGGGCAGAGCAAAGGCCAGCAGAGCGTCGCCGGGCTCAGACCAGCCGTGGCCGCCGGCGGCAATGACTACAAACTGCCTGCTCTCGGCACCCAGCCGGTAAGTGACCGGTGAAGAATTGGCAGTATAAGGTATCCGCCTGGTCCAGACCTCGCGGCCGTCTTCGACGTCGAAAGCCCGAAAAAACTTGTCGGTAGTGGCGCCGATAAACACCAGGCCCCCGGCGGTCACGACCGAGCCGCCGAGATTCGGCGCGCCCAGGGGCAACCACATGGGCCACGGCGCCATATCGCGCGTGGTACCGAGCACCGACTCCCACAGGACCTCGCCACTGACCAGGTCGACGGCGGTCATCGTACCCCAGGGCGGCGGATTGCACGGCGCCCCGGCGCTGGAAAGCAGGGGCCCACGCTTGAGCCCGTAAGGGGTGCCCTGCATGGGATAGAGCTCGTCGGGGTAGACCACCGATCCGCGGTCAAGCTTGTCGAACTTTTCGCGCTCAATGAGTTGTATCACCATGGGCGTGCGCAGCTGGTTGACGTACAGCCGTCCCCTCACCGGGTCGATCGAAACACCGCCCCAGTTGGCCCCACCAGCCGAGCCCGGCCACTGCAGGGTCGGCGTGAGCTGAGGCGGCGTGAAAACACCATCGTTGCG
>DBZX01000067.1:0-188 GCA_002311335.1 bacterium UBP10_UBA1149
CCCGGGGCAGGCAGCCGTCAGGCTACCTGGTCAAACTCGCCGACGTTGGCCTCGCGCGGCTCATCGATATCGGCCACGCCGTCCTCGAACTCGGGCAGGTCACCGAGCGGCACCAGTTGCGGCTCGCGTCCTATGCTCAGGCGGCGGCTGGGGTAGGCGCGGGCGAGGCGCTCGCGCAGGTAGGTGGC
>DBZX01000067.1:336-796 GCA_002311335.1 bacterium UBP10_UBA1149
GGTACTCGGCGCGGCCGCGCGGATCGCGGGCCAGTGCGAAGCGGCGGTAGCGGTCCAGGGCGTCTTCGAGCACGGCAAGCATCAGGCGGCGCTCGCCGCTGAGGTTGTCGCCCCCGCCCACCAGGGCCATGTACTGGTCGGGCAAAAGGCAGTCTGCTTCAAGTATGCTGTTTCCGGTCATTCTCGCTCTCTCGTTATGTTGCTGGGCCTGTTTCCAAACCGGCCGCTCGCTCACCCCCGGTCAGGGGGGGGTACAGCCCCACCCGGCCTTTCGGCCCTCGAGGCATGGGCGATCTTCCGGCTCAACGATCAACTCTATGACGGGCGCATGAACCGTTTATTCAGCAATCAGGCGCAGTTGGGGACCTTTTCGTGTGTTTTCTGGCTCAGGGGCGCTCAAAGTTACACGAGCGACCCCCCCGCCCGGGCCTGCCCGCCTCCCCGTCAGGCGGCTCGGTTC
>DBZX01000067.1:911-1300 GCA_002311335.1 bacterium UBP10_UBA1149
GCCGGCGATGACCGGCACGTTGCGCAGCTGACGCAGAAACTCGTCGGTTCTGCGGCCGGTAGACCAGGCTCGGTAGCTGGACGTACCCCCCCTGAAAACCGATCCCAGCCTGTTCATGTCCCAGTTCATGGACTTCCGTACTGCTTGGAGTCTGCCCGCACAGTTAACACAGGTGCAGCGGTCGTGTCCAAGCTGCAAGTGGCGGTAAGCGGCGCCCTTGGCAAAAAGTTCACCGATTTACTATGTTTCGGGGCGTGGCGACAGCGGTTGAAAGTGGCTCGGGCAAAGCAGCGCAGGGGGCGCTCGCGGGCACGCGCGTAATAGAGCTGGCCGACGAGAGTGCTTGCTACTGCGGCAAGCTGTTTGCCGACATGGGCGCCGACGTCGTC
>DBZX01000067.1:1335-8420 GCA_002311335.1 bacterium UBP10_UBA1149
CGTCGTCAAAGTCGAGCCGCCCGGTGGCGATCCCGCGCGAGGGATCACCCCGCGTGCGCCCGACGGCAACGAGCCCGGCCTGTTCTTTCGTTGCAACAACAGCGGCAAGCGTAGTGTCACGCTTGATCTTGAGCACCCCGGTGCGCGCGAACTCTTTGCCGGCCTCGTAGCCCGCGCCGATCTCTTGATCGAGACCACGCCCGCGGGTTATCTCCAAAAGCGCGGGCTGGGTTACGACCGCCTGTCGCAAGCCAACCCGGCGCTTGTTGCCTGCTCGATTACGCCGCACGGTCGCAGCGGCCCGCGCGCCCATTGGAAGGCCTCTGCGCTCACGGTCGAAGCGATGTCGGGTTCGATGCACGTGACCGGTTACGCCGAAGATCCCCCGGGTCGCCTGGCCGGGCGGCAGGCCTGGACTGCGGCCGGCAGCTGGGCGGCGGTTTCTTCGATGATCGCTTTGTGGCACGCGCGCAACACCGGGCGGGGGCAGTGGATCGATATATCTGCCACCGAGTGCCTGGCGTCGGTCGCCCACATAACCGGCGTGGGCAAGTACCTTGACGACGGCATCGTGCCGCGTCGCTCGGGCCCGGGGCTGTTCGCCTCGGTGCCCTCGGGCACCTACCGCTGCACCGACGGGCTGGTTTACCTGATGGTCAACCGCCCCTCTCACTGGAAGGCCCTGGCCGCCTGGATCAACGAGACCACCGGCAACAAGGAAGTGCTCGACCCCATGTTCGAGGGGGCGTCGTCCGCGCGCCTGCCCCATCGCGAGCTGCTGGACATTTTTATAAACGAGATGACCGCGAGCTTTACCGTCGACGAGGTCTACCGCGAGGGGCAACGGCGGCGTATAGCCTTCAGCCCGGTCAACACGCTGGTCGATCTCGCCGGCGACGAGCAGCTGGCCGCGCGCGGGTATTTTGTAGAAGGCGAAGACGGCCTGCGCTATCCCGGCGCGCCTTTTCGCCACTCGGCCACGCCCTGGCAAGGTGGCGGGCACGTACCGGCGGCCGGAGAGCACAACCGCGAGCTGCTGCGCGGAGAGCTGGGTCTTGACGCCGAGCGCTTCGAGCAACTGGTCGCTGAGGGCGCGCTGTGAGCGCGGACGGCAGTGTGAAAAACGCCGCGGGGGCACTCGCCGGCCTGCGCGTGCTCGAGTTCACCTCGGCCATGGCCGGTCCCTGGGTCGGTCGCATAATGGCGGCCTGCGGCGCGGAGGTCATACGCGTAGAATCGCGAGACTTTCCGGACGTGGTGCGCGGCTACTCGCGGCCCGACGACCCCGAGCACGTGCCTCGGCCGACCGAGTCGCCCTGGTTCACTGACTGGAACGCGGGCAAGCTGTTCGTTGCGCTCGACCTGCGCAGGCCGCGCGGTGTTGAGCTTGCCGTTAAGCTGGCAGCGCGCGCCGACGTGGTGGTCGAGAACCACGCCGCGGGCGTCATGGATCGCCTGGGCCTTGGCTGGCAGCAACTGTCTGTCGCCAACCCGCGCCTGGTCATGCTCAGCACCAGCGGCTACGGAGCCACCGGCCCGGCGGCGGGCTACGTCAGCTGGGGGCCCAACATCATGGCGCTGTCGGGCATGGCGGCTGCGTCGGGCTTTGCAGAGCGCGAGTGCACCATGGACCAGTATGCGTTCCCCGACCCCATGACGGCACTGCACGGACTGTTCGCCGTCATGTCGGCGCTCGAGCACCGCCGGCAGGCAGGACGGGGACAGTACGTCGACCTGTCACAGTTCGAGTGCACGGCCGGGCTTGCGGGCGAGTTACTGGTGGACGCGCTGGCCGGGTCGTCTGCGGGGGCAACACCGTCCCAGAAGCCGGCGTCCGCCTGCCCCGAGGGCGTGTACCGCTGCTCGGGTGAAGACCGCTGGCTCGCGTTGTCGGTGCAGGACGACGGCCAGTGGGCCGGGCTTTGCCGTGTGCTTGGACGCTCGGCCTGGCTGGCCGACGCCGGGCTCGTCCACGCCGACGGCCGCTTGGAGTGCACCAACGAAATCAACGAGGGCATCAGCGATTGGACGGCAGAACGTAGCCCGCTCGAGGCCAGCGAGCAGTTGCAGGGCGCCGGTGTCGCTGCTGCCCCCGTGCAGAACGTCGACGACCAGTACAAGCGCGATCCCCAGTTGCGCGGGCGCGGCTTCTTTGAGCTGGTGGAACACCTTACTCTCGGCACGGTGACGGCCTGCGCGATGCCGCTGGGCCTGGGTGACACGCCCGCGGCCAGCGGTGTGGCCGGGGCCGCCGTGGCCGAGCACAACGATTACGTGCTGGGCGAACTGCTGGGCTTGAGCGCGGCTGATATAGCCGAGCTGGAGCGCGACGGCGCGGTTCAGCCGCGGGCCGGGAACCAAACAGGGAGCGACGATCAATGAGCAACGACAGCAATCTCGAAGCGACCGTTAGACGGCTGGCCGACCTCGAGGCCATACGCGACCTGCCGCGCCGCTACGCGCACTGCGTGTGGAGGGGCGACGGCGACAGTATTGTCGAGCTGTTCGCCGAGCAGGGCAGCATGGACATAGGCGACGGCCGGCCCATAGTCGGCCGCGAGAATCTCAAGCGCGACTACGGTGACATGCTTACCGGCATCGGTCTTTATCCCTACGTGCACAACCACGTGGTCGAACTCGACGGTGACCACGCCACGGGCAACTGCTACCTCGATCTCAGGGCGACCATGGGTGACCAGAGCATGATAGGCTCGGGCTGGTACGACGACAGCTACGTACGCGAGAACGGCGCGTGGAAGTTTGCCTCAAGGGTGTTGCACATCCGTTTCCTGGTGCCGGTGGGCGAAGGCTGGGCCGACGTCGACGGTAAGCAGGGCGACGTGTTCCCGGCCAGGGACTGAGGGACGGGACTGATCGTTCTTAAGCGACATGAACTTCGCGTACGGTGAAAAAGAGCTGGTCTTCGCGGCCGAGGTCGAGCAGTTCCTCGACGAATACCTGTCCGATCCCGCGCGCCGCGCGGCGGTGAGCGACCGTCACCCCGAGCAGCTCTCGCAGACGGTCGACACCGCGGCCAAGCGCGAGTTCATTGCCGCGCTGGCCGAGCGCGGCTGGCTGGGCATGTCGTGGCCGGTCGAGTACGGCGGTGCGGCGCTGTCGGGCATCTACGATTTCATGCTCACCGAGGCGCTGGCGCGGCGCGGCCTGCCGCAGCCGGGTAAGGGCGTGGGCATGGTGGGTAAGACCATCATCCGCAACGGTAGCGCAGAGCTGAAAGAGCGTTTCCTGCCGCGCATCATCCGCGGCGAGATCGAGTTCGCGGTGGGTTACAGCGAGCCCGAGGCCGGCAGCGACGCGGCCAACATGCAGCTGCGTGCCGAGCACGTCGGCGACCACTGGTTGCTCAACGGCACCAAGATGTGGACGACCTCGGCCCACTTTGCCGACTGGTACTGGCTGGGCGCGCGTACCGACCCCGACGCGCCCAGGCATCGCGGCATAACGCTGTTCCTCATTCCCATGGACAGCCTGGGACTGGAGGTGACGCCCATAATGACCATGGGCGACGAGCGCACCAACCAGGTGTTCTTCGACAAGGTGCGCGTGGACGACGACTGCGTGGTGGGCGAACTCAACCGCGGATGGACCTATATATGCGAGGCGTTGGACCTGGAACGTTTTGCCATGATGCCCATGGGTCCGCTCGAGACCAAGGCGGCTGCCTTGTTTGACTGGGCCCGTGAGGCCACCCGCGAGGGCCGCCCGATCGCAGAAGACCCCAGGGCGCGCAGGCAACTGGCGCTCGTGGCGACCGACCTGCAGGTGGCGCGCGCGTTGCAGAAGCGCGTGCTGGCCGCGGCCCTTGGCGACACCGTGCCCACCGTCGAGTCGTCGCAGTACAAGCTGTTCATGAACGAAGCGGGGCAGCGCGTGGCCGACACCGCGCTCGACCTCGCGGGCGTTGCCGGCCAGTTGCGGGTGGGTCAGCGCCACACACCCCAGGACGGACGCTTCGAGCGCAGCTATCGCTACACGGTAGTCGACACCATAGGCGGCGGCACCTCGGAGATACAGAAAAACATAATAGCCACGCGGGCGCTGGGCCTGCCGCGCAGTTTTTAGGTTCTGCTGGCGGGTTCGGTGGGGGCGGCGGCCGTCGGGTCGATCTCCAACAGTTCGGCGCAGGCCTGCTCGGGCAGTTCAAGCGTGCGGGCCACGGTAAGCCCCACTATCGCCGGGTCCATGGCGCCTGCCCAGCCCGGGTAGCCCCCGGCTTCCCACTCCTGGTAGGCCACCTGGGCGCGTTCGGGATCCCAGCTGGCGTTGAAGTTGGTCCAGGCCGGTCCGCAGCGCAGCACCGTTACCCGTGTGCCCTGTTCGGCCAGCTCGCGCCTGAGCGAGACGGCGTAGTTTTCAAGCGCCGCCTTGGTAGCTGCGTACACCGTCATCCACGGGTAGGGGTCGTTCACTGTCGTCGAAGAGATCATCACCACCTGGCCACCTTTGGCCGCGCGCAGCAGGGGCACGGCCTCACGGCAGCAGTACATCGCGCCCAGCAGGTTGGTGTCGAGTTGAGCTGTAAGTTCGTGGTCGGCCAGGTCTTCCACGCGCGCGAGTTCGGCCACGCCGGCGTTGATGACCAGTATGTCCAGGCGGCCGTCAAACAGCTTGGCGGCTTCGGCAAACGCGCTTCGAACCGAGTCGGGGTCGGCCACGTCGGCCTGTATAGCGCTGGCCCGCTCGCCCAGGCGCGCGGCTTCTTCCGCGAGCTTGCCGGTTTTGTTTGTGGCTTCGCCGGGGTCGCTGTCGCCGGCGCGGGCGAGCATGGCCACGCGCACGTCACGCTCGACCAGGGCCTCGGCGATGGCCAGGCCCAGCCCGCGCGAGGCACCTGTGACCAGGGCGGTTTTGCCGGCAAGTGAGCGCGGGGTGATATGACTGCCTGCTTCGCTCAAGCGGGGAATCCCAGCGTCTTGGTCTCCAGGTACTCCGAGAAACCTTCAAGGCCCATTTCGCGGCCGAGCCCGCTCTGCCGGTAACCACCGAAGGGCGAGTCGGGTGCGTACCACATGCCCCCGTTGATGCCCACGGTGCCGGTGCGAAGACGACGGGCCACGCTCTCGGCGCGCTCGAGCGATGCCGAGCTTACGCCGCCCGACAGCCCGTAGTCAGAGTCGTTGGCTATGCGCACGGCGTCGTCGTCGTCGTCAAAAGGCAGCAGGGTGAGTACCGGCCCGAATATTTCTTCGCGGGCTATGGTCATGGAGTTATCGACGTCGGCAAACAGCGTCGGCTCAACGTAGTATCCCTTTTCGTGTGGTCCGCGTCCGCCGCCGGTGACAAGGCGCGCGCCCTCGGCCTTGCCCTTTTCGATGTAGCCCAGCACGCGTTCGCGCTGGCGAGCGTTGATGAGCGGGCCCATGAGATTGGACGGGTCGCTGGGGTCGCCCCAGGCCAGGCTCTCGGTGGCCGCCTGGGCCAGTTCGACGGCCTGCTGGTATCGGTCGCGGGGAATGAGCCAGCGCATTGTCATCGCGCAGCCCTGGCCGGCGTGCACGAAGCTGAACGCGGCAAAGGGCATGGTGGCCTCGAGGTCGGCGTCGTCCAGCACGATGTGCGCCGACTTGCCACCCAGTTCGAGGAATACTTTCTTTACCGTATCCGCCGAGCGGGCCATGATGTGCCGGCCCACGGCCGTTGAGCCGGTGAAGCTTACCAAGTCCACGCGCGGGTCGGCGGTGAGAAACTCGCCGATTTCGGCCGGATCCGACGCCGTCACCACGTTGAATACGCCCGGCGGCATATCGGTGTGCTCGGCCGCCAGGCGCCCCAGCCATGTGGCGTTCCACGGGGTGTCGGGCGCGGGCTTGAGCACCACCGTGTTGCCTGTCGCGAGCGCCGGCAGCACCTTGGCGAGGTTGACCTGCAGGGGGTAGTTCCACGGCGTGATGGCGGCTACCACGCCCACCGGCTCGCGTACGACCACGCGCCGGCTCTTCATGCCCATGAAATCGTGTACGCCCAGGTCGCGCTCCCACTCGAAGTCGTCGATGCGGGCCGTTGGCCAGCGCGCGTCTTCTATCACGGTGTCGCCCTGGGCGGCCCAGGTGAGCTGCAGCGGGCTGCCCGCCTCGGCCACGGTCTGCCAGCGCAGCGCCTCCTTGTCGGCCTCCATGGCGTCGCGCAACTGCTCGAGGCAGCGTTTGCGCAGTTGCCGGTCGCCGGCCCACTGCCCGTCGTCGAAGGCCCGGCGCGCGGCGGCGACGGCGCGCTCGGCGTCCTCGCTGTCGCCGTCGGCAGTCTGCCCCAGGACCTCTTCGGTGGCCGGGTTGATGTTGTCGTAGCTACGCCCCGAGGCCGCTTCTACCAGCTCACCGTCGATGAGCATCCGTGCTTCCGGGTTAAACTGTAGTGCGTCGGCCATCCTCCTGACTGTCCTGCCTCCCCACACCAGTCAAGAAGCTCGCTACGTTCCTTTGAGGCCAAAGGAGCGTATCCCCCTTCCGGCTCGGGTAGAACACGTTTCACTTGAGGGGGGTGGCGTGCTACTGCTCTTTGCCTGCCCGTGTGCCATCGCGCCCGATTCGCCGGGCAGCGGCCGGGCAGCGGAGGTAGCCTTGAATTTCGATTTTTCCCAGGCCGAGCAGGCTTTTCAGCAGGAAGTTGAGCAGTGGCTGGCCGACAACCACGACCCCGAGGTCATGGATCTCACCCGCGAGAACTTCACCCAGTTGGCCGACACGCCCGAGCGCCGCGCGTTCATGAAAAAGCTCGCCGCCCAGGGCTGGCTGGGCATGACCTGGCCCCGGGAGTACGGCGGCCAGGAAATGGAGGGCGTCTACGAGTACATACTCAACGAGGCGCTCGCGCGCGTGGGCGCCCCGCAGATCGGCAAGGGCGTGGGCATCATCGGTAAGACGCTCATCCGCCACGGTAGCGATAAGCTCAAGAGCGAGTTCCTGCCGAAGATTCTCAGCGCCGAGGTCGAGTTTGCCGTTGGCTACAGCGAGCCGCAGGCCGGCAGCGACGCGGCCAACATGCAGCTGAAGGCCGAGCGCGACGGCGACTGGTGGGTGATGAACGGCCAGAAAATCTGGACCACCTCGGCCCACTTTGCCGACTGG
>DBZX01000067.1:8664-13869 GCA_002311335.1 bacterium UBP10_UBA1149
GGGGGGCCCGGGGGGGGCCCTTCTCGCCCATAGAGGAACGCACCCGCCTGCTGTGCAACTGGGTGCGCGACACCCAGCGCGACGGGCGCGCGCTGCGCGACGACCCGGTCGTACGCAGCACCATCGCCAACACCGTGACCGAGACCGAGGTGGCCCGCTGCCTCGGCTACAAGTTCGTGGCGGCGTCGTTGAAGGGTGGCAAGCCACCCACCTGCGAGGCCTCGGAATACAAGCTCTACGGCACCAACCTGTCGCAGCGCGTGGCCAACACGGCCCTCGACGTAATAGGCGGCGAGGCCCAGCTCAAGGAGGGCACCGACAGCGCGCCGCTGCGCGCCCGCTTCGAGGGCACCTATCGTTGCACCGTGGTCGAGACCATAGGCGGCGGCGCCTCGGAGATTCAGAAGAACATCATCGCGCGTCGCAAGCTGGGGCTGCCGCGCAACTTCTGAGCCGACACCGTTGCCAGCCATGACAGACAACGCGTCAACTCCCGCTGTGTCCATGCTCGAGGGCACCACCGTGCTCGACCTGTCGAGCGTGGGGCCGGCGGCCAGGTGCAGTCGCGTACTGGCTGATTACGGCGCCGATGTGGTCAAGATCGGCCCCGTGCCGCGCCACGAGGGCGTGCAGATCCGTCCGCCGTTTCACAGCTACTCGGCCGGCCGCGGCTACCGCCGCGCGCTGTTCGACTTCAAGGACCCCAGCGGCCGCGACGCCTTCGTGGCGCTCGCTTGTAAGGCCGACGTCGTGATCGAGAGTTTCCGTCCCGGCGTCGTTGATCGCCTTGGCATTGGCTACGCAGACCTGTCGGCCGGCAACCCCGGCCTGGTCTACTGCTCAACGAGCGGCTACGGCCAACAGGGCCCGGCCTCGCAACGCGCCGGCCACGATCTCAACTACCTTGCCGTGGGTGGATTTCTGCACTGCTCCACCCGGCGGGCCGACGGAGGACCGCCGACGCCCGGAGCCACGGTGGCCGACAGCGCCGCCGGCGGCATGCAGGCGGCGGTGGCCATACTGGCGGCGCTGCTGCGGCGCGCACGCACGGGGCAGGGCGAGTACCTGGACGTGTCGGTGGCAGAAGGCGTGCTGGCGTTGATGGCCCTGCACATCGACGAGCACCTGGCCACTGGCGCCGAGCCGGGTCCGGGCAGCAACGTGCTCACCGGCCGCTACGCCTGCTACGACTGCTACCAGGCCCGCGACGGCGCTTGGCTTGCGGTGGGCGCCATCGAGGCTGCCTTCTGGGCCAACCTTTGCCGTGCACTCGGGCTCGACAAGCTCGTGCAGCGCCAGTACGACGACGACGCCCAGGACGAGTTACGCGTAGAGCTCGCGCGCGTGTTTGCCGGGCGGGACCGCCAACACTGGCTCGACCTGCTGCTCGACGCCGACACCTGCGTGGCGCCGGTGTACTCGATTGATGAACTCGTCGTCGACGAGCAGTTCGCGGCGCGCGGGGTTTTTGGTGAGGCCGAACATCCCGCCGAGGGGCGCTTACGACAGGTAACCCCGCTCCTGGCCGGTCAGCAACGGGCCGATGGCTGCGTACAGCTGCCCGACCCCGGGGCGACCCACACGCGCGAGCTGCTGGCCGCTGCCGGCTTGGGCGAGGACGAGTTGGAGGCGCTGTTTGCCGACGGGGCTGTTGCTTGAGGACTGCTGGATAGGCGGCTTGACGGCTGCGAGTTGGAAGAGAGAAGAGGAAGAATAGATGGACCTGGATTTCAGCGAAGAACAACAAATGCTGCGCGACACCCTGCGCTCGCTCTGCGCCGAGCACTCCCCGATAGAAGTCGTGCGTGCCGTTGAAGACGACGCCAAGGGTTACACCGACCAGTTCTGGGGCAAGCTGGCCGAGCTGGGTATCACCGCCCTCACCCTGCCCGAGCCCTGGGGCGCCGGCATGGGACTTATGGACGCGGTGGTGGTGTACGAGGAGTTCGGGCGGGCGATGGCGGCCTCGCCGCACTTTGACAGCTGCGTTATGGCCGGCGGCGTGCTCGCGGCAGCCGGCAGCCAGGAGCAGAAGGACGGGTGGCTTCCTGGCATCGCTTCGGGCGAAAAGATCGTGGTGCCCGCGTGGTTGGAGCCGGGCAACGGCTGCGGCCCGCGCGGCGTGCAGATGCGCGCGCGCCCGGACGGTGGCGGCTTCGTGCTCGAGGGCGAAAAACTCCACGTGCACTTCGCGCGCGAGGCCGACGCTTTGCTGGTGCTGGCCCGCAGCGGCGACGGCGACGAGGATGTAGACATATTTATTGTCGACGCTCGCGCCGAGGGCCTCCAGATGGAGCAGCAGTTGTCGATGGCGTCGGACTGCCAGTACCTGCTGACCTTTGACGGCGTGCAGGTCGACGCCTCCTCGCGCGTTGGCGCCGCTGGTTCGGGCTGGGCTGCGTGGAATACAGCCATGCTTGACGGCATCGTGTTGCAGGCGGCCCAGGCCATGGGCGGGGCCGAGCGCGGGCTCGAGATCACCGTGCAGTACTCGCTCGATCGCGAGCAGTTCGGCAAACCGCTGGGCGCTTTCCAGGCGCTGTCGCACTACATGGCCGACGCAACGACGCTGATCTCAGGCGGTCACACGCTGGCTTACGAGGCTGCGTGGACACGTGACCAGGGCATGTCGATCGCCAGGCTCGCGCCCATGGCCAAGCTTTTTGCCTGCAACACCTACCGCGACGCCACTGCCATGATGGTGCAGGTACACGGCGGCATGGGATTCACCATAGAGTACGATATCCAGTTGTTCTTCCGCCGCGCCAAGCAGATGCAGCTCGCCTGGTGGGACACGCAGTACCTGGAAGAGCTGGTGGCCAGCACCGTGCTGGACTGAACCCGAGAGGAATTCTCAGGCCTTCACCGCTTCATGGATGAAGCGCACCACGGCGTCGATGAGCTTCGCGCTGATCGGGAAGTCGGGACTGCGGGCAGCGGCGTCTCCGCGCCTTGATCTCGGGCATAATGACCGCACCTGGCTCGGTCAGNNATCGGCGCCCCGGCGCCGCGGCGCGCGCATGCTCGTGGCCGACGACGGTAGTGTGCAAGGCTCGGTGAGCGGCGGCTGCGTTGAGTCGGATCTCGCCCGCGTGGCCCTGGACATGATCGCCAGTGGAGCGGCTGCGAAACTGATCGACTACGAGCTGGCCACGAGTGTCGACAGCCAGCCGGGTGTCGAGCGCGGTCCCGAAGCAACTTCCTGCGGCAGCATAAGCGTGCTGGTTGAAGTGTTGCCCGAGGACGACCCGGCCCTGGACCTGGCGCTGGCAGAGCTCGCCGCCGGTCGCGGCTGCTCGCTGGTGACCGCCTTGCCGCCGGGGTCGGGGAGGCTTTGTATCGACCACGACGACAACAGGGCGGGCGTTATGCAAGGCAGTCTGGGCGCGCTCACGGCAGGGCAATTGCGAGACTCTAACGAGGTATTTTTCGAACAGCTGGAGCCCGACGAGCCACTGTACATCGTGGGCGCCACCGACACCGCGGCGCAGCTGTGTCGCATGGCCTCGGCCACCGGCTTTGCGGTGACGGTCATAGACCCGCGCGCGGCTTTCGCTCGCCCTGATCGTTTTCAAGATGCGCGAGCACTGTTGTGCGAGTGGCCGCAGGCAGTTTTCGAGCGAGAGGATCTGCCCGTTACGGCCAGCGTTGTTACTCTCAGCCACGACGAGAAGTTTGACCTGCCGGCGCTCGAAGCCGCGCTCGCCGCAGGCATACGCTACGTGGGCGCGCTGGGCAGTCGCGCCACCCAGGCCCGTCGTCGTCGTGAGCTGGCCTCGCGCGGGGTCGCAGAAGAGCAGCTCGACAGCATCCACGGGCCGGTGGGGCTCGATCTGGGTGGCCGCGAGCCCGCCGAGATAGCCGTGGCCGTGCTCGCCGAGCTGGTGGCCGCGCGCCACGGCCGGGCACTGTCGTGACCTGCCGGAAACAGGTCAGCGGTGTATTGCTTAGCGCGGGCGCTTCTTCGCGCATGGGCGAGTGCAAGCCGCTGCTGCCCTGGGGCGAGGTTACGCTGATAGAGGCGGTGACGGCCGAGTTGTTGCGGGTTGAGTTCTGCGAGCTGGTGGTCGTGCTGGGCCGCGAGGCCGATCGCGTGAGCGTGCTGCTCGAGCAGATGGCCGACGCGCGGATCAAGATAGCCCGCAACCGGGACTACGCCCGCGGCGTGGCCTCGTCGCTGCAAGCGGGCCTGGCGGCTTGCTCGCCCACGAGCGAAGCCGCTGCGGTGCTGCTGGCCGATCAACCCACGGTGGGTCACGCCCTGGTCGATCGGGTGATAGACGCCTGGTTGGCCGGCGACCGCGAAGCCGCGCGACCGGTCTACACCGGTGGCGAGGGCGATCCCGTACCCGGCCAGCGAGTACCCGGCCATCCCGTGTTGCTCGGGCGATCGCTGTGGCCGTCGGTAGCCGCGCTTTCGGGCGAGCAGGGCGCGCGCGAGCTGTTTGCTGCCGATCCATCGCTGTTGCTCGAGCTCGAGCTCGAAGGCCCGCCGCCCCCTGACATCGACAGCCACGATGATTACCTCGCCGCGCTGGCCGATATGGTCGACGCGGGGGACTTGAAAAAAGAGCCGCGCATGGGCTAACTGGTTGGCGCTACTACCCGCAAAGGAAAACGATGGCAATAGAGATCAAGCAGCAGTTTGAAGTTGACGCGCCCGCCGAGCAGGTGTGGGCGTTTGTCATGGACCCGCATCGCGTGGCTCCGTGCATGCCCGGTGCCACACTCGACGAGGTCATCGACGACAAGAACTTTCGCGGTTCGGTTCGCATAAAGGTGGGCGCCGTTTCGGCCGCTTACAAGGGCAGCGTGTGCATGCAGAAGGCCGACCAGGCAGCGGGCCTGCTCGAGATGCTGGCCGAGGGTAGAGAGACCGGCGGTGGTACGGCCCGCGCAACCGTGACCGCCACCGTGACCGCGGGCGACAACGGCACGACCGCCGTCACCGTGCTCGCGGCGGTGGATATAACCGGTCGGCTGATGCAGGTGGGCGGGCGCATGATACAGGGCGTGTCGGACCAGCTGTTCAAGCAGTTCGTGCGCAAGCTCAAAGCCGAGCTCGAGGCTGGCGCGGCATCTTCCGGAGCCGGGACTTCCGACGCGCCGGCTTCCCTGGCGATTTCTCCAGGAACAACAGCGCCGGCACCGACCGACAACGCCATACGCGTGCTGCCCCTGCTGCTGCGCACCCTGGCGGCCGCC
>DBZX01000057.1:0-14542 GCA_002311335.1 bacterium UBP10_UBA1149
GAGTCGACAGCGATGAACCACCAGTACTCTTTTCTTTGCGACCGCCCCTTGAACTGCGCGTACTTCTTAAGCGCTTCGAGATACCAGTTCACGGTCTAATTCCCCTGCGCGTGGGCGTACAGCCGCGGCACAAACTTCTCGGTCTCGCCGCTTTCCTCTACGTTGTGAAGTATCCAGGCCCGCAGCATCTCTTCGCTTACCAGCATCTTCTCGGCCAGGCGGGCCACCAGGCCGCCCAGCAACGGCCAGTCGTTGCCCACCGTCACGCTCGTGTAGAACGAGCAGCCGCCCTCAACGGGCGCGTAGATGTGATCAACGGTAGCCGCGGGCAGGAAGCCGCCGCCCAGCAGCTCGAAGTTGAACTGCTCGTCGTCAAATCGTGTCACGCGCGCGCAATCGCGCACCTCGAAACGGCCGCCGATGTTTTCCTGTATTTCGATGACACTGCCGACGCCCGTGCGCCCCTGGGCGTCCAGGACGCGCTTGCGCCAATTGGCCGCGATGTGGTCGTAGGGATGCCAGAAACGGTAGACGGGCACCTCGGGGCCGTCAAAGTCATTGCCGTTCCACTTGGAAAACGTGTCGATGTTTTCAAACCACCAGCGCAGCATTGCCGGGGTGACACCCTTCATCGGTTCGTGGTCTATCCAGGCGCGCAGTCGGCCGTCATCGCTGCGATCGATACCGTGGCGGGCCGAGTCCAGGGTCTTCATGGGCCCGAACAATCCCATCTTTATGCCCATGGTGTTTCCCATCGCTGCATCGGTTGCGTGCCCCTCTCTCTACTCGCCGGTAAAGGTAGGTTTACGTTTCTCCATGAATGCGGCCATGCCCTCGGCCATATCACGCGTGCCGAAGGTTGCCATCACCGCACGACGCTCGGCGGCCAGCCCCTCGGCCAGCGGTTCTTCGCCCGATCCCACCACGGCCTTGAGCACACCCGCCACCGCCAGCGGCGGCATGGCAGCGAGCTCGGCGGCAAGTTCGGCTCCGCGCTGCTTGAGCTCGGCTACGGGCCACAGCTCGTTTACCAGGCCCATGCGCAGGGCCTCGGGCCCGGAGACCTTCTTCGCCCGCAGTATCATGTCGAGCGCGTGCATACGGCCCACGCAGCGTACAAGGCGCGCGCTTCCTCCCCAGGCCGGCACCGTGCCGAGATCCATCTCGGGCAGCCCTATCCTCGCGCCCTCTTCGGCGGCCAGCCTGAAGTGACAGGCCAGCGGCAGCTCGAGGCCACCGCCCAGGCAGTAGCCGTAGAGCAGCGCGATGGTGGGCTTTTCCATCTGCTCGATGGCGGCCAGTACTCGCAGGCGCTGATCGAAAAGCGCCTCGGGGCCGCCCATCTTCTTGATGCCGTCGGGCAGTTCCTTGAGATTCATGCCAACCGAAAAATTCTCTTCGCCGGCGGCCGAGAACACCACCGCCCTGACTGACCTGTCCTCGGCGAGCGCGGCCACCTGCTCCTCGAGCTCATCCATGTAGGCCATGCTCATGCGGTTACGGGGCGCGTCGTTGTTGATCAGCGTGACCACCGCGCCCTGGCGCTCAACGATCAACGCCGGCTTGTCTTGTGTATCGGTCATCGGTTTTCTCCGGCTGCCAGAGGAATCCCCGCCAGCCATCAGCCCCCGCCGCCGCAACCCGACACGCCGCCGTCTATGGGCATGGTGATGCCGGTTATCCACGAGGCGCGATCCGAAGCCAGGAAGGTTACCGCGTTGGCCACGTCCCCGGGTGTGCCCAGGCGCTTGAGCGGGTGCTGGTCTATGGCGGCCTGCTCGTTGGTGGACCACAGCATCTCCGACAGGCGCGTCTTTACCACGGCCGGCGCCACGGCGTTCACCCGCACCGTGGGAGCCATGTCCAGGGCCATCTGCCGGGTCAGGTGTATCAGCGCGGCCTTCGAAACGTTGTAGGCGCCTATGTACGGACCGGGCATGAGACCGCCCACGCTGGCGGTGTTGATGATGACGCCGCCGTGTTCTTTCATCCAGCCCTGCCACGCGGCCTGGGCCCAGGCCAAGGGCCCGCGCTGGTTGACGGCCCAGGTCTTGTCTACGGCCGCGAGCTCGACCTCGCCCATGTGACCGGGCGCGGGGTTGGTGCCGGCGTTGTTGACCAGGATGTCGCAGGAGCCATGCTCGGCCACCACGGCCGCAACAGTCGTGTGGGCATCGTCGGCCGAGTCGGCGCGGGCGACCACGGCCTGCAGGCGGGCCGCGGTATCAGCGCCCACTGATTGCTTGATGGCCTCGCAAGCCGCGTCGGCGTTTTCCTGCCGGCGCGTGGTCACCACCACCGCCCGCGCACCCGACCGCAGGAACTCCTCTGCGATGCCCTGCCCTATGCCGCGGCTGCCGCCGGTTATGATGGCCACCTTGCCTTCCAGTGTTACGTCCAAAGTTGCTTGTCCTCCCGAACAGACAATCTGCCGATGTTCCGAGGCCAGCGCCAGCGGGCGCACAGCTAGCTCGCGAGGCTTGCCGTTAGGCGGCACCTTGCGGCACAATGGCTGTATGGCGGCGTGGCGACAGAAGAACAGTTCGCCCGGTGCCCAGCTGCGAGCCCGCCTGCGCGACAAGCGTGTACCAATCCACCCCGCCGTGTTTGTCGACATAGAGGCCACCGGCATGGATCCTGCCGAGGGCGACCGCATGGTCGAGATCGCGGTGGTCGACGACTCGGGCCACGTGCTGCTCGACAGCCTGGTTGACCCCGGCCGCGGCATGCCCGATCGCGCGGTCAACATTCACGGTATCAGCCGAGCCATGCTGCGCGGCGCGCCCACGCTGGACGAGCTGTGGCCCGAGATCTATCGACTCACCGTGGAGCGGCAAGTTGTTTTCTTTGACGCCGACGCGGACACGCGATTTTTCCCCGGCGAGCTCGCCTGGGCGCGACGCGTTGACTGCGCCATGCTCGGCTTCGCCCGTTCGCAACGGGTGTGGGACGCCAACCACGGTAACTGGCGCCGCCAGGGACTCGACTTCGCCGCGCGCCACATCGGCTATCGCTGGCACGGGCCGCACCACCGCGCCCTGCCCGACGCACTCGCCTGCCGGGCGGTATGGCGCTGGTTGCAGCGGCAGCCGACCGCGACCGTACAAACCACTTACACCTCGACCAAGGCCCGGCCCTAGCTGCTGGGTACCAGCACGGCTACCAGTAGAAAGCCGGCTATAATCAAGGCAGATTCTATCACTTAAATTCCCTTACTCCGGGATCTCACGCGGCCAACAAGCTGTTGGGCGAAAAGCCCTCGGGACAGTCCCCTTTATAGCAACGATTGTGCCAGTACTCCCCGGCCGGTTTTCCGCTCTAACAGGCAGCCCCACCCGGCCTGCCGCCCAACGCCTGCCTAACCGCTGGGCAGCGGCTGCCCAGGTAGTAGCCAGATAGCGAACTCACTTGCGCGGAACGAATTAGAAAACGGAGTAGAAATCTCACCATGCTCCCCCCCGTCAGGGGGGGGGTCGGCCAGTAGCGCCCTTGGATACTAATCGGTGTCGCGGCGGGCGAAGTCGCCAGCCAGGTGGCGGCTCGACAGGTAGAACAGCAGCGCGCCCAGCAGACCCGTAGAGGCCACGGTGAGCAGCGACCAGCGTATTGCCAGCTGGCCGTATGCGGGCGCGAAAGAGTCGTTGAGAAATCCCACCAGCGATGGGCCGGCACCGGCGCCCACGAGGTTGACGACGAACAACAGTATGGCCGCCGCGGTGGCACGCATGCGCAGGTGCGCGAGGTTCTGGTTGAGCGTGTGCATGGCGGGTACGTACATGTTCGACAGTACGTAGAACACGAAGAAGAACGCGATGGCCTCGCCCGGAGCGTCGCTCAGTAGAAACAGCGCCGCAAAGGGAAGGCTCACCAGCGTCACTATCGCCGGCAGGCGCATGTACCAGGCCACGTCTACGCGTGACAGTCGGTCGCAGAGATAGCCGCCCGCGTAGGCACCCGCGCTGCCGCCCAGTCCAACGACGACGGCCATCCACACACCGATCTCCACCGGTGCCATACCGTGCACGCGACCGAAGAACTCGTAGCCCCACATCAGCACGCCGTAACCGGTGATCGACAGCAGGCTTGAGCCCGCCACGAGGTACAGCCAGCTGCGGCAGCCGAGCAGGTAAGACAAGGTCTCCCGCAACGTGGTCGGCTCTACCGGGGCCGTCACGTTTTCGGACATACCGCGCGGCGGCTCGCGCACCGTGAGCCGTACGACCACGGCCATCACGAGGCCGGGCAGGCCGAGTATGATAAAGGCCGTGCGCCAGTCGAAGTTGGCCCTCAGGTAGCCGCCGCCCAGGTAGGCGATGGCCGAGCCCACGTACACGCCCCAGGAATAGATTCCCATGGCGCGGGCACGACGCTCGGGCGGAAAGTAATCGCTGATCAGCGAGTGCGCCGGCGGGCTGCCGGCCGCCTCGCCCACGCCCACACCCACGCGCGCCAGGGCCATCTGCGCGAAGTTGCGCGTGAGCCCGGTAGCCACCGTCATCGCGCTCCACACCGTGAGGCCAATGGCTATTATCGTGCGGCGATTGCCCCTGTCGGCCCAGCGCGCGATCGGTATGCCGGCGATCGTGTAGAACAACGCGAAGGCGAAGCCTACGAGCAGGCCCATGTGGGTGTCCGAGACGCCGAATTCTTCCTTGATGGGCCCGATGAAGACCGACAGCACCTGCCGGTCGATGAAGTTGATCACGTAAACCGCGAACAACACCCACAAGACATAGTTGGAGTAACCGTCGCTCGCCTTGTTGTTGCCCGGGCTGATGGTGTCCTGCTCAGTCATGCGGCGACTACCCTTATGCATGGGCCGCACCGGGTAAAGTGAGCGCAAGCGGCCTGCGCGGGCGGTCAGTCCTTTTCGACGACGGCCAGCTTGAGCACGCCGTCGTCATCGTCGTCGTCCGTGTCCCCGGGGCCATCAAGACCCACCAGCTGGCCGTCCCTGGCATCGGGCAGCTCCTCTACCGATCGCAGCTTGCGCTCCATGGCACGCGTCCGCGTCTCGGTCTGCTCTATGGTGCTGGCAGCCGTGTTAAGCTGCTTCTTGACCTTGGCCAACACGTCGCCGAACTTGCCGAACTCGCTCTTCACCGCGGCCAGCACCTTCCACACTTCGCTGCTGCGTTTTTCAATCGCCAGCGTGCGAAAACCCATGCGCAGGGCGTTGAGCTGGGCCAGCAGGGTAGACGGACCGGCCACCGTCACGCGATGACTGGACTGCAGATCCTCGACCAGCCCCGGCTGCCGTATCACCTCGGCGTACAGCCCCTCGGTGGGCAGAAACAGTATCGCAAAGTCGGTGGTGCGCGGCGGGTCGAGGTACTTGTCGGCGATATCGGCCGCCGATTTCTTCACCACCCGCACCAGCGCCTTGCTCGCCTCGGCCACGCCCTCGGCATCGGCACGATCGGCGGCGTCGACCAGGCGCAGGTAGTCCTCCTGCGGAAACTTCGAATCGATGGGCATCCACACGCAGCTGTCGGGTTCGTCGCTGGAGCCGGGTAGACGCACGGCAAACTCCACGAGATCGTCGGAGCCCTCGCGGGTCTTGACGTTGCGGTCGTACTGCGAGGAAGTGAGCACCTGTTCGAGCAGCGCGCCCAGTTGCACTTCGCCCCAGGTACCACGCGCCTTGACGTTGGTGAGCACACTCTTGAGATCACGCACGCCGCCGGCCAGCTCCTGCATTTCGCCCAGACCCTTCTGCACGGCCTCCAGGCGCTCGCTCACCAGCTTGAAAGACTCGCCCAGGCGTTTCTCGAGCGTGCCCTGCAGCTTTTCGTCAACGGTGTGCCGCATCTCGTCGAGTTTCTTCGAGTTGCTCTCCTGCATTTCGCGTACGCGCTCGTCGAGCGTGCCGCGCAGCTGGTCGGTGCTCTTCACCAGCGAAGTCTGAACGCGCTCGAGTTGCTGGTTTACCTCGCCGCGCAAGCGGCCAGCGTCCTCGGAACTCTCGCGACGACTGTGGCCCAGCCCTTTTGTGAGGTCATCGCGAATACGCTGCTCGAGCTCGCGGGTGTCCAGCTCCTGCTGGCCGCCCCCGCGCAGAATCAGCACAATCGTAGTCGCCAGAACCCCGGCGAGCAGAACTATGATTACTATATCCATGCTTGTCCCCTGGGCCTCAGTCGGCCCGGCCGCCAATCACGGCCGCGCCAGACTAGCCCGGCGCGGCAGCAGTTGTTAACACCCAGGACGACTGGTCACAGCCGCCCCAAGCGCCTGCCCGGCAGACTGATGGAACCTTCCACCGCTTGCCGAACAACCCACCCACATTAAACCCACCGGTAGCTCAAAAGCTGAGCCTGCATTAGCCATGCAATGCTTGCTTGGGCTATGGCTTGGGGTGTATACGATCCCACCGGCAAGAGAGAGGAAAATGAGTTCAACGGCCGCCCACCCATCTATTTCAAGTACGCCCATAGAGCTCAACGGCAGCGATCTCGCGACGGCCTGCGTGCTGTGCAGCCACAACTGCGGACTGCGGGTCGACGTGTCCGACGGCCGCATCACCGACGTACGGGCCGATGAGACCAACCCCTTTACGCAGGGCTACATCTGCAACAAGGGCGTCACCATCACCAACTACATTGACCACCCGCTGCGAGTCGAGCACCCTCTCAGGCGCCGCGACGACGGTAGCTTCGAGCAGATCGACTGGGACACGGCGATCACCGAGATCGCCGGCCGCCTGAGAGACCTGCGCGACACGCACGGCCCGGGTGTACTGGGACTGTCGGGCGTTGGGGGACAGGGCAACCACATGGACGCACCGTACGCCACGGGCTTTTTGAGGGCCTTCGGCACGCGCAAGTGGTTCAACGCCTACGCCCAGGAAAAAACCCAGCACCACCTTGTCGACTCGTGGATATTCGACGCTTCGCCGGCCGCGTTCATGCACGCCGACGTCGACAACACGGCCTTCATGGTCGTCATGGGCACCAATCCCAAGATCAGTCACCGGGGCCACCGCGCGCTGGACACCTTCAAGGCCCTGGAGAAGAAGGAATCGTGCACCGTGGTCGTCCTGGACCCGCGCGAGACCGAAACCACCCGCGGGGCTGACCGTCACCTGCAGGTACGCCCGGGCAGCGACGCCCAGTTACTGCTGGGCATGGCCGCTAGCATCGTGCAGAACGAACTTTTCGACGCCGAATTCCTGCAGTCGACCACTACCGGTTTCAATGAAATACGCGACGCGCTCGGCCCCATCAACGTAGCCGAGATGGCCTCGCGCGCGGGCATCGAGGCCGCCGAACTGGAGCAGCTCGCCCGAGATTTCGCCACGGCACCTTCGGCGTCCTTTTTCTTCGATCTTGGCGTTGAGCAGACCCCTTACTCCACGCTGGTGTCTTACCTCATACGCATCCTGGCCTGTATAACCGGCAATTTCGGTAACCCCGGCGGCATGCATTTCATCGAGAGTTTTATACCGGCAACGCGCAGCGCCAACAGAAAAGCCGAGCCCGTAAGAGCACTGGCCTCGGGCATACCGGCCATTCGTGCGCTGGGCAACTTCGGAATGTTTTCTCCCACCCTGGCGCCGGAGGAGATACTGGTCGACCATCCAGAGCGCATACGTGCGCTGATCGTTGAGGGAGGTAACCCGCTGCTGTCATATTCCGACACCGGCAAGTGGCGCGAAGCGGTTGCGGCTCTCGACCTGCTGGTCGTCATCGACCCCGCCATGACCGAGACTGCGCGCGAGGCCGACTACGTACTGCCCGTACCCTGCGGTTACGAAAAGTGGGAGATGGCCAACTTCCCGCGCCGCTACCCGCAGATCGAGGTGCAGGTCAGGCCGCCGGTGGTGCCGGCCCCGCCCGACACCAGGCCCGAGCCGGAAATCTACACGCGCCTGCTCGAGGAAATGGGACTGGTGGAACCGCTACCCGATGAGCTCAACGAGATTGCCTGCGGCGAAGATCCCGTCGCCGAGCGTGCCGCGTTTTTTGCGCGCGCGCTGGAACTGGTGGCGGGCCCTGCCTCGCGCGGGCTGGACGCCGAGACCCAGATCGTGAGCTGGGCATACCGGTCGGTGGGCCGCCACATGCCGGCGCCATCGCTGGTGGCCGTGTGGGCGCTGTGCCAGGCCAACGCCATGCAGCGCCACGACGCGGTACTGCGCACCCTGGGCAACGACTGGAGCGACAAGACCCCGGGCGAACTGGGCGAAGAAATATTCCGGCGCATACTGGACCACCCCGAGGGTGTCGAGATCGCCTGCCTGGACGAAACCAGCAACCTCGTGGACCACATGGGCCACGACGACGGCCGCGCACACCTCGCAGTGCCCGAGATGCTCGAGGAGATACAACGGGCGGTCACCAACGGTATGCCCTCCGACCCTGACTACCCCATGATACTGGGCAACGGCCTGCGTACCCGCTGGACGGCAAACACCATCCAGCGAGACCCCAACTGGCGCAAGGGGCGCGGGCCGCACTGCCAGCTGTCGATCAGCCCGGCCGACGCCGAGCGCCTCGACATAACCGACGGCGAGACGGTGCGCGTGTCCACGCGCAGGGCAAGCGTGGAGTTACCGGCCACCGTAGACAAGCGACTCCAGGACGGGCACGTGGCCATCCCCAATGGTTTCGGCATGCAGCACGAAAACGACAACGGTGAGCTCGAGACCGTGGGTGTGAACATGAACCTGCTCAGCGACGCGGCCGACCGCGATCCGTTTACCGGCTGTCCACACCACCGTTTTCAGCCCTGCCAGGTAGCCAAGGTTGCATAGCACGCCGGGCCGGGGCCGGCCTGCGCCTGCCACCGACTCTCAGTCCACCAGCAGTTCCACGGGATCGCCCAGCTCTATCTGTCCGGCGCGGGCCACGCCGGCATAACTGCCGAGGTCCTGGCCGGCGTCACCGACAATGCTGCGCAGCACCGACGGGTCGTCGGGCAGGCCGGCGGTAGCGCGCGTAGTCATTCCGCACCTCACGGTCGGCATCAGGGAGTCGAGTTCGACCTCGCCGATTTTCAGGCGCGCGCCCTGCCAACCGGCCTCCACGAGTCCCTGCAGCTCGGCTACAGTGCGGATGAGCAGGTTGGGCCTGAAGCGGGCTGGTTCCCAGGCGGCCTCGGGGTTGAGGTCGGCCATGTGCGCCAGCGAGGCGGTGGTGAGCAGGTGCAGCGGGAAGGCGTCAAAATAAGTGCCCAGCGGCGAGGTGTACTCCATGAGTTCTTCTGGAAACACCGACAGGTCGGGCAGCGGCTCACCGGGCAGGCGAGCAAATATCTGCCGCAACTCCTCTTCGAAGTCCTCGTTGTCGGGGACACCACGGCGGTAGTGCTCGGCGTTGTCAGCCGGCTGTCGCGGCCACAGCGTGACCTCGCGGCCGAGCAGGCGAGAAAGCACGGCGTTGGCGTCGGGGTCACCGCTGTCCAGGCTTGAGCCGTCGGGCAGGGTCATGCGCACTGGCCCGATACCGCCCTCTTCCGGGCCCGAGCTGTAGCTCGCCGAGCAGCGCATGAGCAGGGGTATTTTCTTGGCGCCGCGTATCTCGCCTGCTTTTTCGTCGCGTAGCGCCCAGCCGCGGTCGCCCGCCACGCCGTCGCTGCCCAGGACAGCACTCGCCAGCGTCTCGCCCTGCATCGACTTGACCGGGTAGCGCCACAGCCCGGCAACTTCGCCTATAGTCGTCGTTGTCATTGCCTTACCTGCAGAGTGGGTCGACTCGGCTCAGCCGACCACTTTCATGCCAACCGGGAGAGTGGGCACCTCGTCGGGGCTCATGAAGGTGGGGTTCTCGCGGTCGCGCAGGCCGGCCATGCGCCGGTGGGCCAGGTACACCCAGGGATCATCACCCGGCAGCACGTAGAAGCGCTCTGCTCGCACGGCGGAAAAGGTGCGCTCGGCTATGGCGGTCGGCGACACGGCACCCACCATGGCCTGGTCGATGGCGTCGTCGACTGCCTGCCTCTCGTCGTTGCTGGCCCCGGTGGCAGAGCGCGACGCAGGCCGGTTGCGTTCGGCACCGTTGATGTTGGTCGAGACGGCCTCGGGACAAAGCACCGACACGCGGATATCGGCGCCCTTGAACGACAGCTCGAGGTGCAGGCATTCACTCATGGCCACCACCGCGTGCTTGCTCGCGTGGTAAACCGCCACGAAGGGCATCGACGTGAGACCGGCCATCGACGAGGTGTTGACCACGTAGCCCTGCTCGCCACTTTCGATCATGCGCGGGATGAAACTGCGCAAGCAGTTGGCGACGCCGAATACGTTGACGTCGAATACCCAGCGCCAGTCGTCGTCGCTGCAATCCCAAACCGTCCCCGCGCAGAACACGCCGGCGTTGTTGCACAGCAGGTTCACCTGCCCGTACTCGGCAAAGGCGCGCTCGGCCAGCGACTCGACCTCGGCAGTACTGGTAACGTCGGTGACCACCGGCAGCACCGGCGCGCCGCCCGAGCCAAGCTCGGCCGCGGCAAGCGCGAGGGGGGCCTCCTCTACATCGGCCAGTACCACCTTCATGCCCTCGGCCACGGCCCTTTCGCCAAGCGCCCTGCCTATGCCACTGGCGCCGCCCGTAATGACGGCCACCTTACCGGTAAAATCATGCATTGCTGGTCCTGATACTCCTTTTACGACACTACTACACGCGCCAAGCACTGGCCATGCCCTTTTTTGCCCCAAAGCCCCCCTCAGCGGTCGAGGAGGTCGAGGCGCTCGGCGGCCTCGAAGGTCGTGCGCAGGCGCTGCCAGTCCTCGCCGGCCAGCGGCTTGTAGCCCTCGTCACCGCGCTCGCGCCAGTAAATGGATCCCGGCACACGCTCGGGATGATAGTGGTCGGCCTTCAAATTGCGCACAAGAATCTTCTGCGTACCGGTGTACTCGAAGTCGTCGACCACGCGCACGAAGTCGGGAAACCACTTGCGGTCCATGCCACCGTGCTCGATCTGCTGCTCGCAGTAATCAAACAGCGACTGGGGGTCGAACTCGACCCCCTCGCGCATCTTGACAGCAGCCATCACGAGCTCGTCCGACACCGAGCAGGGCACGCCGTAGGCCGCGGCCAACGGAAAGTCGGGATGCTCGGAGATCAGCCGCGATACCTGCATGGCCGAAAAGTTTTCGCCGTCCTTGCGTATCCAGTCATCGGTGCGGCCGTCGAAGAAGAGAAAGCGTTCGCCGTCGCGCTCGAGGATATGGCCGAGGTCCCCGGAGTGGTAAACACCGTCGCGGTACTTGCTCGAGTTGGCGTCGTCGTTCTCGTAGTAGCCCTGGAACAACGACGTGTCTTCGGCCACGCGACAGATTTCGCCCACGGCGGCGTCGTAGTTGGCTATCTTGCCGTCCGTATCGAGCTCGGCCGGCGGGCATTCACTTCCACCCTCACCGATTATCTTCACAGCGGGGTCAGTCACCTGGCCAACGCTGCCGCGCGGGTCGCCCATCTTGCGAAAGGTCGAAATCGCCGCCTCGGTACTGCCGTAGAGCTCGAACATGTCTTCAAGCCCCATCCAGTCGATGAAGCGGTCGATGTCGGGCGGCGCCGCTCCGTTACCCACCGCGTAGCGAAACACGTTGTCGGGGTGCTCGGTAACCTCGGCTCGTATGCGCTCAAGGTCGCCGTCGTACTGTTTCTCCAACGCGCGCAGCACGTAGTGCACCGGCTCGCCCACGTAGTTCCAGAAGGTGACGCCGTTGCCGATCACGTCGGGCACGAACTTCGAGGCGCTGAAGCGCTCCCGCAGTGCCATGCGCGCGCCCACCCAGAAGCTGGGCATGAAGCCGATGAACATGGCGTTGGAGTGAAAAAGCGGCATGCAGGCGTAACCGCAATCGTCGCGGCCCAGGCCCAGGTGATCCGACACCACCGCGCCTATCATGCACAGCTTGAGGTGGTTGTTGTTAATACCCTTGGGCAGCCCGGTCGTGCCCGAGGTGTAGATGATCATCAGGTTGGTTTCGGGCGTGACTTCCACGTCGGGAAACTCGAGATCGGGGGTGGCCGGGCCCATTTCCGAGTCGAGGCAGGCCCTGTAGTCCATCGATGCGTCGAAGTCGCCGCTGCCACTGCGCAGTACAAGTACGTTTTCTCGCGGTACGGTTTCCAGCTGGTCGAGAATGCGCTCGGCTTCGGGCCAGCTGCGCTCGTCGACCACCAGCAGGCGCGAGCGCGACTGGTTGATGACACCGGCCAGCACTTCTCCGCGCAGGCCGCTGTTGATGCCGAACAAGGTGGAGCCGTTTATGGCGCAGCCGCCGTACAGCGAGCTGAGCTCGAGGTGGTTCTCGAGCAGCATGGCCACGTGGCCCGGGTGGGCATCGTCAATCTTGCCCAGGCGCGACTTTATAAAGTGGGCGACCCGGGTCGACTCGTCGCAGTACTGCCCCCAGCTCCACGAACGATCGTCGTGGGTGAGGAAGGTGCGCCCCCTCAGTTCTTCGTTTTCTCTTCTAGCGCGAACCTGGTCGCGTACCGTAAGTTCCGCCTCAAAGGCGTAAGCTTCACCAGCCATCAGTATCTCCTGGAAAATCAGATTTGTCGGCGCAAGCTAACAGCAAAAAATCCCTATCGCGAACAGGGAAGATGCAAGCGCGAGCACAGGCGAACAGGGCGCCTTAAGAATGACCAGACAGCTCGGGCGCGGAGACTGGCGGAGCCGCGCTGCTGCCCCGGCTGGCAAAATGCCCGCCGGCAGGTATGGGTAGACATCGCGACCCCGCCCGGGCCTCCCCCCCTCGGCGGGCCCCGCACAGAGACCACCGAGCAGCAGGAAGCACCCGTTTATGCCCGTAGTGAGTAATACCGCGCCTTAACGCCGCGCTACCCCCTCCTTAGATAGAGACACCAGAATCCTTTTCACGCCAGCCCCCAGACGGGTAAATCTTCAGCACAACCTTCGATCCGTGGGCCGTCCGGGGGGGGGAGGTGAGACTGCGCAGTAGCACTGCTAAAGTCCCGGTTGGCCACCATGCTGATCAAGTCGCCCAACCCCCTTCACGCGCGCGAAAGCGAGGTCACCGACCGCGACACCTGGCTTTCGAGACGCCGCTTCCTGGGCAAGGCCGCCAGGGGCGCAGGCCTTGCCCTGGCAGCGAGCAGCGGGGGAGCCGGGGCGCTTCTTGCCGGCTGTGAACCGGCGGCGGTCACGGCCAGGCACAGCGAAGGGCAACTTCGCCTCGGTGACATAGAAGCCAACAAGCGCTACCTGCTTCCCGATACGATCACCGAGAAGGCGGCGGCCACCACCTACAACAATTTCTACGAGATGGGCGTACTCAAGTCCGACCCCCGAGAAAACGCCCACCTGTTGAAAACCACCCCTTGGAGCGTGCGCGTGCACGGCCTGGTAGACAAGCCGGCCAACTACCAGCTCGAGGATTTCATTGCCCCCCAGCAGCTCGAAGAACGCATCTACCGCCTGCGCTGCGTCGAGGCCTGGTCAATGGTCATCCCCTGGGTGGGTTTTCCCATGGCCGACCTCATCGGGCGGGCTCAACCCACGAGCAAGGCCCGTTTCGTTAAGTTTACCACCCTGCTCGATCCCTCCATGCTGCCCGGCCAGCGCACGCCCGTGCTCGACTGGCCTTACGTCGAAGCACTCGAACTCAAGGAAGCCCTGCACCCGCTCACCTTGCTCACCGTGGGAATGTACGGCGAGATCCTGCCAAACCAGAACGGCGCACCGCTCAGGCTCGTGGTGCCGTGGAAGTACGGCTACAAGAGCATCAAGTCTATTGTCGACATCGAGTTTACCGACCGCCGCCCCGTGCCTTCGTGGACGCGGGCCGCGCCCAACGAGTACCCGTTCTATTCCAACGTAAACCCCTCGGTAAACCACCCGCGCTGGAGCCAGGCCCGCGAGCGACGCATCATTAACATACCGCGCGGGCTCGACGCCATAGGCGCCCTGCTCGAACCCAAAATTGAAACGCTCATGTTCAACGGGTATCCCGAGGTGGCCGAGCTCTACCGCGGCATGGACATGACCCGACTATCCTGACCACTGGAACGAGGAGCCTGTAATGTCATCAACTTACACAAGGCCGTCCACGGCAACGCAGCACCCGGGCGCGCGCGCAACGACGGCGATAGCCGCCTTGCTGATGCTCACGACGTCCAGCCTGCTGACCGGCTGCGAGCGCATGCAGGACAGGATGATCGAGCGCCGCATCGAGCAGGGACTGGCCGGCGACCGCGAGGACCTGATGAAGGATGGCTCGCTGCACGTCATTCTCTGCGGCACCGGGTCGCCCCTGCCCGACGCCGATCGCGCGGCCGCCTGCACGGCGGTGATAGCCGGCAACAACTTCTACCTGGTCGACGTGGGCCCCGGCAGCCAGGAAGTCGTGCAACTCATGCGGCTGCCGCGCGCCAGGCTATCGGGTGTGCTGCTCACCCATTTTCATTCTGATCACATAGGCGGACTGGGCGAAGTCACGATGCAGAGCTGGGTGGCCGGTCGGCGCGAGCCACTGCCGGTCTACGGCGGCCCGGGCGTGGAGCAGGTGGTCGACGGTTTCAACGCCGCCTACAACCATGACCGCGCCTACCGGGTGGCCCACCACGGC
>DBZX01000057.1:14634-17689 GCA_002311335.1 bacterium UBP10_UBA1149
GTGTCCCGGCCCTTCGAGGTCGCCGAGCAACGGGTCACCATCATCGAAGACGGCGAACTGCTCGTGACGGCCTTCAAGGTTGAGCACGACCCGGTAGAACCCGCGGTTGGCTATCGTTTTGATTACGGCGGACGCTCGGTGGTAATAAGCGGCGATACCGGCCGCTCGGACGCGCTGGTAGAAGCCTCGCGCGGTGCCGACCTGCTGGTGCACGAGGCCCTGGCCGGACACCTCATCAGCCGCATGTCCCGCTTGGCGGGCGAGCGCGGGCTGGATCGACTGGCCGGGCTGTCTGCCGACATACTCGACTCCCACGCGACGCCCGCCGAGGCCCTGGACGCGGCCCGGCGCGCCGGGGTACCCACGCTGGTGCTCACCCACCTGGTGCCGGGGCCGCCCAACCGACTGGCCGAACGCGTGTTCATGCGCGACACCGACGACACCGATGTCGAGCTCATACTCGGCCGCGACGGCATGCACTTCGTGCTGCCTCCCGGTGGCGGCCTGCAGCGCGAGAACCTCGAGTGACGCTTGCCCCGCCGGCCGGGGCTGGCCGGCTGGCAAACACCGCCGCCTGGCTGGCCATCGCCACACCCCTGGCGTTGCTGCTTTATGACCTGCCGGCGGGCCGACTGGGCGCCAACCCCGTAGAAGAAATAACCCTGCGCACCGGCATGACGGCCTTCGCCCTGCTGGCGGCCTCTCTGGCCATCACGCCGCTGCGCAAACTGGCCGCCTCGACTGCCAGCGCCCGACAATTAGCGCCGTGGATAGCGCCCTGGCGACGACGCCTGGGACTGTCTTCGTTCGCTTACGCCTGCCTGCACGCCACGACCTGGTTCGTGCTCGACCACCAGCTGGACAGCTCGGCCATGCTCGAAGACATAGCCGAGCGCCGCTTTGCCACCGCCGGCATGGCCGCTTTTGCCTGCCTGTGCGTGCTCGCCGCCACCTCCAGCCAAGCCGCCCTGCGCCGCCTGGGCGGACCGACGTGGCGGCGAATACACCGGCTGGCATACGCCGCCGGGGTGGCTGCCGGACTGCATTTTCTGTGGCTGAGCAAAGGCGAACAGCTATTGCCCTGGGCGATGGCGCTGCTCGTTGCCTCGTTGCTGGCAACGCGCGTGGTCCGTGCGCGACAGAAATTCTGAAGGCGTGGCATACTGTAATACCGTGACCACCACCGACACAGCACGACCGCGCACAGTCAGCGTAGAGCTTGCCGAGCAACTCAAGCTCGTGCGCGCCGACAAAACAGGAACGTCGCTGGCGCGTTTTCCTGACTTCATGGTCGTGGGCCCGCAGCGCACCGGCACCACCTGGCTGCACGCCAACCTGAGAGAACACCCCGAGGTGTTTTTCTCCGAGCCCAAGGAGCTGTTCTTCTTCAACCGCCTCGTTGAACGCGATCACGTTAAGTTCACCAGCGACCGCCTCGACTACTACCTTCGCTTTTTCAGCGACAGCCCCCAGCACTGGCTTTACAAGCAAGCCCGCGCCCTCGCGCGCCACCGCCGCCTGTACCTGCCGCGGGTAAGAGGAGAGGCTACGGCCAGCTACGCGGCGCTTCCCGAAGAGGTCATCGCCGAGATAACCACACTCAATCCGGCGATCAGGATAATCATGATGCTACGCGACCCCGTGGAGCGCGCCTGGTCCCACGCCAGCAAGGACCTCGTGCGCAACCCCGGCCGCAGCATGGAGGACGTCAGCGACCAGCAATGGCAGGAGTTCTTCGCAGCGCCCTACCAGCTGGCCTGTGCCCGCTACCAACAAAACCTCGAGCGCTGGCAGGGCTACCTGCAGCCGGGCAACGCGCTGGTCCTGCCCTACGACGACGTGTCGCGTCGGCCGTCCGAACTGCTGCTTGAAACCATGCGGTTCCTGGGCGTGTCGGACGACGCCCGCTACGTGGGCGACCTGTCCGAACAGCGCGTCAACCCGGCCGGTGGCAGCTCCATGCCCGACCACCATCGCGAGTTCCTCGAAGACCTGCTGTCGCGGGAGATCGCCGACTACCACGCGCTCGTGGACTCAAGCGCGAGCAGCCTTCGCTGACCGCGGCGCGGAAGCGGGCTTACTCGTGGGAGTGAAGGGCCTCGTGTTCGCGCGCAGTCCTGGGGCGAGTGTCGCGGCCACGCTCGCGTGACAGCGTTATGGTCGCGACCGACTTGACGTTGGCGCACTCGTCGGCACTCGCGCTGCCGCAACCGGCTGCGTCGGCCACGTAGAATCTCACCGGCCCGCCCTGCTCCAGGGGCAGCGGACCGCCGTTGAGGCTGTAGGCCAGTACCGCGTCTCCCACAGCGGCCAGGTGCACGCTGATGGCAAACTCGCCGTCGCCCGACTCAAGCGTAATCCAGTCGGCACCGTCACCGACACCTACCGATTTGAGAACTGCCGACAACCTGACCGCACCACCCTCGCGCCCCTCGACCACCTGCCCGAGGTCGGCCACCTGCCCGGGCAGCGCGGCGAGGGCATCGAAGTCCAGCTCGGCAGCAGCCGTCACCGCGCCCTGTACTGTTATTGCCATCTCAGGTTCCCCCTGTCGCATTCAACGGTGCTACCCGTTCCCCTCGTTCACCTCAAGGGTGGGCACGAAGCCTCATCGACCAGTGTGCTGGTGGTGTCCCAGCCCAGGGCCTGCCAATCGGCAAAGATCATCGGCGTCGTACTGGTACCGCCCACGCGGCAGGTCACCGGCTGATCCACGCAGTAGGTGTTGGCGTCGATGTCGAGGTCGGTGGACATCGCAGGCACGTCGCTCTTCATGTTCCACAAGCGCGCGCTGTTGCCACCGCCTGTGCCGCTAGCGGACTGGCGTACGGCTATGGCCACGTTGTCGTGAAAGCTCACGTTTACCGGGTAGTCGGTGTAGCTGCAGTCGGCCGGCTGGTTGCACTGGCCGGTAACCGGGTCGTTACAGTTGAGACTGCCACAGCAGGGCTGGTTGTTGTTTCCGCTGGTGGAAGACAAGGAAAACGCGTCGTCGCTGTCGCTCACCACGTTGAAGGCCGCCTCGCAGTCGTGGCAACCCGAGGCTCCCAGCACG
>DBZX01000057.1:17743-20267 GCA_002311335.1 bacterium UBP10_UBA1149
CGGGTTGCCCAGGGTGACCGCGTTGAAGGAGTTGCCCAGCGCGTACACCTGCCGAGCCACCGGCTGCGCCACCCACTGTCCACCCACGCAGTCGCAGCAATCGCCAGTGGGGTCACAGGTGAGAACCCCGCCCTCGCACAATAGCCCACCGCGTTGCTCCCAGTTGGCCCAGCAACAGCCGCCCAGCTGCAGCGCGCGGGTGTGCAGGTCCAGGTCATGAAAAGAATTGCCCACGATGTGGATGTTCTCGGCACCGCCCTTGGTCCACATGACCTCGCTCGGGTCGCGTACCCCCGTGTTGTTGTGGTGGAACTCGTTGCCCACGAACCACGCGTGGCGGGTGTGCCACACGTCTATGGCCTCGTTGTGAAAGTCGGTGAACTCGTTGTCGAGGTACAGCCCCAGGCGCGACACCGTGACCTTTATTCCGTCCTCGCCACCACCGCTCACCGTGTTGCCCTCGAACAACAGGTGATCCGAGCCCTCCTTGACCTGCACGCAGACCATGTTGCAGCCGTCCAGCACCAAGCCCTTCCAGTACTGGTAGGCAGCACCCACGCGCAGCACCGGGGTCTCATCGCCCGGGACCTCCAGGTCACTCCAGCCACCGTCCAACACGGCCGCCTGCCCCGCATAAGCACTGATCCTGATGGGCCGGGTGGGAGTCCCCGATGCCGGTTGCGAGGCGGTCTGCTTTGCCAGCGAGTGGGTTCCCGCACCCAGCTCCAGCGCGTCACCGGCGGTAAGCGGATTAGCCGGCACCGGGGACAGGGTCGCCCACGGGCCGCTGTTGCCACCGGCCGAACAGTCGGGAGCCAACCCGTTTTTGCTGTCGGCGGCACAGGGCTCGGCCGGCATCACGTAGCGGGTGATGCCGGTTACGGCCAGCTGCCGCATGTTCTCGAACACCACCGGGTAATCGGGGCAACTCGCGTTATCGTTGCCGTCGTCGAAGAGGTCGCAATCGCCGGCGAGGTCGGCCGCGTCGCTGAGCATGCGACAGGCCTGGCAATGCACGCGTTCGGCCAGGCAGGCGCCGGTGTCACCGGCCGCCGAGCAGCTGCCGGGAAGCGTGGCCGCGAGGTCAAGGCCCGCGCAACTTTTTGCGACCCGGGCGGAGAGCTTGGTTACCGCCCGGGTGGTCTTACTGCCCGCAGCCTGCAACGCCGTTACACAGCTTTCCAGTTGCCAGCGGGATGCCACGCTGCCGTCCTTCAATCCGCGCTTGCTGCAGCTGTTGTAATCCTTCCACGCAGCGCTCAGCGCCTTGCCCGTGAACTTGAACAGGTCGCCCTGGCAACGGTTGCCGGCGGCGGCGGTTGAAACGCCCGTGTCCAGGTCACCGCCCAGCAGTTCAATGGCGGCCCCCACCAGCGCGTTATCGGCCATGGAGTTGACGGCGTCGGCGTCGGTGTAGCCGAAACCGGGCCGCGTCGTGCAACGCTTCTGTTGCTGATCACCGGTCTTCTGCATGGCCCGGGCGACCTTGCCGCGCGCGTCGGTCCCCATGCAGGCCTGTACCCCCTTGCCCGCCGGGTACATGCCCTTGCCCGCGTCCTTGAGACAACCCGAAATCTCCTTGGCCCTGGCCTTGGACACCTTGGCCCCGGCCTTGCCAAGCGAGCTAAGGCATTTCTGTTGTGTCTTGTCCTGCTGTCCCGGCCCCGCGAGCACGAGCCCCGGCAGCAGCAGCACGAGCAGGAGCGCGGCGGTCCGCTTAACCAACAGCGCGGGTGGGGTCACAATTCTTCGGGTCATGTTGTCCTCGCGCGGGGCAACCGTCAGCACAACGGCTCCACTTGTTACCCGGTCTGCCCGCAAGATAGATTATCGGTCCATGGCCGGGGCCGTGTAAAGCAGAAAAGCTTACCAGGCCTGCATCAGGGCTCGCTGCTGCCGTATTATGTCCGCGTGGGCACCGCCATCAATGGTCCCCCGAGCCCCTGGCTCGAAGAAATCGAACTCGCCTCAGCCCCCCCTCACGGGGGAGCACCTCGCAGACCTGGCCGTGGTGAGAGGCCGACTGACCGGCCAGTCGGCCACGCTGGAGCTGGCACCGTCGGGCCCGAGTCGGTGGCGCTGCTCGAGGCCCGACACCTGACCCCGACCATAGCCAGGGACATCCCTCCACTTGCTTGTAGCACCCGCTGTACACAGAGTGGGACATGGCCATTTCGGAAGCAGTAGTACTGATCGGGCATGGTGGAGTGCCCAGCGACTTTCCACGCGAGCAGGTATCCGAACTCAAGGGTCTCGAGCATGCCCGCGAGCGCGAGGGCCGGCAAGACATGTGCGAGCGCGAGGCCGAACTCGACCGCCTGGTAAGGACGTGGGTGCGAACCGACGACAGCGATCCTTACAAGTCCGGGCTCGAAGCCGTGGGTCGGGCCTTGGCGCTGAGGCTGGGTGAGCGCAGGCTCGAGATCGCCTACAACGAGTTCTGCGCGCCTTCACCAGACGAGGTGATAGACCGCCTGGTGGCCGACGGGGTGAAAGAGATCCGGCTGCTGACCACCATGTTTAC
>DBZX01000057.1:20334-21144 GCA_002311335.1 bacterium UBP10_UBA1149
GCAAGCGCCACCCCGGGGTGAGCATTGATTACAGCTGGCCCTACGACCTCGAGCTCGTGGCCGACCTGCTGGCCGGCCAGCTCAAACTCGCCGACTGACGGCGCCGCCCTGCGTCAGCCCACGCGCCCCTCAGCGGAACTCGGGCATAACTTTCTCGGCGAACAGCTTCATGCCATTGGCGGCGTCCTCGAGGGGAATGCCCGCGTGGCGGAAACACATGTTGAGGTCAAAATCGCCGATGAGTTCGTGGCGCGCGTGTAGTCGATCAATCACTTGGGCGGGATCGCCCCAGGCCTGCACGGCGAGATACTGTTCCTTGATGGTCTCGAGGCCGATCTCGCGCATCATATCGCCGGCAGTCGCGTACATCTCGTAGCCCTTGGCGCGTTTGAAGTGCTCGCCCATCAGCTCGTAGTGCTCCAGCACCGTGGTCAGGTAGCCAACCAGGTGACGCTCGGCGAGCTGGGCGGCGCTGGCCAGGTCGGCGTGACAGACCGCGATGTCGGCCGTCACCGGCGGGGGCGGTTCGCTGTCGTGTTGCTCGCGGTACATGCCGCGCCAACGCTCCAGCTCCTCGGCCATCATCTCCCACGGCGTCTGCGAGAACACCGCCATGGCCCCGCCCAGCCTGGCCGCGGCGTCAACCGAATCGGGCGACATGGCGATGCAGGTCAGTCGATCCCTGAATCCCCTGCTCGGCCGCGGACGTATTTCGGTGCGAGCTTGTGGGTAGTACGGTCCGTCGCCCTCTATGAACCCGGTATCGAGAGCGTCCAGTATCATCGCGGCAGCCTCGTCGAAGCGCTCGCG
>DBZX01000043.1 GCA_002311335.1 bacterium UBP10_UBA1149
TCGGGGCGGATGAAGTCGGGGTTGTCGTGCAGGTGGTCGAGCAGGCGCTGCTGGTAAGCCGAAAGCCTGAAGAAATAGTTCTGCTCTTCTATCCACTCGGGCTCCAGCTCGTGGTCGGGGCACTTGCCGTCCACCAGCTCGCGGTCGGTGTAGAAGCGCTCGCAGCCGGTGCAGTAGTTGCCGCCGTAGCTGTCAAAGTAGATATCGCCGGCGTCGTTGACGCGCGTGAGCACCTCGCGCACGAAGTCCACGTGGTAGGAGTCGGTTGTGCGCACGAAGTGGTCGTAGGTTATCGAGCACTCGTCCCAGGTTGACCTGAAAATATCCGACACGCGGTCGGCGTATTCACGCGGCTCACAGCCGGCGGCTTCAGCCGCGCGGGCTACCTTGTCGCCGTGCTCGTCGGTGCCGGTCAGAAAGAACACATCCCTGCCCATCGAACGATAAAAGCGCGCCAGCGTGTCTACGATCACCGTGGTGTAGGTGTGCCCGAGGTGAGGCTCCGCGTTCACGTAGTAAAGCGGGGTGGTGAGTTCGATGGTGGAAGGCTTGTCTGTCATGACGAGGGTGTGGCGCTCAGCCTCTTATATGCAACAGGGCATCGCGGATGGCCAGTTTGGCGTTGGCGTTGCGGCCCAGGGCCAGCGTGCAGGAGTTCATGGTCAGCGAATCGCGCACCAGTCGGCGCGGGCTGCGTGCCGCGGCCGCGTTGGCCAGTAGTCGGTCGAGTTCGCTGTTGCCCTGCGGCCGCGACTGCCCCAGGGCGGTCCTCGCCTTGGCCAGTTGCCACTCGGAGAGCAGTTTCATTCGGCGCTTGCGTTCGGGCGTGCTGCTGTCCTTGCCCGATTTGCCGGCGAGCTGCCGCACCAGCGGCTCCAGGGGGAGCAAGGGATTTGCGAGCAGCTCTTCCCAGCTGCTCACCAGCTTGAGTCTTTCGTCGATGGCGCGTTCGTCGGTAGCCAACGCGAGGTCGGCCCGGCCGCCGGCCAGCAAGGCGATCTCGGCTGAGCGGTGGCTGTCGATGCCCTGCGCGGCCATCACCCGGCCGAGCTCGTCGTCGTCGAGCAGGCCGAAACGAACAAACTGGCAGCGCGAGCGCACGGTGGGCAGCAGGGCAGTCGGGTTGGCGGTCACCAGCACGAGGACGCAATCACCCGGCGGCTCTTCGAGCAGTTTGAGCATGGCGTTCTGCGCTTCGACTCTGAGCAGCTCGGCGTCGCGGATGATGGCCACGTGCGGGCCGGGCCGCAGTGGCCTCATGGCCAGCGTGGTCACGAGCGGCTGCTGGGTAACTTCGGGCTTCTTGCGCGGAACGATCTGGGCGAGATAAATGGGCCTACCGTCTTCCATGGGCTCGACCACCGCGAGGTCCGGGTGACTGCCCGCGGCCAGCTGTCCGCAGCGATCGCACAGTTGGCCAGCGCCTTCTTCAAACAGCCCCCGGCAGTTCCCGGGTTGCTCGCACTTGA
Source organism: bacterium UBP10_UBA1149 (assembly GCA_002311335.1). Taxonomy (GTDB): domain Bacteria; phylum Desulfobacterota; class Binatia; order UBA1149; family UBA1149; genus UBA1149. The sequence continues at coordinate 1,470 of DBZX01000043.1, forward strand.
GCCGCGCGGCCAGCCACAACGCGGCCTTGAACTTGCCGGTGCCCATCGGCCCACAGAAAATAAACGCATGGTGGTGGCGTCGCTCGCCCTCGCCTTGCCGTGGCACCAACCGTCGGAGCTTGTCGAGTTGCTCGCCGTGACCCTGCAGCGGCGAAAGATCAGCAGCGCTCATCGAGCTGCCCCGGATTGTGAAGCGAGAAACTCGTCTACCGTCGCCAGCACCGACGCTGTAACACTCGCCTGGTCGCGATTGCCGTCAATGCGGCGTACGCGTTCGGGGTCATCCTTGCAGCAGCCGGCAAAGCCGTCTCGCACCCGCTGGTGAAAAGCCGTCGGCTCGGCCTCGAAGCGGTCGCCCGGCCCGCCGCTGTGAACGCGGGCGCGCTCGAGTCCGATCTCTATTTCGCAGTCTATCCACAGCGTGAGATCCGGCACCAGTTGGCCCGCCGCCCAGGCGTTGAGTTCGTCGACCAGGGCGCGCTCGTGTCCGCGGCCGTGGCACTGGTAGGCGATAGTGGAGTCGCTGTAGCGGTCGCAGATCACCACCGCTCCGCGTTCGAGCGCCGGTCGTATGACCTCGGTCACGTGCTGGGCACGATCGGCGAGGAAGAGCAGGAGTTCGGCCCGCGGGTCCAACTCGGAGGCGGGGTCGGCCAACAGGCGTCGGATCTCGGCGGTAACCCGCGTGCCACCCGGCTCGCAGGTGAGGACGGTCTCGAGGCCGCGGTCTTCAAGGTGCGCCGCGAGCAGGCCCGCCTGGGTAGACTTGCCGCAGCCCTCGATGCCTTCCAGTGTCACAAGGGCTGCCATCGGCCGCGATGATTATGGCCCGCTTGCGAAATCGCAACCGTGTCCGCGAGCTCCTGGCCCCCTTGGAGGCGTCAGGGCGGGCAGCTAAGCCCGTGGTCGCGTTGCACGAGCAGCCTGCTGGCCCCGCCGCAGCGACCCAGCCCTTCGAGCACGCAAGCTCCAGCAGGCAGGGGCAGCAGGGCCGCGCTGGTCCAACTCACCGGTGGGCCCAGCATTGAGGCCGCCCAGTCCGGGTCAGTGCCAGCCATCGCCAGGGTGATGGCTGCGCGGGCGGCGTAACGGGCGCAAAGCGAGTCGCGGCGCGCCTGTAGCTCGACGACCAGCCCGCGCGAGAGCCCGGCCAGCGCCACGACGAGTGACAGCGTGGCGAGACACAGCAACAGGGTGGCCATGAGTACAGCGCCGCCTTGTGGCGGGTGTTCAGCCACCGCTGCTTTCTGCCGTCTCGGGTAGTGCGAACAGCAACAGGCCCGCGGCCGTGGGCACCGCCACTGCCCTGCTGTTGGAGGCCGAGCTCGAGATGCCACCTGACTGGTCGTAGTAAGAAAACGCCGAGCCAACCGGCAGGCCTTTGACCAGGGTGCGCGATTGGCCACCGAACTGTTGCGCCAGTCTTCGCTGCGAACCACTGCCGCGAACGGCCAGCGTGGTGAGTTCCGAACTGTGCAGGTCGACCTCGCCGTCTCCGTCGCTGTCGCAGGCAAGCACGACCTTGTCCGACAGTGCCTCCACGACCACGCCGGGGCCGGTGGCACAGCGCTCGAAACTACCGGCAAGCAGTCGTTCCACCTGCCGGTGGCGCAGCAGGTCGGCGCTGGCCCGTTCGCCGTCGTTCAGCACCGCGAGCCCCGACAGCATGGTGGCCGCGAGCGAAACCAGCAGGGCCGTTTCAAGACCGAGCACGGCGGCGCTCTCCATCAGGCTGCTGCTCAAGGTTGCGCTTCGCAGGCCGGCAGCAAGGCGGCCAGCCTGGCCTGGTAAGGGCCCGACTGCACGGTGACCGTGGCCACGGCGAGTGCACCTGGGCCGGGGCTCAAGCTGCGCGCGCAATCGAGACCAGCGGGGCAGCCGAGCACCGGCCCGCAGGGAGCCGCGAGCATGAGGTCGAGCCTGTTGCGGGCGGCGTCAAGAGCGGCGCTGCCCGCTCGGGTGAGAGACAAGGACAAAGCGGCCGAGCGCGCCAGGCCCACCAGCGGACCGGCCAGCAACGAGGCCAGTGCCAGCGCCGCCATGCACTCAAACAGCGAGCTTCCCGCGGGTGCCGTCGACGCTGCTTTCAATGCACCAATCCCCGCTGGTTTATCACCAGCTTCACCGTGCCACCTCGCCGTCCGGCCAGCACCATGGTGGAGTTGTCGGCGAAGCCACCGGCCTGGAAGCGCACGTAGCCGCGGGCGGGCGCAGACAAAACCGAGACGCCGCCAGGCAGTGGGTAGGGGTCGTGGCGCAGCAGCCCGTCACTCACCACGAGCTCGGTCATGCCGGGTGTGATCTCGAGGTCGAACCAGCGAGATTCGAGATAGGCGAGGCGCCGAGCGTCGGTGGCCGCGCGCAGGGCGACCGTGCGCGCAGCCGACAAACCGGCGGCCGACGACAGCTTGAGCGAGCTGGCGGTGACGGCTACCGCCGCCAATGAAAGCAGGGTCATCGACGCGAGCAGTTCGAGCAGAGTCCAGCCACCGTCGTGGCGGTTGCTGTTGGAGACACGATTGTGAGAAAAGGCCGTCACGGGTTGCAGTATGCACCCGCGGGCACCAGCCGGGCAATGACATTGCTGTTAAGAAACAGCCCGCAATTCGTCCATCGCAGCGTTGGTTACGCTTATGTTATGGCGGACCAGGCATCGCAGTGAAAAATCTTTCAGCAGTTCTGCTGGCCGGCAAGCAGCCGCCGATGGTCGCAGCCCCAGCGCGCCGGCCAGCCAACCCACCAGCCGTTCGGGTGACACGCCGGCCTCGCGCAGGCTGGCCAACTCGAGCCCACCGTCACGCTTTGAAAGCTTTACGCCCGAGTCGTTGAGCAGCAACGGCAGGTGGGCCCAACTCGGCTCGCGGTCCGAGAGCGCGTGCCACAACTGCAGCTGGCCAGCGGTGGAACCGAGCAGGTCGGCACCGCGCACTACCTCGGTGATGCCCATCTCGATGTCGTCTACAACTACCGCCAACTGGTAGGCGAACAGCGAGTCTCGGCGGCGCAGAACAAAGTCGCCACTACCCAATGCCGGGTTGTCGCCATGGGGACCGAGGACGAGGTCATCGAAGTTCATCACTTCGTTCTGTACGCGCAGGCGCACCGAGTTATCGCGGTCTTCGCCCGAGAGAATGCGTTCGAGCCAGCCGGGTTCGCTGTGGTCGGGGCGCAGCCGCGCGGGGTAGCCAGCGGCGGCGCTATCACCGGCGGCACTGCCGGCAGAAGCGATACCGGCAAGGTCGCGACGTGACAACGCGCAGGGAAACAGCAGGCCCGCTGCGTCGAGCCTTCGCAACGCGGCTTCGTAACGCTGGCCGCGGAGCGATTGCAGGTAGGGGCCGTGGCTACCGCCGACGGTGTCGTCTTCATCCCAGTCCAGCCCCAGCCACTCGAGCTCTCGGCGTTGCTGGTCGGCCATGCCGGGCACGACCCTGCCGCCGTCGAGGTCCTCGGTCCTGTACACGAGGGTGCCGTCCGACGAGCGCAACGACAGCCAGGCCAGGAGCAAGGCGGCAGCGTTGCCCAGGTGAAGTGGGCCGGTGGGCGAGGGGGCCAGTCTGCCCCTGGCCGCTTTGCCGGCCTGGCCGGCCTGGTCGCGGGGCGCCACGCGGTGCCTACCCGGCCGGGCAGTCGCGAATGAAGGGAATGGGGACGCAGTCGGCACCGTTGCCCAGGATACTGTCGATGCCGTCGCGCAGCGCGCGGGCCGCGTCGTTGCCGATGTCGTTGATTCCCGACGCGCCGCTCTTGCTACCGGGCGGCTGATCGCAGCTGCGGTTGCTGAGCAGGGTGGCGAGCAGCGCCGTGGGGGTGAAAGCGCGTCGCGGAAACGCCACCCGGGGTTCGTTAACGCTCCCGGTCATCGCGAAGGGGACGTACTTCCAGCGTAGCGTACGGCTGCCGGTGGGATCGGTGTCGTCTTCGATCTGCTCGGTCTCGCAGCGCATGAGGGGGCGTACCCAGGAGGGCAGGTCGAGTTTGTCGTCCTCGTCGTTAGCGCCCGCCCAGGCCTCGACGTCCCAGTCGCCGTCCAGGTCTACCGTACCCATCAAGAGCACGCGTTCGCTCTCGCCTCCCAGCACGATGCGCTCGCTGCTCACGCTGCCCGAGGTCACGATGAGCTCGCCGCCGGATTTGTTCAGCGGCAGTGAAGTGAGACCCCCGAGTCCGGTGAGCGACGCTACGGTGTTGAGCAGCTCGGAGCCCTCGATCCGGCCCTTGTCGATGTTGAACCTGCCGCGGCCCTGCAGCAGTTCGGCCCAGTGCGCTTCTTTGCCCTCGACTTGCCGCTGTTCTGAAGAACGCGGGTCGGCCATAGCGAAGTTGGCCTCCAGGGAGAGCTCCCCCCTCAGGCGGATGGGCAGGTCGAAAGCCTCTGCAAGAATCTTGAGGTCGATCTCCTCGGCCCACACGCCCACGCCCAGCGAAGGGGGTGAGTCGCCGAGGTTGGCCTCGCCACTTGCCGTCAGCGTGCCGTCGGCGGTCTCCAGGCTCAGCTCGGTGAGTTTCACCCGGTCGCCTGAAATGCGAAGTTGCGCCTTTATGTCCTGCGCCAGCAGGTCGCCGTACTCAACCACGCCGTGCTTCATGTTGAGAGTTATTTTCAGCGGCTCGGCGTCCTCGGGGTCGCCGTTGTCATCGCCCGGCTGCGTGTTGTCGGTGAGCATGGCGACAAGCGAAGAAGCGTTGAGTCGTCCGTCAGCGGCTCTGCGCAGGTAGACGGTGGGCTCCAGAAGGTCTACCCGGCTCACGTGCAGCTTTCCGTTGAGCAGCTCGGCCCAGTCTATTCGCAGTTCAACCTGCGATGAGTACGCGAACACGTCCCCTTCGCTGTCGGCAAAATCGGCGTGCTCGCCGATGACCAGCCCGCCCAGCAGCAAGCCGTCTCTTCGCAGCGCGACCTTCTCCACCGAAAGATCGCGTTGCCAGCGTTGTTCGAGGGGCGCAAAGACATTGCTGTCGACCCATTCGGGCGTAAAAACATAGCGGCCCCACAACCACAGGCCCAGCACCAGCAGGGCAGTTATCAGGGCCAGGAGGCCCAGCACGCGGCCGGCAGCAGCGCCCCGCGTGCGCGGGTTCCCTGTGGGCACATAATTCATCGCCACCTGTATAACGCGAGCGGCGGGTTCGCGCCAAGGCTGTGTTTCGGCCCAGGGCGCTTCGCCCGCGCGCTTACTGCACGCCCAGGAGCATGGATATGCTGCCGTTGCCCTGGGCCAGTGGCT
>DBZX01000068.1:0-2194 GCA_002311335.1 bacterium UBP10_UBA1149
CTGCGCCGACTGCCACGTCAACCGAACCGGCGGTGGCATGCGCACGCTCACCGCCGAGATGCACGCCGTCGACATCCTCAATCTGCCCAACGAAGGGCAGGGCCTGCTGCCCGCGTACGACGACTGGTTTTCGCCCAACATCAACGACTACTTCTCGGTGGGCGCCGACCTGCGCATGGTCGACCGGCTGCTGTTCCAGGACGATCCTGACCTGAACGGCGAGGTGGAAAACAACACCGCCTTCCGCGACCTGGAGAGCAATGACATCGACATCGAGCAGGCCACGCTCTATGCCGAGCTGCGCCTGATACCCGGCGTGCTGTCGGCTTACATAGACGAGCGCGTGGCGCCCGGTGGAGCCGACAACCGCGAGGCCTTCCTGCTGGCCGACGGCATCATGCCCGGCGACAGCTTCTTGAAAGACGCTTACCTCAAGGCCGGCAAGTTCTTCCCGGCCTGGGGCCTCAAGCTGCAGGACGACACTGCCTTCGTGAACTCGACCTCGGGCTTCAACTTTGACCGCTCGGTCACCGGCGTGGAGCTGGGCCGCGGTGGCGAGGGCCTGAACTGGGCCGTGTCGGTCTCAGAGGGCAACGAGGACAACGACAGCGACCAGCTGCTGACCGCCAACGCCTTCTACCTGTGGACCGACCTCGAGGGGCCGGTGGCCAACGCCATGCTGGGCGGCTCGGCTTCGCACGATTCACCGGGCAACCTGGAGGCCAATACCTTCGCGCTTTACGCGGGGCTGTCGCGGGGCGCGCTCGCGCTGCTGGCCCAGGCCAACATCACCGACACCGAGCAGGACAACGGATCAGGAATTGAAGACGTGCAGGCCTGGGCGGGTTACATTGAGGCCAACTACCTGTTGTGCGACTGGATGAACGCCAAGCTGGCTTTCGACTTCTACGACCCCAGCGACAACACCGCCGAGGACACGCGCAACCGCGTCAGCGTGGGCGTGGAGCCCTTCATCGATCGCTTCCTACAACTTCGGGCGTTCTACCGGGTGTACAACGGGCCCGAGGACCAGCCGCAGCACAACCGCGACGAGCTAACGCTCGAAGCCCACTTGTTCTTCTAGGGAACCGGCATTTCGCGCCAGCTGTCCGACGCGAGCCAGGCGACGAGCTCTACCAGCGCGTCGATTTCCTCGTCTTCGAGAAAATCCCGGTAGCTCGGCATCTTGAGCGCCTGGGTCTCCAACACCCGACGCGCGAACGGGTTGTCGAGAAGGCGGCTGACCGCACCATCGCTTATCCACTGTCGAAGCTCTTCGTTGTCGACCACCAGTTCGGCGTAGTCCTCGCCGAAAAAGCCAGGTACGTAGCCCTTGAGCGAGCCCGGGTTTTGTACGCCGCCGGTGCCCATGGGGCCGTGGCAGGAAAAACACCCCAGGCGGTGGGCCAGCTCGAGCCCGTCGGCCACGCGCGCCGTGCGTTGTTTTTCTTCGTCGGGTGCCGACGCCGGCGCGTCGGGAAACTGCAGGCCCGATATGGCACCGAGCCACGCGATCAACTGATCGAGCTCGCCGTTGGCGAGAAACGGCTCGTAGGCGGGCATGACCACCGCGCGGGCGCTGCCCTGCCCCGCGGTAAAGCCCGAGCGGTCGCTACCCGACTCGTCGTCCAGGCGGCGGCCGTACAGTATCCACTCGCGCAGGTGTTCGGGCTCATCGGCCCACATCATTATCTCGCCACCCGACAGGGCCGGCACGACGCCGTTATCGCTGCCCGGGTTGTCGAAACCGCCGCCCCCGGCCGCGCCGTGGCAGGCCGGACAGCCCATGCTCAGGGCCACCCGGGCCCCCGCCTGCGCCACGTCCTCGTGGGGCGGAAACAGCATGGATTTCACGGCCGGGCCAAACACCCACACCTGCTCCGCAAGCAGCGCCAGGACGACGACGTAGAAGATAATTTTCTTTGTCGTCGTGAGCATCGGGTAAAAGAGTTACGCGGGTCGAACGGTCCCCCCCCGAAGGGGGCGTCGGCAGAATATGACTAGACATAACCCATCTGCACGGGTTATACGATAGCGAGCTGCCGGTTCCCCGCAGCCACTTACAAGCCATGACCAATACAGTTCGATCCACGGCTCTTGCAGCCGCTTTCTCTCTTATTACAGCCAGCCTGCTGGTTGTGGTTTCACCCCTGCAGGCCCCGGCAGCGGGCTGCGGCGACCCGGCCCCGCCGCC
>DBZX01000068.1:2319-7970 GCA_002311335.1 bacterium UBP10_UBA1149
GCTACAGCGGCGGACGCGCTGCGCGTGCTGCGAGTTGCGGTAGGCCAGAACGTGCCACTGACCTGCCCTGGCCCGCCCACCACGACGACCAGCAGTACGACCGTCACCACCAGCTCCACGACCACCACCCTGGGAGTACCCGCGCTTACCTGGACCGAGATAGCCGCCATGTTCCAGCAACCGTCGAACGCCTGCAGCGATACCGGCCTGCCTTGCACCTTCCCTCTTGATTGCGCGCCTGAGGCCACCTGCCAACCGACCGGGGGTTGCCTTGCAAGCAATTGTCACGCTACAAGCCTCACGCCCGCGTGCCCGACCTGCTGCTTCGGCCTGCCGCTTGGTGCCACCTGCCCACTTGTCACCCACGCGTCGTTGGTAGGAGTGGTCAGCTCCGAAGTGCCTAGCCTCTTCCTGGTCCAGCCGGGCGACGCCGGGGCCAGCTGGATGATGGACAAGCTGGACGGCGTACCGTGGGTGACCGGCGACCCCGCGGCCTGCGTACTGGTTCCCCTGAACCGGTGCAGCGATACGCTTGCGGCCTGCTCCTCTGACGCCAACTGCACGTCTCCTGCAACCTGCGAGACATGGTGTGGCAACATAATGCCGCTGGCGCTCACGCCAACCCTTTCTCTGGAATTCCGCGACGGCGTGCGTTCCTGGATCAACTCGGGCGCGCCCAACAATTAAGGAAAGAGACACCTGCCGTTCTGCGAAGAACGGGGAGGAGGCCAAGCCCCACCCCCGTCCTCCCCAGCTAGTACGGGCAGGGATCCGGGCCGGGCTGTTCGTCGTAGTACAGGCCGGGCAGGAAACACATCTCGTCCTCGGCCAGGAAACCGAAGTCGATGTTGCAATCACGACATATGCCCAGGGTTCCAACTCCGCAATCGGCATCGGTAATGCAGACCTTGTCGTTGAATACCGAGCACTGGTGGGCGCCGTTTCCCGAATCGGCAAGCGTACGGCAGCGCCTGTTCACGTCGTTGAGCACGCCGTTGTCCCACTCGCACTGGAACCACATCTTCTCGCCCGGGGCCAGGTACAACCTGGGCGAGGGCTCGATCACCGCGGGATGATCCCAATCGGTATTGTAGTAGATGAGGTCGTTGGTATCGGCCCAGCTTGACGGCTGGCTGGTCCAGGTCTTGAAGCCGGTGTTGCGCCTGTGCGAGTGCGACCCCAGCGAGTAGTAGCACTGGCCTACGCCCGTAGAATTGGTGTAGCTCACCAGGTTACCGGTACCCTTGGTACCCGGGGGTATCTGGAATCCGAGATCACCCGGGAATATGTCTTCTCCCTCCACCACGCTCGGAGTCGTCGAACCGTAAAAGTTGACCCACACCTCGGGATAGATGGGCACGTTAAACGGGTTGGTGTAATGCGGGTTGAAGCCAAACACCTTGCCGGGATCCATCGCGTAACTCACGTTGGCAGGCAGCTGCAGCTCGGTAAGCGCGTCCTGGAAGCCGATGCGGAAGCTGAACGGCACCCCGAACTCAGACTGCTTCTTGCGGCAGAGCGAATCGCCCGAGTCGAACGAAGTCCCGTAACCGGAAGCGGAGTCATTGGTCTCCCACAGTATGACGTGGTGAGTGCCCGAGTTGGCGTAAAGCTCCACGCGCTCGATGTACCAGGTGTCGGTTATCTCGGCCGGCATCTCTATCCACTGGCAGCCTTCAAACTCGGTGCCCGGCTCCACCGTGAAACCCGCAGGCGCGGGCATGTGTACCTGGAAGCCCTCACCGGGCGCAGGCGCGGCAGGAGGATCAAGAGGCACCCATATGTCTTCCGGATCGCCACAACTGGTCCCGGCCACCCAGCCGTCGCGCGGCGCGCCTGCCTCTATCCAGGTCTGCAGCAGCTCAAGCTTACCGGTCGAGTAAAGGTCTGATCCCGGCGGCATGTTGGTACCCAGGCATCCGGCCAGCTGGCCACCGTCGGTGCACAACTGGTCAAGCTCGCTGGTCGTCTTGAGCAGTTTTTCGTAGATCAGGCTGGCCGAAGCGGCTGTTCCCAGGTTCGGATCACCAGGAAAAACCCGCTCCATGCCCAGGGCCCCGGCGCCCAGGGAACCCGCCGCCTCGACGATCAGCTCGTCGTACAAGGCGTCCAGGCCGCCCGCCTGGTCGGGGTCCAGGTTCATACCGGCCCCCGCTGTGGGACCGGTGTGGCACACTCCCGACGCGGCGCAGCCGGTCTTGAAGACGATGTCGGCTATGTGTTCAAAGGCACTGGCCGCGGGACAGTCGTTGCACCTGAGCTTGAGCTTGTCTTTGTCCTTGATGGGCTTGTTCTTGGGTGGGGCAGGTTCGGTGATGACCTTTACCTTGATTCTCTTTTTTCCCTTCTTGACCAGGGTGTCCACTACTATCTCCGCCTGGTCGGCGGTGCACTGGGTGCAGTTGCCGCCGCCGGCGCCCGGGTTGGTACAGGGCACTCCGGTTGAGCCGAGCAACGCGTCGGCCACGCTCTGCAGTTGGGCCGCGTCGGCATCGTACTTGGGGTGGCCCGGGGGCTTGTTCTTTACCTCGACGCCACCCACGGGAATGCCGGCCGGCGTGCACAGGGGCATGTCCTCGTCGTCGGCCAGGCACAGCCCGACATTGAAACTGCACAAACCGTTTACCAGGCCATCGGTGTCACAGGCCAGGTCGCCGTCGGTGCACGCGAGGTGCTTGGATTTTTTTGGCGCGGCCGGGTAGTTGAGCTCCAGGCCGGTCTGGAAGCGGCTCACGCAGTCGGTCTTCGGGTTACCGCCGCCGTCTATCAGGCCGTCTTCGGAAGGGTCGGAGTGCGCGAGCGGGTTGGAAGGGAAAAGCAGCAAGGCAGCCGCAAACAGCAGCGCCGCCGCAGCCCGCGGGCCTACGATCGCATTAGTTGGCATGGAACTCCTCCGCGGTCCTCAGCCGCAACGGCAGGGGCGGCCGGACCAGTCACCATTCAACTTCACTTGGCAGGGGTAACGCAAGGGACTTTTTTATTTTCCCCGACGCCGGGCGGCGCGGGATTGCATGCGGCCGGGATGCTGCGTAGTTGTCGTCAGTAGGCCACGGCCCGGCAGGGCCGGCCAGGCTGGCCGGGAAAGACGGGGAAAGCAGGTGCCAGGAACTGATTTTAACGCGCAACAGCTGCTCGACGAGGCGGCCGGGGACACCGGGCTCGAGGATTTTGGTGGGCCGTGGCCGGGTCGGCAGGCCGACGGCAGCCTGCGCGAGGCTCTCGAAGTGCTGTGCGAAACGTACAAGGCCAACCCCTTCACCGAGCGCGGTCGTCGGCGCAACCGCCGCCGCCTCTTGCAACTGCTCTCCACCCGCTTGCGCGTGGAGAAGGCCTTCGTCGATCACCCCGAGATACTGGAGCAACCGTTGGCCGCGCCAATGGTACTGACCGGCTTGCCGAGGTCGGGTACCTCGGCCTTGTTCAACCTGTTGGCCTGCGATCCGTCGGCGCGAGCGCTGCTCCTGTGGGAGACGCAGTTTCCCGACCCCGCCGAGGGGCTGGCCCCGGGCGATCCTGGCTCGGGCAAACACGACCCGCGCCGGCAGATGATAAAGGACTACTACGAGCAGGCACGGCAGAAGAACCCCGAGTTCACGAAGATCCATTTTGCCGATGCCGACACGCCCGAGGAGTGTGTGCTGCTGCACGCTTACTCGCTCAACGGCGTGCACCTGGGCGTGGAGCCCATGCTCGAGCCCTACGCGTCCTGGTACAGGCAACAGGACCTGCTGCCGATGTACCGATATTACCGTGCCCAGTTGCAACTGCTTCACTGGCAACGGCCTGGCGAGCGATGGTTGCTCAAGGCGCCGGCGCATATGTGGGCCATCGACTCCCTGCTCGAGGTGTTCCCGGGTGCGAGCGTACTGTGGAGTCATCGCGACCCCCTGGCCTGCACGGCGTCTATATGCAGCATGACCGACGCCATCCCGGCGGGAACGCTGGAGTGGGACAAGAGCAAGCTCGGCCCCGTGGTGATGGACTTCTATGCCAGCTCACTGGAGCGCGGGCTCGCCGTTCGCGACAAGAGTCCGGCCGGCCGGTTTTACGACGTGGGACATGATGATTTTGTCGCCGATCCCAAGGTGCTGGTCGAGGGTGCGTATAAACACTTCGGCCTTGAGCTGGGCCAACAGGCGGCCGACTCCATGCGGCAGCACACGGCGGCCAACCCCAGGGATCGCCATGGCAGCCACGATTACAGATTGGAGGAGTGGGGGCTTTCGACAGACGAGGTGCGCGAGCGTTTTGCTCCCTACACCGATCGCTTCGGTATAAGCTGCTGAGCTGTTGCGCGGTTTGATGGCAATGGCATAAGGAAAGATCGAACATGGACGATAGAGAAACGGCGCTTGCAAAGGTAGATAGCGGCCAGGCCTGGACCGAGTTCTGCCAACTGCTCGAGAAGGCCGGTGAGGTCATACTGCGTCCCGATCTTGCTCGCTCCACTTTCGACCGCGCCGAGGGCCTGCGCTACCTCAACCGCCTGCTCAGGGCCGGCTCGCAGACCTTCGCCGAGCAGACCGGGCCGCAATACCCCGCCTTCCGGGCCATGCCCGAGCTCGTGAAGATGGGCCTGGACAATCCGGACAACTATTACCTGGGCGCTTCGATCCGCGGCGACCTTGACTACAGGATAAGCGGCAAGCGCGGGAGCATTCACTACATGAGTTTTGCCGCGCAGAACCAGAACTTTGCCGCCAGCGATCGCATCACCGGCGGAGCCGGTCATCTCAACGATTCCGACCTCGTGCTCGAAGACGACGGCAGCTTCGAAATAATCGTGAGCGCCCGTGAGCAGCCGGGCAACTGGCTGCAGATGAACGAGGACACGTCGCAGGTGTTGCTGCGGCAGACCTTCCTCGACCGCTCACGCGAGACCCCCGTGGAGGTGGCCATTGAGTGCCTGCAGGCCGACGGCCCCGCGCCGCCGTTGGATCCCGCGCGCGTACCCGGGCAACTGGCGGGCACGGCCATGTACGCGCTGGGCTGTGCCGGCTGGTTTGCCGACTGGGTGACGGGCATGAGAGAGAAGGCGGAGGTCAACAGCTTTCACCTGCCCGACGCTGAGCATCATCGCCTGGTGGGCGGCGACCCCAACGTGCGCATCTGGCTGGGCCTGTGGGAACTCGGCGACGATGAGGCGCTGGTCATAGACCTCGAGCCGCCGGCCTGTCGCTACTGGAACTTTCAACTGGCCAACGTCTGGGCCGAGTCGCTCGACTACGCCACGCGCCGCGTCCACATCAACAACGGCTCGGCCGTGGCCGAAGCCGACGGCAGCGTGCGCCTGGTCGTGGCCCATCGCGATCCGGGCCACGCCAACTGGATAGACACCGCCGGCCACGAGCACGGCAGCATGTGCGTGAGGTGGGTGCTTGCCCGTGAGCACCCGCAGCCGGTGACCAGCGTTGTGCCGCTGAGCGAGCTGGCCTGAAGCGCGACCGGCGGTGAGGCTGGTCTTACGGGGCTCAAGAGGCTAAGCAATGTCAGCGGCTCGGCGGGTGCCTGATCACGGGGGTGACCGCCGTGGCTGGGCAAGGAGAATCCATGAAAATCACTGCAGTTTTATCCGCCGCGATGATGGCGCTCACGTTGTTACCCGCCTCGGCCCTGGCCGGCGACCAGGCGGCCGGTGACCAGCGCCCCTA
>DBZX01000068.1:8056-8427 GCA_002311335.1 bacterium UBP10_UBA1149
GGCGACCTGCACGTGCACACCGCTTACTCCATGGACGCGGCCACGCAGTTTACCCGCAACACGCCGCGCGACGCCTACCGCTTTGCCCGCGGAGAGCAGGTGGGCCTGCAGCCCTTCGACCGCGAGGGCCGCCCGCTGCGCCACGCGCGACTGCGTCGCCCGCTCGATTTTACCTCGGTGACCGATCACTCCGAGATGCTGGGAGAGGTCAGGATCTGCAACAGCAACGACTTGCCCGGCAGCGACTCGGACATGTGCTGGCTCTACAAGCGCCTGGGTCCCCTGGCCACGCTGCCCATGCTCGCGCGCACCATGGTCGGACGCGAGCGTATGAAGTTCTGCGGCGAGGGGGGCAAGCTCTGCCTCGGCGT
>DBZX01000068.1:8590-17276 GCA_002311335.1 bacterium UBP10_UBA1149
GTTGGCTATGAGTGGACGTCGATACTGGGCATGGGCATCAACATGCACCGCAACGTCATCTTCCGTAACGAAAACGTCCCGAGCTTGCCGGTGAGCTGGGTCGACACACCGTCGGCCTACAACCTGTGGGAGCAGTTGCAGGACAAGTGCATCGATGGAGTAAAGGGTTGCGACGCGCTCACCATTCCCCACAACTCCAACCTGAGCGGGCCGGGCCTGATGTTCGAGTCGGCAAAGCTGGAGGGTCCGCTGCAGGCCGGCATCGAGGTGGATGCGGCCGAGGCCACGGCGCGCAGGCGCTGGGAGCCGCTGGTCGAGATCATGCAACACAAGGGCGATTCGGAGTGCATGATGGGCGGTGACACCACCGACGAGGCCTGCGGGTTTGAAAAACTTCCCTACGATAATTTCGCCGGCGTGGGACGCTTTCGCGGCGTGGGTGCCGTGGGCGGAGGACAAAAGTCGTCGATGGTGCGCGAGGCGCTCAAGAAGGGCCTGCTGCAGGAAGAAAACGGCGTCGGTAACTCCCTGAAGTACGGCATAATTGCCAGCACCGACACCCACCTGGGCACGCCCGGCCTCACCGCCGAAGACGAGTCGAAGGGGCACGGTGGCGCGGGCAATTCGGCGAGCACAGGGGTGCCCATCGGCCTGCCCGACAACTTCGAGTTCAACCCCGGTGGCCTGGCCGTGGTGTGGGCAGAAGAGAACGCCCGCGACTCCTTGTATGCGGCCATGACCCGCCGCGAGACTTACGGCACCAGCGGCACCCGCCCGGTGCTCAGGTTCTTCGGCGGCTGGGGCTACGACGAGCAGATGTGCGATGACGATGGCTTCGCCTCTGCGGGCTACGAGGGCGGGGTACCCATGGGATCGGACCTTGCAGCGCGCCCCGACTCGGCGGGCAGTCCCTTGTTCGCGGTGCAGGCCATGCAGGACCCGGGCACGAGCGAGCACCCGGGCACGGCGCTTGACCGCGTGCAGATAGTAAAGGGCTGGGTAGAAGACGGCAGCACGCGCGAGAAGGTATACGACGTGGCTGGCGGCAATCTCAGGGCGTCGGTAAACGCCCGCACCTGTCGCACCAGCGGCAGTGGACACTCGTCGCTGTGCACGGTGTGGAGCGACCCCGACTTCGACGCCGAGCAGCGCGCCTTTTATTACGCGCGCGTACTCGAGAACCCGGTCTGCCGCTGGAGTCAGAAAATCTGCGTCGAGGCCAAGGTCAATTGCCTGCGGCCCGACAAGCTGCACCCCGGTTTTGCGGCCTGCTGCAGCAAGACCCACCGCAAGGTCGTGCAGGAGCGCGCCTGGTCGTCGCCGATCTGGTACACGCCTTGACGCCGACCCACAGCAGCAATGGCCGCAGCGTGAGCGGGCGGGCGGCGCTCGTCACCGGTGCCGGCAGCGGCATAGGCCGCGCCACGGCGCTGCTGCTGGCGGCCGAGGGTGCGCGCGTAGCGGCGGCTGATTGCAACCTCGAGGCGGTCGAAAGCGTGGCGGCCGAAATAACGGCGGCCGGCGGCGAGGCCCTGGCCTGCGAGCTCGATGTCTGCGACGACTCGCAGGTGCGCTCTGTGGTGGCGCAGACAGTGGAGGCTTACGGCGCACTCGACATACTGGTCAACTGCGCGGGCATAGCCCTGCCCGCGGCCTTCGGCGACGAAGAGGCCTGGGATCGTACGCTCGACGTCAACCTCAAGGGCAGCATGCGCACGATTCGCGCAGCGCTGCCCCAGCTGCGTGCGAGCGACGCCGGGCGCGTGGTCAACATCGCTTCCACCGACGCCCAGGTGGCCACGCCGATGATGAGCGCCTACACGGTCAGCAAGCACGGCGTAGTGGGGCTCACCCGCGCGCTGGCCGTTGAGCTGGCCGACAGCGGCGTGACCGTGAACGCGGTGATGCCGGGCCCGATCAATACCGGCATGACCGCGGCTATTGGAGAAGACGACCGGCGCCGCTTTGCCCGGAGGCGGGTGGCCCTGCGGCGTTACGGCGAACCCGGCGAAGTGGCCCAGGCCATACTCAACCTCGTGCTGCCCGCATCCAGCTATACCCAGGGCGCCTGCCTGCGCGTGGATGGCGGCATGCTGACGGTGGCCTGACTGCTGCCATGCGGTGGCAAAGCGGCTGACTCCCAGGGCAACGGGCCTCACGATGAAGAGCAAGGTTCCCAGTGTAGATAGTTTCGGCCTGGCCGAAGGCCAGCGCGTGGCCGGCCGCTACATCGTGATCTCACTGCTCGGGGCCGGCTGGGAGGGCGAGGTCTACCTGGTGCGCGAGATCGGCACCGGCATAGAGCGCACCATCAAGATCTTCTTTCCCCGGCGCAACCTGCGTGATCGCTCGTTGAGATTCTACGCGCGCAAGCTGCACAAACTCAGGCACTGTCCGATCGTCATCCAGTACCACACCCAGGACAGTTTTGAGTTCAACGGCCGCAAGGTGTCGTTCCTGGTGTCTGATTTCGTAGAGGGCGAACTGCTGTCGGATTTTCTTAAGCGCCAGCCCGGTGGTCGCATAAGTCCCTTCCAGGCACTGCATCTCTTACACGCGCTCACCACCGGTATCGAGAGCATCCATCGCCAGGGCGAATACCACGGCGACCTGCACACCGACAACGTAATAGTAATGCGCTACGGCCTGGGCTTTGAGCTCAAGCTGTTGGACATGTACCACTGGGGCGCGCCGAGCGCGGCCAACCTCAGGCACGACGTACACGATCTCGTGCGTATATTTTACGACGCGGTGGGCGGAAGCAGGTTTTACGCGCGCCAGCCGCAGGAGGTCAAGGACATCTGCTGCGGGCTCAAGCGCTCGCTGATAACCCGCAAGTTTCGTACCGCCGGGGCGCTGCGGCGCTTCCTGGAGACAGCCGAATGGGAGTAAGCCGGCGTCCGCGTGCTAGAATCCTCGTATGCTCTCGTCCCTGCTTCTCAGCCGGGTCGACTGCGACCGGCCGCTAGCCACAGACTTCCTGGGTGCGGTCGCGGTTGCGTTCACCCGTCGCTCGCCCTTGCGCGAAACCTGCAACGAGGACGCCCTCGGGGTGTTTGAATGGAACGGCAAGAGCGGTGTGCTGGCCGTGGCCGACGGCCTGGGCGGTTTGCCGCGCGGCGAAGAGGCCTCCGAGCGCGTGGTGCAGGCACTGGCCGCCGCGCCGCGTGGGGGCATACTCGACCCGCTCTGCGATCGCGTGGAGCAACTCAACGGCGAATTGATCGAGTCTGATTTTCCCGGCGGTACAACGCTGGCGGCGGTCGTCGTGCGCGACGGCGTGCTCACCACCCACCACGTGGGCGACTCGGCTGTGCTGGTTGTTGGCCAGCGTGGACGAGTGCGCCGCCACACAGTGGGGCACTCGCCTGTGGACAGGGCTTTGCGCGCCGGCCGTCTCAGCGAGCGCGACGCGCTCTTTCACCCCGAGCGCCACCTCGTGGGCAACATGGTGGGTGACCCCGGCATGTGGGTCGAGAGCGGTCGACCGCTCTCGCTGGGCGCGCACGATACGGTGTTGTTGGCCACCGACGGCTTGTGGGATAACTTCTACCTGGCCGAGCTGGTCGACGTTATAAAAAACGGCGACTTGCTGCGGGCGGCGGTGCGTCTCGTAGATGAACTCGCGGGTCGCATGCGCTCACCGGGGCGCGACCAGCCGGGCAAGGCTGACGACGTGGCCTTCGTACTATACCGGCCGGGAGCAAAGGGGAGCTGACTATGAATGGGCTGGTGACGAGAGAATTTTTTGACTGCTTCCTCGTGGCCATGACGACACTGGCCGTGGGCGTGTTCGTGTACCTGCAGCGCGCACCGGCGGGCTACGGAGTGCATCGCAGCCGGGCCTGGGGCGCGACGGTAGACAACCGCCTGGGCTGGGTGCTGATGGAGTCGCCGGTGGTGCTGGGCATGGCGTGGCTGTGGCTGGCCTCGGATCGTAGCTGGCTGGTGACACCGCTGGTATTCATGGCGCTGTTTAACCTGCACTACTGCCAGCGCAGTTTTGTCTTTCCGCTGCTCATCCGGGGCCGCGGCGAGATGCCCTGGTCGATAGTCGCCAGCGGTGCGCTGTTCAACTCGGCCAACGCCTTCATGCAGGGAACCTGGATCTTCTTCCTGTCGGCCGACGATCGCTACACGGCTGCCTGGCTTGCCACGCCGCAGTTTGTGCTGGGCACGGTCGTGTTCCTGGCGGGCTGGGTCATCAATCTGCACTCGGACAGCATCATCCGAAACCTGAGGCAGGCGGGCGACAGTGGCCACTACATTCCACGCGGCGGCATGTTTCGCTACGTGACGTCGGCCAATTACCTGGGCGAGCTGGTGGAGTGGTTGGGCTGGGCACTGCTCACCTGGTCATGGGCCGGGGCCGTGTTCGCCTTGTGGACCTTTGCCAACCTGGCCCCAAGGGCCGCTACCCACCACCGCTGGTACCAGGAAAAATTCGGAGAAGACTACCCGGCCCAGCGAAAACGCCTTTTACCCTTTATTTACTGAGCCCGTTCACCCGGTGCGGCGGTTTTTGCGGCAGCCTGTCTGGCGGCCGTTTTTCTGAGAATGACACTTCCGAAAGCCCGGTGCGCTTGCTAGACTGCGGGTTTGGCTGTCGCTGCAGCCACGGCTGTGCAGCAATTGAGTAGTAAAGAGGGGACCATAACGCGATATGAAGACAATTAAATTGATGTTGGCTGCTGCGCTGTCGGTCGTTGCCGTGCTGGCCTGCCTGCTTCCCACGGCTTCGTCGGCCCATGATCTCAAGCCGGGTGAGACCATCAGCCGTCTGAACGTGGAGCGCATAAAGGACCTCGTATCGCCCGGTATCTACTGGACGGTAGAAAATGGCATGGATATGAAGATCGTGCCCTACCAGAAGATTTCCCCACCCCAGTTTTTTCTTGACGCCACCGAGAAGTACGCGGCCCAGGTCAGCCTCGAAGACGGCAAGTTCATTCGCAACTGGGTCGCCGGTTTTGCATTTCCTGACATCGACCCCAACGACCCGGAAGCAGCGGTCAAGGTCATGTACAACCAGGAGCGCGGCAACTTCTACATTACCGACGACATGCACGTGCACTCGGCCGACGCTGATACGGGTAGCCTGACGATTGATTCCAAGGGTGACCGTCACTACAGCGTGGAGCGGCACTTCATCGCCGACTGGATACGGCTGCTCAAGTACGAGGGCCGCCTGGTACACGAGCCCATGCCGGCCATCACCGACAACCACGACGAGGTGTTGACCAAGCGCGGCATGTACCCGCTCATCGAGCCCTTCGACCTCAGGGGCGTGGGCACGGTGTTGTTTCGCTACAAGGACACCGCGCGCATGGACGACACGTGGCTGTACATACCCATGATTCGACGGGTACGCCGCATGTCGAGCGCGCAGCGTAGCGATGCTCTTTTCGGACAGGACATCGACCAGGACAGCTACGGTGGATTTCGCGGTAACGTGGGCGAATTTGACTGGAAGCTGCTGGGCGTCAAGCCGGCGCTGGCTTCGTTTCACGGCGAAAACCTCCCGCCCAAGGTCTGCGAGCGCGACGGCGGCCTGACCTACTGCGAGAACTGGGAAGTCAGGCCCGAGGTTTACATCATCGAGGGCAAGCCGCTGATTCCCAGCTACGCGTACTCCAAGCGCATCATCTACGTGGACAAGGAAATCTTCATGGTTCCCTACGCCGACATGTACGACCGCGGCGAGCAGTTGTGGAAGAGCGTGTTGCTGAGCACCCGCTACTCGAGAAAACCCAACCCGAACACCGACTACGAGTACGATCGCGAGCGTCTGTTCGTGTACGCCTTTACGGTGATAGACATGCAGCTCATGCACGGCACGCGCGCGGCCATACCGGGAATGCAGTTTCCCGACGAGACCGGTTGGTATCTCGACATAGGGCCGGACGCTCCCCAGTCGGTGACCGAGGACTGGTGGACGATCGCGGGATTGCTAACGGGTACCCGCTGAGCTGATGGGCTGACCAAGCGGGGCGCTGTCGGCTATGCTCTTGACGGCGACTCCTGCGTGGTGAAAACGCATGGCGCCGTTACTCCTCGCGGTCGACCCACACGTCGACGCGGTCGGGACCGGTCTTCTCCACGTTCCAGCCTAGCCGCTTGTAGAGTATCAGGCTACCGAGGTTGTGTAGCTTGACGCTGCCGCCGAGCCTACCCGCTCCGGCGCGGAATACTTCGCTGGCATCACCTGTTTTATAATGCCCCTGTTTTTTCTGTTGTCGGGCTTGTTCGCCCGGCGCTCTCTCGCCCGCGGGGTGTGGCCTTACACGCAAGGCAAACTGTGGGGCATATTGTCCACCTACGTTCTGTGGTCGATCATACAGACGGCTGCGCGCTCTCCGCTGGGCGTTACTAGCTGGCCAACTACATGACGCATCTTTTTGCTACCGCGGGTACTCGTATTGTAATGCAGCAGGTGCTCGGCGTTGACGGCGTGGCTATGCACGTGTTAGCGGGGACGATGGCTGGCATCGTATTTCCCCTGACTATTTGCTTCCTGTCCCGCTCGCTGGGCGTGGGGTTCTTGATGGGTTTCGGTTCTGCGGCTGCTTCACCCACGACCCCCGGCGTGTTGCCGTCTAGTCCTCTCACCCCGGTCGTCAGTTTGGGGGAGCTTGTTCAACAAGCTCGACGAGCTGTTGCTCACCGGACAGCAGGAATACAATCCTCCTCCCGTTGAACGCTACAGCAGGGGTAGGGCGGGTCACCGGAAAGGCACCCGCCGCGCGCAGGTTGTTGACCGCGGCCTCAAGGTCTTCTACCTCGTAGCAGGTATGGTAGGTTCCACCGTTTTCCGAACCCACGTAGCGTAGTACTGGCGAGTCGTCGGCCGCCGCCTCTACCAGCTCCACCCGAAAACCGTCGGCCTTGACGAAAAACTGTACGCGGACTTTCTGCAGAGGGTCGTGGATGACTTCGCTCTCGGTAGTGAAACCCATTACGTCGGTCCACCAACCGGCGCTGTCGGCTATGCTCTTGACGGCGACTCCTATGTGGTGAAAACGCATGGCGCCGTTACTCCTGGCGGTCGACCCACACGTCGACGCGGTCGGGGCCGGTTTTCTGCACGTTCCAGCCCAGCCGCTTATAGAGTATCAGGCTGCCGAGGTTGCGTGGCTTGACGCTGCCGCCAAGCCGACCCGCTCCGGCGCGGAATACTTCGCCAGAAAAAAACTCGACCAACCGTTCGGCATGGCGTCCACCGCGGCAGTCGGGGTGCACTGCCACGTCGAGGAAGCGCGCCTCGGGAAGCTCGCTTGGAGTGATGCCTGATTTTTTGAGGGTGTCGTCGGCGCGGGCCACGAAAATCTTCGAAACAAAGCCGAGGCGTTCGCCAATGCCTTTGCGCACGGTAGCCTCGGTGAACAGCCCGCGCACTACGCCGCCGACGAAGGCCGCGAAACTACGGCGCAGCAGGCCGGTGTGAAAGGCCGGGTTCAGGGTGCCGACGGCCAGGCCCTGTATGTGCCCGTCGTCGTCCTGGAGTACGCAGGCCACGCTTTTCGGGTCATCGACCGCGCGCGAGTAGAGGGCGCCTATGGCCGCGTCGCCCAAGGCGGTGAGAAAGTATCCTTCGAAGCAGACCTTGTGCAGTTCAACTACACCGGGCAGATCGGCGCCGGTCATGAGACGGGGCTGGGTGCGGGTGCCGTTTTCTTCAGCGCTGTTCACGTCGCGCCCGCGCTCAACCGCCGTTGCTGTAGCGTAGCATCGTGGTGATCACCTCGGGGTAGGACACCATTGCGAGAGCGTCATCCACGTCGACCTGCACTCCGAATTCTTCTTCCAGCGCCATGATGAGGTTGACGTGTTGCAGGCTGTCCCAGTTCTCGACGGTTTCCAGTGACGAGTTCTCGTCTATGTCTGACTCGTCGATGGCGAAGAGGCCGGACATTATTTCTCGGACTTTTTGTTCGATTTCCTGCTGTGGCATGGGTTGGCCAGCACTGCCGCCGCGGGGGCAAAGCCTGTCTGATCAGTATAGCGGGCGCTGCGATGTTGTCGAGATGGTTTGGTGAGGTATGCGCCCTCGGGGCTCGCCCCGGGTGGGGGGAGCTGCATCAGCGCCGCGCGAGCAGGCGGGCCACCGAGGACGCGGCCAGTTCAACTTCCTCGTACTTTATCTCTTCGAGTGCCGAGTACAGTTGTCTGAGCTCGCCCGGGGCCAGCGCGTAGGCGCGGCTGCGCAGGTGGTTGTCTTCGCGGTCGCACTGCAGGTGGCTGAAGGTTTCGTAGACCAGGTGGCCACCGGGGACCAGGGCTTCGAGCACGATGCCGGGCAGGTGTTCGCGGTCGAGGAAGCGTACTACCACCACCAGGTCGTAGGCCTTCTGTCGCGGTCGCCAGCTGTCGAGGTCGGCAGCTATCCAGTTGACCGACATTCCGAGTTCATGGGCCCTCGCCTCGCCCAGGGCCAACCCGGTGGGCGAGATGTCCAGCGCGTCGACTGTCCAGCCCTGCGCGGCCAACCAGGTCGCGTTGTGGCCGGTGCCGCAGGCCAGTTCCAGGGCGCGCCCCGGGGCGAGGCCGGCCACGCTGTCGGCCAACCAGGGGTCGGGCTGCGGCGTGGTTGCAATGCTGCGGCCCTCGTACTTTTCGTCCCATCGTTTGCGATCTGAATCGGCCATGCGCGGTGTTGTCGCGGCAGTGCTTTCTGCCGCGCATGGTC
>DBZX01000003.1 GCA_002311335.1 bacterium UBP10_UBA1149
GCTGTTGCCTCGACCGCCTCGCGCGCCTGCACGCGCTTGCGCCAGCTGTCGAGCGCCGGGCGCTCACGATCGCCACCAAGCTGGAAGCCTATGCGCGTAACGACCTCGGTGGGGTAGAGGCTGAGGTCGGCCATGCTGAAGTTATCGGTGGCCAGCCAGTCGTTATCACTGAATTGCTGCTCGAGATCGTCGAGATAGCGATTCCACCGCGCCGATTGCTGCTCGATGACACTCTCGTCACGCTGCTCGCGACCGTAGAACAACATCGACGCCAGGCGCGCCAGCGGACGACTGCGGTTGAAGTTGAGGTCCACTATCGCCGACCTCACCGCCGCCCGCTCGGCCGGGCCATCGCCCATGAGAGGTGGCTCGGGGTAAAGCTCTTCGAGGTATTCGTTGATCGTCATCGACTCGGCAATAGTAGTGTCGTCGTGCACCATGACAGGCACCAGGCCCCTGGGCGAAACCTCGAGAAACTCTTCCTGCTTGTTGCGCAGGTCGACCTCGAAGGTTTCAAACTCCACGCCCTTTTCGTGCAGAACGATGCGCGAGCGCCACGCGTAGGGGCAGTAGGTGGTTGAGTAGAGCTTGATGGCCACGACGCGCAGACCGTAGTGGCCCCGCTTCCTCGACACAAGACCCGCGCGGCATTACAACGCACACTATGCACAATCAGAATGGGCACATTCGACGTCAGGGAGGAGCACAGTCGCCACCGCCCACGGGATGGGCAGGTTTCACGCAGTCAACAGCTTGGACCGGCAAGGCCGGGCGGCGCCTGGTTCTGCTTTCGGCGGCGCTGGTGTTTTCGAGCATGGCGGCTTGTAATTCCCAGTGGGAAACCGAGCACCGCATCGACATTGCCGCCAGCCCCGAGCGGGTGTGGCAGCTGCTGTCCGAACTTGAGAACTACGGCCAGTGGAATCCCTACTCACCGCGGGCCGAGGGCCGACTCGTGGTGGGCGAAGAAGTACGGATCGAAGCCCACCTGGGCGACGAGGTCCGCTGGGTAAACAACCTCGTGACCGAGGTCGAGCCCGGCAAAAAACTCTGCTGGCACTCGCTTGAATGGTACGGTTTTCTCGCCCGCGGTTTTCGATGCCGCAACCTGCAGCCACTGCCCGACGGGGGCGTGCGCCTGGTACACCACGAGCTCATGGTAGGCCCGCTTTCGGGGCTCATCGAGCGAATCTACCGCGAAGACATAGACGAGGGGCTGCGTGTAATGGACGAGGCGCTCAAGGCCGCCGCCGAAGCCACCGGGCAACAACAGTAGTAGTGTCCGCGCCACCCCAACGGCAAGCTCTACAAGCGCCTGCTCAAGGACCGCTACTGGGGCAACAGTAACTCGCGCATCGTTTAGCTCGCTGCCGGGCGGTTAAACGCCCGACCGCTGAACGCCGGCCATCAGCTGTCGTGTGGCAAGCCGAGCAGGCGTTCGGCGATGACGTTGCGCTGGATGTTGGGCGTGCCGCCGCCGATAACCGTGGTCGGCCACGACAACGAATTTTTCTGCCAGCGCCCGCCCTGCACCGCGCCGGGCGACTTGCCGGTGAGCACACCGTGACCGCCCTGCATGTCGCAGGCGAGCCGGCCGGTCTCCACGTCCATCTCGGTACGCAGCAGCTTGTTGACCGAAGTCTCGGCGCCTATGGGCTCGCCGCGCAGCTGCTTGGTCAAAAACCTCAGTCCGTTCAAGCGCATGGCCTCGATGGTGGACTGCATGCGCGCGAGCCTCTGGCGGATGCCGGCATCCTCGATGGCCGGCTTGCCATTGAGACGGCACTCGCCGGCCATGCTCTTGAGATCGTCGAGGTTGTGGTGCAGCGCGGTGACCTCGGCAATAGAACTGCGCTCGTTGGCCAGGGCGTGCTTGGTGACGTCCCAGCCCTGCCCCTCGGCGCCCAGGCGGTTCTCGACCGGCACCCGGACGTTGTCAAAAAACACCTCGGCGAACGGGGTCTCGCCGTTCATGGCCTTGATGGGCCTTACCTCCAGGCCCTCTGAATCCATGGGCACCAGCAGGCAGCTTATGCCCAGGTGCTTGGACGCCGTGGGGTCGGTACGCACGAGCAGTATCATCCACTGCGCCCACATGGCCAGCGAGGTCCAGATCTTCTGGCCGTTGATGACGTAGTCGTCGCCGTCGCGCTCGGCGCGGCACTGCAGGCTGGCAAGATCGCTGCCCGAGCCGGGCTCGGAATAGCCGGTGCACCAGTGCTCCTCGGCCTTGAGTATGGGCGGTATGAAGCGTTTCTTCTGCGCGTCGGTGCCGTACTGGATGATGCCCGGGCCGACCCAGGCAAGGCCCATGTAAGACAAGCCCAGGATGGGAGCGCGCGCGTCGCCGCACTCCTGCTTGAGTATCATCTGCTCAACGATGCCGCCGCCACTGCCGCCGAACTCGCGCGGCCAGGAGAAACCCACCCAGCCTTTCTCGTACAAGGCCTGGTTCCAGGCGAGCAGCTTGGGCAGCTTGTCCATGGCCGACTCAATGTCGGCCCCGTCAGCACGAACGCCCTCGCTGTCGTGGTGCTCGGCGAGAAACTCGCGGACCTCGTTGCGAAACGCTTCTTCTTTTTCTGTAAACGAAAAGTCCATGTCACTGCTCCGTCGTTGTCTCTTCGGGGCTGCTGTTCCTACAGCCCCTGGGCCGCCAGCAAGCGCTCGCGCTGGTAGTCGGGCGAGCCCATGAGGTTGCGACACAGGCGGCCCCGCTTGTAGTAGAGATGGGCATCACATTCCCAGGTATAGCCAATGGCTCCGTGTAGCTGCACTCCTTCCTCGCCGGCTCGGTCGAGCGCCTCCGCGGCCCACTCCTTGGCCATGGCAACGCTGCTGGCGGCGTCATCAAGATGGTCTACCGCCCACGACGCGTAGTAGGTAAGCGACCTGGCCGACTCGGTGGCCACGTAGATCTCGGCAAGACGGTGCTTCACTCCCTGGAAGCGACCGATCGGACTGCCGAACTGTTGTCGCACCTTGGCAAACTCGGTCGTGAGCTGCAGTGAACCGTCGGCCGCGCCAACCATCTCGGCACAGAGCGCGACCAGGCCTGCGTCAAGCGCGCGTGACAGCAGCGGCCACGCCTGCCCCGCTGCTCCCAGCCGCGAGTCGGCCGCCACGCGCACCGAGTCCAGGCTGACGCGGGCCGCGCGGCAGGTGGTGTCAATGAGTTGCAGCGGCTCCACCGTGAGGCCCTCTGCGGCGGAGTCGACCGCGAACACGCTCAGCCCGTCGGCCTCGCGCGCGACCAGCAGCAGCTTGTCGGCCGACTGCCCCCAGGGCACGAACATCTTCGTGCCCGACAGCGTCAGCCAACCATCGCCGTCAGCCGTGGCCGTGGTGGCCACGCCGTCGGGGTCGATGACGTCGCTGTCTTCAAAAAACGCAAGCGTCACCACGCTCGTGCCCTCGGCCAGCGGCGCCAGCAACTCGGCTTTCTGGGCCTCGCTGCCCAGCAGGTCAACGGCGCGCGCGGCGGTGGTGACGGCCAGGAACGGCGAAGGCAACAGCGAGCGGCCCAGCTCCTCGGCGACCACGACCACGTCTTCCCAGTTCAGGCCCAGCCCACCGGCCTGCTCGGGCACGGCCAGGCCCAACCAGCCCAGCTCGGCCATCGACGCCCACATCTGCTTGTCAAAAGCGTCGTCGCTGTCCATTAATTCGCGAACCCTGTCCATCGGGCAGCGCTCGTCGGCAAAGCGGCGCACCTGTCGGCGCAGCTGTTCCTGTTCCTCGCTGAATCCAAAATCCATAACCGCGTTTTGTCCCACGCTCCTTTACTTGATGCAAGGCGTCACCTAGTATCCGGCGATACTTTTTGCGGAGGAACACTGATGTCAGAGGATAGATTTGGACTTGCAGGGCGCACGGCGCTGATAACCGGAGCGGGCGGCGGACTGGGGCGTGAGCACGCGCTGCTGTTCGGCAGCCACGGGGCAAACGTGGTCGTAAACGACCTCGGTGGCTCGCGCGACGGCTCGGGTTCCGGCAGCGAAATGGCCGACAAGGTCGTAGCAGAGATCAAGGCCGCGGGCGGCAACGCGGTGGCCAACTACGGCTCGGTGTCCGAAACCGAATCGGCCCAGGCCATGGTGCAGACCGCACTCGACGCCTTCGGTTCAATAGACATCGTGGTCAACAACGCCGGCATACTGCGCGACAAGAGCTTCAAGAACATGACCGAGCAGGACTGGGATCTCGTGATCGCGGTTCACCTCAAGGGCGCGTTCAACGTAACCAAGGCGGCCTGGGAGCCCATGCGCGAGGCCAAGTACGGCCGCGTGGTGCTCACCTCTTCGGCCTCGGGCCTCTACGGCAACTTCGGGCAGACCAACTACGGCGCGGCCAAGGCGGCGCTGTGCGGCCTCGGCCAGGCGCTGGCCGAGGAAGGCGCCAAGAACAACATCCACACCAACATCATCGCACCGCTGGCCTTGAGCCGCATGACCGAGGACATCATGCCCCCGGAGATGCAGGACCTCATCAAGCCCGAGTACGTGTCGCCGCTGGTGGTGTACCTCTGCGCCGAGAGCTGCGAAGACAACGGCCAGATCTACGAAGTGGGCGCCGGCTGCTACGCGCGCGTGGAGACACTTCGCGCCAAGGGTTTCGCCGTAAAGCCCGACGGACCGATCTCGGTGGATACCATCGCCGACAACTGGAAGGCCATCAACGACCCCACCGGCGGTGAGATCATCCACTCGCCCATGGAGTCGACCATGGCCTCGCTCAAGCACGCGTCCTAGCGGGGAGGCCGCTTCACTCCAGGTCCATCATGCGGGCGAGGATCACCTTCATGACCTCGTTTGAGCCCGCGTAGATGGGCATGGCGCGCACGTCCATGTAGTCGCGCGCTATGGGATACTCGGCCATGTAGCCGTAGCCGCCGTGCAGCTGCACGCAATCGTCGGCCACCCGGCAAGCCATGTCGCTCAGCCACCACTTGGCCATCGACACGCGGCGGGTGATGTCATCGCCGGCGATGAACTCGTCTATCAACGAATCGATAAACGTGCGGCCGATCTCGATCTCGGTGGCGCGCTCTACCAGCTTGAAGGCGTTGTGCTGGAAGCTGCCGATGGATTTGCCGAACGCTCGCCGCTCACGCACGTAGGGCAGCGTCTTGGCAAGGGCCTGTTCGGCCGCGACCTGGGCGGCCACGGCTATCATCAGCCGCTCGCGCTGGAGGTTTTTCATCAGGTAGGCAAATCCCTGGCCGGGCTCGCCCAGCAGGTTGTCGGCCGGCACCCGGCAGTCCTCGAAAAACAACTCGGCGGTGTCCTGGCAGTGCTGGCCCATCTTTTCGAGCTGCCGTGACTTAACGAAACCAGCCGCCCCGCCCTCGACCACGAACAGGCTCAACCCGCGCGCGCCTGTCGCCTGGTCGGGCTTCTCGTCGTCGCCGACAGCCGTGCGTGCCACAACGACCACCAAGTCGCACTCCATGCCGTTGGAGATAAAGGTCTTCTGTCCGTTGATGACCCACTGGTCGCCGTCGCGCACGGCTGTGGTAGCAACGGCCGCGAGATCGCTGCCGACTCCCGGCTCGGTCATGGCAATGGCCGCCACCATCTCGCCTGACGCGCAGCCGGCGAGCCAGCGCTCGCGGTTGCCGGCCGTGGCGTACTGGTCGATGTAGGGCGCGGTAATGTCGGCGTGCACCGACACGCCCGTCTGCAGGCCCATGTGACCGGTGCGGCCGAGCTCCTCGCAGACCACCACCGACATGGCGAAATCGGCGCCCGCACCACCCAGCGCCGGATCCACCCAGGGGCAGAGATAACCCTGCCGGCCCATGCCCAGCCAGAAATCACGGGGCACGCGGCGGTCTTTTTCCCACTGCTCAAGCCCGGGGGTTACTTCGGAGGCCAGGAACGCGCTCAACGCCTGCCTGAGCGCACTCACTTCTTCGGTCTGCCAGTCGGCTCGTCCCATGGCTGACAACATACACCCCCGCCACGGCAAGGGGGAGTGGCGCCGGTGCCTGGCGCAGCAACCGCCACACAAAGATCTTGGAACGGCTCAGCACCTGCGGCAGAATCAGGTCATGAACTACCAGGGCGAACCGGTTTATGTTGGACGCGACTACGGGGGGCGCGAGTTGGAGCTCAGCGCCGAGCTCTGCGGGGCCTATCGCGACGCGCTGGAGGCCAACGATTCGCTCTACCCCGACTACGTGCCGGGCCTGTTGCTGCACTCGGAGTGCTTCGAGGACCTGTCGTGGTACCTCGCCAATCTCTACGGCAACCTCCACGCTCGCCAGCAGTGGGAGATATACCGCGCCGTGGCGCCCGGCACACGCGTGACCACGCGAGCGTTCATCGCCGACCGCTACCGCAAGCGCGACCGCGACTACGTGGTCAAAGAAACCTGGGTGCTCGACAGCGAAGGCCGCCTGGTCAACCGCGGCATAACCCACCAGAGTTTTCTCGCCGAGACACAAGCCGAGGGCATGGTCGTGGACCGCGGTCGCGAAAAAAAAGCCGGCCGTAGTTTTGAACAGACCGACACCGGCTTGCGCAGCTTCGAACCGCTCGAACGCCTGGTGGACGAGCGCATGTGCATGGCGTTTTCGGGGCCGGATCTCAACTACCACACCAACGCCGAGGAGGCACGCAAGCTGGGATTTCCGGACATCGTGGTGCAGGGAATGATGTCGACCTGTTTCCTGTCCGAAATGCTCACGCACGAGTTCGGACTGGGCTGGCTCGAGGGTGGCCGCATGGACGTGCGCCTGGTCAACGTGCTGTGGGGAAACGAGACCCTGGTGACCGGTGGGCAGGTGGTTTCCGAGGCGCCCGAGGCCGGCCGGCGGCGCCTGCAGTTCAACCTCTGGGCCGACAAAAACGACGGCACCCGCGTTACGGTGGGTAGCGGCTCGGCGCTGATTGACTGAACTGCGACCAATTTGGGAACTTTTTGTGCGAAATCGGCGTTTAACGCAACGAAACCAACGCTTTTTCCTTGACGTACCTTGCCGAATCCAACTAAACTCGACGATGGAAGCCGGCGTGGTCCCCTAAGACCGACTCCCGCGAAACCCCCAAAAACCCGCAAAATGAGAAAAAGCATGAAGAAGTTTACAGCCTTTCTTACCACCCTGACGATTCTCTGCGTCTGGGCACCGTCGGCCCCGGCCCACGATGACGAGCACCACCGGCTCGACAGCACCGGCGTAAGGTTGAAGGCTCCCGCAGCGAAGCCGGATAAGAAAAGGTTCGTCTACAAGACCAAGGGGCAGCTTTCCATACACGGCCCCTACCCCGACCCCACGGTCGAAGCCTCCTACCTGGTCATACGCGGCACCGGCAGCAACGCCGGCTCAAGCGGCGTGGTGCCACTGAATTCAACTCGTTGGTATGGCATCAAGGGCGGCGCAAGCGGCTGGAAGTACAAGGGCGAGCACCGCCTGCTGGTCGAGGGCGGCATCAAAAAAATATTAGTCAAGTCGGGCAAGGTCGGCGGCAGCATGAGAGTGATGGCCAAGGGCAAGTGGTTCAACTTTGACCTCATCGGCCCGCAGGACAGCCTCGAGCTTTCGCTGGTTATAGGCACCGAAACCTGGTGCGCCGCCTACGACTCCTCGGAACTGTCGACCAACGAGGCAGAGACGATCAAGGGCAAGGCCTCGGCCAAGCCGGCCGACTGCCCGTCGGTGTGCGGCAACAACCTGCTCGAAGTCGGTGAGGAGTGTGACGACGGCAACGCTGACGAAACCGATACCTGTGACACCCTCTGCATTGGCTGCGCGGCCAACGACGTTGAGTACAACAGCACCTACGAGGCCATACAGGCACTGGTGTTCGACGCCTACGACTGCAGCAACGACCTGTGCCACGGCGCTACCGCGGTCAGCCTGGGAGCCCTGGACCTGCGGGCGTCAGCGGGCGCGGCCGCCCTTATCAACGTGCCCTCGGCCACTAACCCCGGCGTCGCACTGGTCTTCCCCGGAGACCAGGACCTGAGCATGCTTTACAACAAGATAGCCGCCAAGACGCTGGCGCCCGACGGACCAGTGGTGGGCGGAAGCCCTATGCCGGCGGGTGTACAGACGGTGAGCCCCGAGCACCTCGAGGCCCTCAGGCTATGGATACGCGGCGGCGCCAGCGATGACGGAATCACTGAGGGTACGGCCGAGTTGCTCGGAAGCTGCCTGCCTCCGCCTACCCCTAACAAGGTACCGCAACCCCCCGTACCCGACCCGACCGTCGGTATGCAGGTCGCCCAGCCGGGCTACTTCCTGGCGAGCCAGGACGAAACCGAGGGCTGCGTAGCGAGCTACTACGACCTGAGCGCGCCGGGCGCGGTGCCCGCAGCATCCCTCGTTGACTGCCCCGGCTTTGCCGACGGCACCAACGGTCACGGCACGAACCCCGGCAAGTGCCTGGCCTGGGGCAACCAGGGCCTGCACCAGGACGCGCAGTCGCACCACAGCATCGTGCACATCTACGCGGGCGACTACGACTGGGACGATCCCGGCTGGGGAACGTGGGCCTGCCACGGCGGCGACAACGACGGCCTTGCCTGCGATCCTACTGCTGCTGACCCCTGCCCCAACAACGGCGTCTGCGGTGGCGACTTTTACGAGGGGGTTGCCTGCTTAGTCTCGGAAGGTTTCGGGCCCCCCGACTACGGCCTGTTCAACAACAACGCACCCACGTGGTCCGGCGCGCAGGAATCGATCAACCTCACCTCCTATCCCGCGGGTGTTTACGGTGTGCTTCCCCTCAAGGGAGTGATCGTGTGGAACTCGCACGCGTTTAACCTGACCAGCGATGACATGTCCGTCGAGGCCTGGATAAATGTCGAGTACGCCCCCACCCAGATCTGGCCGGCACAGGGCCTGTTCAACTCGACATACATCTTCACCCAGGAAGTACCACCCTTCGAAACGCGCGAGTACTGCGCGACCCATACCTTTGAAGAAAACACCACCCTGTTTACCCTGGGCTCGCACACGCACCAGCGAGGCGTCAGGTTCCGCTACTACGCCCCGCCGCAGACACCCTGCGGAAGCGGCCCCAACGCGCCCAGCGGTACCGGGGTCGATCCCAACTGCCTGCCTGGGTCGCCGAGCGACCTGATGTACGAAAGCTTCGATTACCAGGACGCCCTGACCATAGACTACGATACGCCCCTGGTGTTCAGCGGCTCGGTAGCAGACAGGACAGTGAAGTTCTGCAGCCTGTTCGACAACGGGGCCATAGACCCGTCCCTGCTCAAGACGATAGCCAACTCGCCCGACCCGCCCAACTCGCTCTTCCAGGGATTCATACCTGGTGGCCCCTGTGACGCGGTTGACGCCTTCTGCGAGGGTGGGTCCAACAAGGGCCAGGCCTGCCTGGGCGACAACAACAACTGTCCCAACTCGACCTGCACCGCCTGCATGCTGGTGGGCGGGGTAACTACGGGCGATGAAATGTACATCGCCACGGGTAGCTTCTACGTGCCCTGAGGGACTGCGCTAGTCCGAGGACTTCTTGTCCGGCCGTCCGCGCACGCCGTCGCCCTTGCCCTGCCATGGCCGGAGCAGGACCTCCTGCGCCACCGAGCACACCAGCCGCCCGTCGTGGGCGAAGATACTGCCGCGCGCCAGGCCACGCGCGCCCGAGGCAGACGGCGAATCTTCGACGTACAGCCACCACTCGTCGGCCCGGGCATCGGCGTGAAACCACATGGCGTGGTCAAGGCTGGCCGACATCACGCGACCGGTGGCCCAGTGCAGGCCGTGCGGACGCATGACGGTTGAAGTCAGCGTGTAGTCCGAAGCGTAGACCATGGCGCAGGTGTGCACGCGCGGGTCGTCGCCGAGGTCGCCGCGCACGCGCAGCCACACCATGGTCTTGCAGTCCTCGCCCTCGCTGGGTTGCCAGTCGGGCGGGTCACAGAAACGAATCTCCACCGGGCCCCTGCGCGTGAGCCGTTCTAGTATGGCCGGGTTGGCCTTGTCGCCCAGCAGCGCTTGCATGCGCTCGGCGTTGGTCGGCAGCGACTCGGGGTCAGGAGCCTCGGGCATGGTGAACGAATGTTCCCAGGCCTGCTCTGGCACCTGGAACGACACCGCCATGGTGAATATCGCCTTGCCCTTCTGGTTGGCCACCACGCGGCGGGTCGTAAACGACCGGCCGTCGCGTATGCGGTCCACGTGGTAGACGATGGGTATGGTGGGATCTCCCGGCCTCAGAAAATAACCGTGCAGTGAATGGGCGCGACGCTCGCCGTCCACCGTACGCCTGGCCGCCACCATGGCCTGGGCGGCCACCTGGCCGCCGAACACGCGCTCGCGTCCCACGTCGCCCGGGGGGCTGAAACCGCGGTAAAGATCGAGGTCGAGTTCCTCGAGATCAAGAAGCTCGAGGAGTTCGTCAAAGGTTTCAGGCACGTCGTGTTACCACTGGGTGCAGAAGCCGTTGTCGGGAATGTCGATGGCGCTGCGATCAGCAGAGCAGATGGCCCTGCACAACGAGAACACCTCGGGCATGACGAAGTTCGCGTAGAACTTGCCCGACATGACCTTGCCAGCGTAGAAATCGAACTCCTCCTGGCTCTGGTCAAAATCCTGGGTGCGCGCTTCCTCGGCCACGAGCGCCGCCTCGAGCAGCAGGTGGCACACGGCCACGTGCGACATGGCCTGCATGAAAGGCGTCGCGTATAGCGTGAGCTGGTCGAGCTTGCCTTCCATCATGTAGCCCACGATGGCAGCACCAGCGGTCTGCAAGCGCTCCGAGGCTTCGCCCAGCAGTTGGGTCTCGGTGCCTATGGCCGGGTCGTCGCTGTTGGCCTCGACGAACTCGGTGAGGTTGCCCGAAAAATCCGCCAGGTCCTGGCCCTTGCGCCCCCTGAGCTTGCGTACCACGAGGTCGAGCGCCTGTATGTGGTTGGTGCCCTCGTAGATCGAGAATATCTTGCTGTCGCGCAGGTACTGCTCAACCGGGTTGTCCTTCACGTAGCCGGCGCCGCCGTAAACCTGCATGGCGGTCTCGCACACGCGAAAACCCTGGTCGCTGCAGTAGGCCTTGACGATAGGCGTGAGCAGGTCCACCTGTCCCTGGTGGTAGGCGGCCTGGTCAGGATCCTTGTCCTTGAGCACGTTGACCCAGTCGAGGTGCAGCGCCACCTTGGCCGCAATCGTGCGCATGCCGTCGATCTTCGACTTCATCTCCAGGAGCATACGCCTGACGTCGGAGTGCTCGATGATACTCACGCGCGGTGCGTTGGGATCCTTGAAGGCCTTGACCGAAGCGCCCTGCTTGCGGTCGCGCGCGTAGGCCAGGGCGTTGAGGTAGGCGGTGGCCGCAACCGAGTGGCCCTGGAGGCCCACCGACAATCTCGCGCCGTTCATCATCTTGAACATCTGCTTCATGCCCACGTTTTCTTCGCTGCCGCAGAGGTAGCCTACGCAGTCGCCGTCGTCACCGAAGTTGAGCACGGCCGTGGCCGAGCTGTTGATGCCCAGCTTGTGCTCCAGGCTGGCCGTGACCACGTTGTTGTTCTCGCCCGAGCTGCCGTCTTCGTTTACGACGTCGCGCGGGACGATGAACAACGAGATACCCTGGGTGCCCCCGGGGGCACCATCCACGCGCGCGAGCAGCAGGTGGATAATGTTGTCGGCGAGGTCATGGTCGCCGCCCGATATCCAGCACTTGCTTCCCTTGATCAGGTAGCGGTTGCCGTCGATGTGGGTGGCGGTGGTAGAGATAGCGCCCACGTCGCTGCCCGCGTGGGCTTCGGACAGGCACATGGTGCCACCGTAGCGCCCGCTCGTCATGCCCTTGAGAAAACGTGCCTTGTCGTCGTCGGTGCCGAAGTGCTCGATCAACTCCATGGCACCGTAGGTGAGCCCGGGGTACATCGTGAACGAAATGTTGGCGCCCATCTGCAGCTCGCTGAGTGCGCCCAGCACGGCCATGGGGCCCTGGAATCCACCGGCCTCCAGCGACACCGAGAAGTTGGGCAGGCCGAGCTCCCAGAGCTGCTTCCAGGCCTCCTTGTAGCCGTCGGGGGTGGTGACCACACCGTCCTTGAGCGTGCAGCCCTGGCGGTCGCCAGACGAGTTGATCGGGCCCAGCATATCGTTGGAAAACCTCAGGGTCTGCTGCATCACCTGGTCGCAGTCTTCACGACTCAGGTGCTCGAAGAACTCGTGTTCGAAGAGTTCCTGGACCCCGAGGTGTTCGTATAGCGTGAACTCCATGGAGCGCATGTCTGCCTTGAAGAAGTTGATGTTAGCGTCTGACATAACGGGTTCTCCTCGCGCCGGACACGGCGGTCGTTGGCCTGAGAATGCCGATACTGTTTCAGGCGGGTGCGTTTTTCAAGTGCAACGCGATGCGTCAGCGGAGCGTGGAAGTCGAGCGACTGCTGGTCAAGAAGGCCGGCGATGCGTCAGCCGGCGTCAGCCGCCTTGCTGTCGCGCCCGCTGCGAGCACGGCCCTGCGAGAGCTGCGCGTCGCTGAGGCTGGTCACCGTCTGGCTGCCCTGCCCCGCGCCGGTGGCCGAGTAGGTGATGCGCGTGCCGGCCGGCACCGATTCGGTGAGCCACACGTTTCCGCCTATCACCGAGTCTTCACCCACCACCGTTTCGCCACCGAGTATGATGGCGCTGGCGTAGATCGTCACCCGGTCTTCCAGGGTCGGGTGACGCTTCACCGTTGTTATGACCTGGCCCTTATCGTCGCGCGGAATTGTGAGCGCGCCCAGGGTCACGCCCTGGTAGATCTTTACGTCGTCGCCGATTACGGCCGTCTCGCCTATGACCACGCCCGTGCCGTGGTCAATGAACAGGCTGCGGCCTACGGTCGCGCCGGGATGCAGGTCGATGCCGGTAACAGAGTGGGCGTGTTCGCTCATGATGCGCGGAATTAGCGGGACACCGAGCAGGTAGAACTCGTGGGCTATGCGGTAGACCGTTATGGCGTCGATGGCCGGGTAGCTGTAAATGACTTCCTCGGCGTTGGTCGCTGCCGGGTCACTGGTCGCGGCCGCTTCGACGTCCAGGTGAAGCGCGTCCCTCAGGCGGGGCAGCTCGGCCAGCACGTCGAGTACCGCCTTCTCGCCGAACTCGCGGTCCTCGGCCGCCGGCTCACCGCCGCCCTCTCGCTGGTAGACCACCGCACGCGCGATCTGCCCCGACAGCATCTCGTAGCTGCTGTGCATGTGCTCGCCGAGGTAGTGGCGAAGGTTGTTAGAGTTGAGTCGCCGCGTGGAGTAAAAGCCCAGGTAGATCGATGAGACCACGTGGTCGAGCGCCTCTATGATCTTGCGCTTGTTGGGCAGCGCCGCGCTCTCGAGGCTGTCGATGGTGCGACCGCTGCCGTAGCTCGCGGCAAGCGAGTCGATTATCGACTCAAGCCTGCGGTGTCCTTTTTCTGCCTTGGCCATGATCACGCCCGCACCCCTGGCGGGTGCCGAATGGTCGAGTATACGCTATTGCCCCAGCCAGGGTAACGCCGTTGTTGAAACAGCCCCTTTCAGCCTGGCTGCGAGCCCGGCTGCACCGCGAAGACCACCTCGCCGTTGTCTCCCGGCCTGAGCGCGATCTCTACTC
This sequence comes from bacterium UBP10_UBA1149, assembly GCA_002311335.1. Classification (GTDB taxonomy): domain Bacteria; phylum Desulfobacterota; class Binatia; order UBA1149; family UBA1149; genus UBA1149. The sequence goes on from DBZX01000003.1 coordinate 13,553, forward strand.
CCCTGAGCGAAATCATTTCGACCGAGGGAAGGTAATCCACGGCCATCTCGTTCACCACGTAGCCCGGGGCGGTGGGAGAATAGTCACGCAGGATGACGCGGTTGCGTGGCCCGTCTATGTGCTGCACCGGGCCGGCCCAGACGATGTCGAAGTTAAGGTTGCCCTGTCCCGGGTGACGACGCTCGCTGACCTCCATGTCGAACACGCGACGTGATGCGTCGAGCGCTACGGGCAGGTCTATGTAGTCAAGCTTCTCGCCCACCGCGGG
>DBZX01000081.1 GCA_002311335.1 bacterium UBP10_UBA1149
GGTGAACAGGCTGTTGACGAACAGGCAGGGGCGATTGCTCACCGGGTGACGACGCATCACCGGGTGCAGCACAGGCGGGTTGTCGGCCACGGCCACGGCCAGCCGCTCCCTGCCACCAGGTTCGGCCAGGCTCTCGCGGTAACCGTGGGCAAAGCTGTGCTCGGCGGTCATTGCTTCGAGCTGTTGCCTGAGGGCCGCCGGCAACGCTGCCCATGCTGCCTCGGTATTAATCCACATGGTGTCGCCGCCCTCGTCAGGAATGACCGTACCCCTGAGCACGCTGCCCAGCGGTGGGCACTCGAGGTAAGTCATGTCGCAGTGCCACTTGTCTATTTTTGAAGGACGCGCGCGGTCGCTTTCGAGTATGATGAGCTCGGGGTAGTCGTCCACGTGGGGAAACGCCGGGTGGCGTTGCAACGAACCAAAGCAGGACGCAAAGCGGTGGTGGTCGGCCGGCTCGAGAGGCTGGTCGCGAAAAAAGACCACCTTGTGTTCGACCAGCGCAGCCTCCACCCCTGCTATCTCTGTACCAGTCAATTCGCGGGTAAGATCAAGCCCCCTTACTTCGGCCCCGAGGGCCGCCCCTGAAGGAAGAACTTCCACCCGAAGACTTTTATCATCTTGTCCCCGGTATGTAACTGCCCGCCGGCTCTGGTCTCACCCTCCGCGATATCGTAATCGTGTTACCGCGGAGGATGACCACCATGGAACCACGCCCGCTCAGCCTCGCTGAAAAAGCCCAACGCCTGTTGCTGCGATCGATGATGGCACTGCCCGAACGCCTGCAGCGCCTGCTGTCCGGCGGCAGCCATATCGAGATTGACGGGCAGACCCTTAACAGCGACACGCAACTGTTGATTCGCTTGACCCAGCTTGCGGGAGAGAGATCGTTCGACAACATGACGGTGGCCGAGGTACGTGAGCAGATGGACAGTGGGGTGGCAGTGATAAGCGGGCCTCCGATCCAGATGGAAACCGTACGGAAACTGGTAATACCCGGTCCGGCCGGGCACATCCCTGCAAGGTTCTACGTACCACCTGGGTGCGAGGACGGTGGCGGACTGCTGGTGTACTACCACGGTGGTGGCTGGGTCATCGGTGGCCTGGACTCCCACGATTTGCCCTGCCGCTTTCTCGCCAGCGAGGCCGGCGTAAAAGTCCTGTCGATCGATTACCGTCTTGCTCCCGAGCATCCTTTCCCGGCCGCCTGTGACGATGCTCTCGCCGCGTTCCGCTGGGCGGTCGAGCACGCCGACAGCCTGGCTGTCGACCCGGCACGGATCGCCGTGGCCGGGGACAGTGCCGGCGGTAACCTGGCAGCCGCGGTATCGCTACGCGCAACCCGCGACGATGGACCCGCGCCTGCTTTCCAGATGCCCATCTACCCCGTGACCGACCTCGCCAACCGGACCGAGTCGTATCGCCTGTTCGCCGAGGGCTTCTTCCTTACCGCTGACCAGATGGATTGGTTCATCGACCACTATAGCGCCAGCAATCGCGAAAACGCCGAAAATCCCTCCGCCTCGCCACTGCTGGCAGAAGACCTTTCGGGCCTGCCACCGGCTTACGTCACCACGGCCGGCTTCGACCCCCTCAGAGACGAGGGCGAAGCATACGCCGAGCGACTGAAGGAAGCAGGCGTACCGGTTACCCTGAAACGCCACGAAGGCCTGGTACACGGCTTCGCGAATACCACCTGGATAAGCGAGGGATCGCGAAGCGCAATGGCAGAAGCAGCCGCGGCGCTGTCGGCGGCTATCGGCTGACCGGGTAAACTTTACCCGAGAGCACGGTGGCCACCGGGTGAAGGTCGGGCCACGCCTCGACGCCTACTACCAGCGGATCGTCGGGCAGCGCCACGAAGTCGGCCCTGAGGCCCACTCGTATGCTGCCCAGCTCGTCTTCCATACCCACCGCGTAGGCCGCGTCGCTGGTGATCGCGAGCAGGGCCTGCCCCGGGGTAAGCGCCTCGTCGGCGCCACGGGTGTTGCCGTCATGGGTCAGCCGAGTGGCAGCGGCCCAGGCCGCGAGCAACGGACGCGCCGGCCCCATGGGCAGGTCGGAATGCAGCGACACCTTCACCCCGCGCTTGACCAGCGACCCCAGCGGCGTGATCTTCTCGGCGCGCGGCAGGCCCAGCCCGCGCTCGGCGTAGATGTCGGCCATGAAGTAGTTGTAGTACACGTTGGCTGACACCAACGCACCGGCCGCGGCGAGGCGATCAAGCTCGGCCGGGCGCGCCTGCGCAAAGTGATGAAAGGTAAAGCGGTGATCCTCGCGCGGGTGCTCGGCCTGCAGCTGATCGAGCGCGTCGAGCACCGCCACCTGGGCCGCGTCGCCGTTGCTGTGCACGTGCAGCTGGTAGCCCGCTTTCCACCACGGCGCGAGACCGTCGGCCATGCGCCCCGGCTCGGTGTTCCACTCGCCCACTCCCCCCTCCAGGTAACCCGGCGGTTGCATGCGCATCAACAGGGAAAAGAATGCGCCGTCGCCTATCATCTTGACCTGCCGCAAAAAGGCCAGGCGCTCGCTGTTGCGTTGAGGCAGGGCCTCTACCTTGTCGAACAGATCATCGCCCCACTCACGTCCCAGCGCGAAGGGCAGCGGCACCAGGCGGGTGCGAAAAGGCACGTCGTCGCGGTCGAGGTTGCGCTTGAGAATCGGCCACTCGCGCTCGTCGCTGAACATGCCGTAGGCCATGTCGACAACCGTGGTGATGCCGCCACGGTGTATCATCTGCCGCACGATGGAGTGACCGCGATCCATGGCCTCTTCGCCCAGCACCACCGGGGACAGCGTGCCGAGCGCGACCAGCAGCCCCAGCTCCGACAGGCGGCCAGTGGGTTCGCCGTCTGCGCGCAAAGCGACACCGGGCAAGCGCGCCGCCGTCTCGCGGGTGACTCCCATCCACTTGAGCGCGACCGAATTGGCTATGACCTCGTGAAACGAACGGTGCCAGGCCACCACTGCGCGCGTGGTCGACACCGCGTCGAGCGCGTCACGGTCGAGTCCCGCACCGTGAAAGAAATCGTGGTAGCCCCAGGTGATCAACGGCTGCTCGGCGTCGTCAAGAGCGCCGTCGAGTTCGCGCAGCCTGTCCAGAAAAGCCTGCCTGCCACGTATGCCCTTGACCGTTCCGCCCGGCAGTTCCCAGTCAAACGGTGCCGTTATGGGTAGCGCCAGCAGCATGGCTGCCATGTCGGGATGCAGGTGGTTCTCCACGAAGCCGGGCAACAGCACCTCATCGGCAAAGCGTTCGTCAATGACGCAGCCCTTGCAGCCGGCCAGCGGCGAGAGCTCCTCGCGGCTGCCCACCGCGATGATCCTTCCATCGGCAACGGCCACGGCCTCGGCGTGGGGACGAGCCGGATCCATGGTCACAACGCTGCGGGCGACGAATACCGTGACGGCAGGTGCACGCGTACAAGCAGCAGCGGCGGTAAGAGCCACGCAGATCACCGAAACAGCCAGCTTGTGCTGGCGCCAACCTGAAATCGTGTGGAGCATGCGCGAACCCTATCAAAACGGGGAGGCGTCCGATAATCCCCTTTCGGGATTGGACACAGCGTGGGCGAGTCAAAATATTATCCCCATGGAGAATAAGGGCTACGGCCAACGCACCGTCGCTGGGCCGCTGGCCGGCTACCGGGTAATCGAACTCACCTCCACCGTGTCTGGCCCGCTCGCGGGAATGATACTGGCCGACCAGGGCGCCGACGTCATCAAGATCGAGCCGCCGGGCATAGGCGACCTCGCGCGCTTCATGGGAAACATCCGCAACGGCACGGCGGCCATGTTCTCGACCATCAACCGCAACAAGCGCTCGGTCGCGCTCGACCTCAAGCAGGACGACGACAAGGCCGTGCTGCTGGGGCTGGTCGAAACTGCCGACGTTCTCATCGAGAATTACCGCCCCGGCAAAACCGCTGCGCTGGGCCTCGACTACGAATCGCTCGCGCGCATCAACCCGCGACTGGTCTACGCGTCGATCACCGGTTACGGCCAGTCGGGCCCTTACGCCCACCGGCGCGTGTACGACCCACTGGTCCAGGCCACCATCGGCATGGCCGGTGCCCAGGGGGCGGGTAGACAGGGCGGCGAGCCGGCCAACGTGCGCACGGTGTTGTTCGACAAGGTGGCGGGCATGACCGCTGCCCAGGCCGTGACCGCAGCCCTGCTGCAACGCCAACGCAGCGGCCGCGGACAATTCCTGCCCGTGTCTATGATGGACGCCGGACTATACTTTCTGTGGCCCGACGCCATGTGGCGGCACACCCTGCTGGGCGACGACATCAGCGAACAGGGCGAACTGGCCGACTACTTTCCGCTGTTCGCCACCAGCGATGGCCACGTGGCCATGATCGTAATAGTCGACGGTGACTTCGCCCGCGTGTGCGAGGGGCTGGGCTGCCAACTGCACAACGACGAACGCTTTGCCTCTTTTGCCGGGCGCGTTGCCAACCGCGGTGAGCTGGCGGATGAGATGACCCGCGTGCTCGCCGGCCACGACACCGAGGCGGTGTGCAGCCTGCTCGATGAACTCGACATCCCGGTGGCCGCGGTCAACGGTCCCGGCAACGTGCACGAAGACCCGCAGGTGCAGCACTCGGGCACGCTGGTGGAGGTCGAGCACCCGCTGGGCGGCAGGTCGAGGCTGCCCAGGCCACCGCTGGTCTTCGACGAGCAGGCGGGTGGACTCGGCAGCTGCTCACCCCTGCTGGGTGAACACAGCCGCGAGTTGCTGGTCGAACTCGGCACCGACGAGGAACACATAGCCCGCATCGAGGAGCGCGACCGCGCCAACCGCGAAGCCTTCGGCGGACTCGACCTCACCAAGCTGCGCTGATCGGCTGCGCTCATGGTGGTGCCAGCTGACGGCAAGCTCGTTCGGCCCCTGGAAGGGCCCACGCCATTACTTGCGCGCCAGTATGTGCAGGCTGACGATGGCCTTGCGGTACTCGTCGGCCTGCTCGCGGCTTATGCCCATGGACTCGATCATGCGCGCCACGTCGGGGTCGTCGAGTGAGAACATGTCGCCGAAGCAGGACTCCTTGGTGATTTCCACAGAGGCGAAACCGGCTTCGCGTATGGTGTCGAGATAACGTTCTCGCAGCGAGGCGCCGCCCACGCAGCCTATCCACGCGTCGATACTGCCCAGCACTTCGGCGGGCAGCTCGCGGTCGAGCACGATGTCGCTCACCATCACGCGCCCGCCGGGCCTGAGTACGCGGTAGGCCTCGGCGTAGACCTTCTCTTTTTCGGGCGAGAGGTTAATGACGCAGTTCGACAGGATGACGTCGACGCTTTCGTCTTCGAGCGGCAGTTGCTCGATGAAACCCTTGCGGAACTCCACGTTCTGGTAGCCGCCGGCCTCGGCATTGGCCCTCGCCTTTTCGAGCATCTCGTCGGTCATGTCCACGCCGATCACGCGACCCGTGGGGCCGACCGCAGCAGCCGCGAGAAACGAATCCATACCGGCGCCCGAGCCGAGATCGACCACGACCTCGCCCGCCGACAGCGAGTCAATAGCCGTCGGGTTACCGCAACCCACGCCCAGGTTGGCGCCGTCGGGCACGGCCTCGAGTTGCTCGGCCTGGTAGCCCACCCGCGCACTGGCGGCGTTTACGTCTTCGGTACCGACGGCCGAACCGTCCACGGCCACCCGCGCGTAGCCCTTGCGCACCTCGTCTCTCAGTTGCTCGTTGTCGGCCGGTCGATTTTCAGTACTCATCGTTCATCCTCACGCTGCCAGTCCCCGGCAGCAGTCCTCGGTGAGAAACCCCACCAGTTGTTTCATCGATTCGAAGTCGGGGCTGTAAATACGCGACCGGCCGCGCTTCTGGCAAATCACGATGCCGGCGGTTCTGAGCTCCTTGAGATGGAAGGAAAGCGTGGCCGGGGCCAGGCCCAGCTCTGCGGCCACCGCGCCGGCTGCCAGGCCCCCGGGACCGGCCTTTACCAGCAGGCGGAATATCTCGAGCCGGGCCTCCTGGGCAAGTGCGCCCAGCATTTCGACCGCAACGGCCGTTTCCACGGGCGCCACCGTTCTTGCTGTCCTTGTTTCCATATTTCCAATATTAGCCAACTATCGTATCTTGTCAAGCAGCATTGCGACCTCTTCCCCTTCCGATAGAGGCGGTGGGTGGGTAAAAGTAGCGGTTATGGCATGGGATTTTCAAACCGACCCCGAATACCAGGAGAAGCTCGACTGGGCCGACCGCTTCGTAGCCGAGAAAATCGAACCCCTGGACCTGGCCTTTCCCGAGCCAACGGCACCCTTTGACCGCCGCAACCCTGATTTCAAGCGCCTGACCGACCCGCTCAAGCAGCAGGTGCGCGAACAGGGCCTGTGGGCCTGCCACCTGGGACCCGAGCTGGGCGGCAAGGGCTACGGACAGTTAAAGCTGGCGCTGCTCAACGAGATCCTCGGGCGCTCTGCCTGGGCCCCAGCCGTGTTCGGCTGCCAGGCCCCGGATACCGGCAACGCCGAGATCCTGGCCCACTACGGCAGCGACGAACAGAAATCCCGCTACCTGCAGCCGCTGATGGACGGCGACATGGTATCGTGTTTTTCAATGACAGAGCCGCAGGCGGGTTCCGACCCGTCGGAGTTCCGCTGCACCGCCACGCGCGACGGCGACCACTGGGTCATCGAGGGCGAAAAATATTTTTCGTCGCACGCCGACTTCGCAGACTTCATCATCGTGATGGCGATCACCGACACCGAGGTCCCCGTGTACCAGGGCGCGTCGATGTTTCTCGTACCCGGCGACGCCGAGGGGCTCGAGGTTATACGCAACACCGGCCTGGGCTGGGAGCCCCTGGGCACCGGTAGCCACCCGCACCTGCGTTACAACAAGGTGCGCGTACCCGCCGATCACCTGTTGGGCGGCGAGGGGCAGGCCTTCGCCATCGCGCAGACCCGGCTGGGCGGCGGCCGCGTGCACCACGCCATGCGCACCATGGCCATGGTCAAGAGCGCCTTCGACATGATGTGCGAGCGCATGCTCAGCCGCCGCACGCGTGGCAAAGAACTCGCCCGTCACCAGATGATGCAGCAGTACGTAGCCGACAGCTTCCTGCAGATCGAGCAGTTCCGACTGCTGGTGCTCTACACCGCCTGGCACATAGACCAAGCGAACAGCGCCGATGAAAACATTGCCCAGCGCCACCGCGACCAGGTGCGCACTTACATAGCGGCCGTAAAAATACAGATGGCCGAGGTGCTGCACGACGTCGTCAGGCGCGCGGTGCAGGTGCACGGAGCGCTGGGCTGCTCCAACGAAATGCCCCTGGCGCGGTTGTGGATGACCGTACCCATCATGGCCGTGGCCGACGGCCCCAGCGAGGTGCACAAGATCACCGTGGCCAGGCAGGTGCTCAAGGACTACAAGCCAGCCGATGGCCCGTGGCCCGATCGTTTTCTGCCCGAACGCACCGAGGAAGCCCGCCGTCGCGTGGCCGACGCCCTCGAAAACGAAATCGCCAACCTCTGAACTACTCCCTGCGGCGCAGAGAAAAACCCTATGCCCGACAAGCAGGACAGCAGTGAGCACATCCAGAAAGCCGTCAACCCCCTGGCGCTGGCACGCTGGATGGACGAGCGAGGATTGCCCGGCGCCGGCTCGCCGGTGAAGGCAAGCTTCATAAGCGGCGGCGCGTCCAACGAAATCTTCCTGCTCGAGCGCGGTGGCGAACGCCTGGTCATGCGACGGCCGCCCCTGAAAGTGCCCAGCGGTCGTAACGAGACCATGCTCAGGGAGTACCGCGTGCTGAGCGCCCTGCGCGACACCGACGTGCCCCACTCGCGGGTGCTGGCTGCCTGCGAAGACACCGACCTGGTGGGCGCGTGTTTCTACCTGATGGAGCACGTCGACGGTTGGTCGTGCATGAACCTTGACGGCTGGCCCGAGCCCTTCGACGAGGACCTCGTGGTACGCCGATCGTTGGCCTGGGAACTGGTGGACGCCATAGCCAGGCTGTCGCGCGTGGACTGGGAGGCCAACGGCCTGGAGGGCTTCGGGCGGCCGGACGGTTTTCACGAAAGGCAGGTGGCGAGATGGACGGCTCACCTCGACTCGTTCAAGTTCCGCGAGCTGCCCGGACTCGACGAGGCTGCCCGCTGGCTGTCGAAACACGGCCCGCGGGCCTATCGGCCGGGAATAATGCACGGCGACTACCAGTTTGCCAACGTGATGTTCCGCCACGGCGCACCCGCCCGCATGGCGGCCATAGTTGACTGGGAGATGGCCACCGTGGGCGACCCCCTGCTCGACCTTGCCTGGGTGGTAATGGGCTGGCCCGACGAAGGCGAGGACCGTTCGGCCTCGGGCTACGTGGACTACACCGGCATGCCCAATCGCGACGAGCTGTGCGAACGCTACTCACGCGTGAGCGGGCGAAGCACCGACGACATCGACTACTACGTCGTGCTGGCCCGCTTCAAGATGGCCTGCGTGCTCGAGGGTGGTTATGCGCGCTACAAGAAAGGCGGCGCAGACAACCCCAAAATGGCGATGTTCGGCGACGTGGTGCTCGACATGGCACGTCGCGCTGGCGAGCTCGCGCGCAGTACCGACTACGACGGCTGAGCGCCGCCCGGATTGTTACCGCCCCAGCGCCGGTAACAGGCGATCGTAATCCAGTAAAACAGTGGCGTCATCAACAGCCACGGCGACTGGGTCTGCAGTTGCACGGGATGCCCTCCCAGCTCGAACAGGGTCGGGTTGAACCACGGACCTCCCGGCATCATCGGGCCCCAGGACAGCCTGAAACCAGCGCTCACCTGCTCGTGGTAGACTACCGTTTCAATAAAAACGTTCTGCGCCATGAACCAGGTAAACAGCAGCGCGAACGCACCCCAGCGCCAACGCTCAAACGCCTTGCTGCTACGACCGTAAGCCAGCCACACCATCGCCAGGCCCGGCATGCACACCACCCCCGCGTCGCCCAGCGAGTTAGTGAGCCAGTTGATCCAGGCGGGCACGGCCCGGTTCATCACCTCGGGCCGGCGCGCTTGCACCGGCAACCCATCCACGAGGCCGGCCGAGATCCACAGTTCCCAACCGAACACGCACACCGCGAGCGACAGCAGGTAGACCATACCCACCCAGCGCGGCAGCCTGCCGGTCGCATACAACAGGGCCACCACCGCCAACGACCCGAAAGCCACCACGTAGATCATCCCCGCTGTAAGCAGTTGTTGGGTTGTCATTGTTGTCCCTTCCGGGCGTGCGGCGCTACGGCCTGCAGGCCCTGGTAGGCATCACGGATCAGCGGGCAATCGGCGCCCGCTTCTTCGGCCGCTCGCAGCGGGTTGCCGTAGATGGCTTCTATCTCCAGCGGACGACCGGCTCGGTAGTCGAGCAACATGCTTGGGCTGTAGGCCGCCATGGCCTCGGTGTCGCGCAGCATTATCTCAACGAACTCCTCCTTGATCTCGCGCCCGCAGGCCGCAGCCGCACGCACGACCTCCAGCATGATCCCGCGACAGCGCGCTCGCAGGGAGGGATCGCCCATGAGGACATCGGTGGTACAGTCGTGCAGCACGCAGAGACCGTTGTAGGTGATGTTCCAGACGAGCTTCTTCCAGCGGCCGAGCAGCAGGTCTTCTTCCGTGCTCACCTGCAGGCCGGCGCGCTCGAAGTCGGCCGCGACATTTTCAACGAGGCCTGTCACGCCGGCCGCCCGGCCATCTGCCGTCCACTGCCCCAGGCGCACGGCGCCGTAATCGAGGTGACGAATGTGCCCCGGCCCCAGCTTGTTGGAACACAGGAAGGCCATGCCACCCAGGACTTCGCGCCCGGGGCAGGCCCGCGCCGCCAGGTCTTCCATGAACAGGCCGTTCTGCATGACAAGCACCGCGCCACCCTCGCGCACGGCGGGCGGCAACAGCGCGGGCAACGATTCGTTGCTCGTGGTCTTGAGCGCGACCAGGGCCACGTCGGCCGGCTCCATGTTCTCGGCCGAGGAATAAATGACCGGTTGCGCAACGGAAAAATCGCCTTCTGGCGACTCGACCCGCAAGCCCCTGGCCCGCACCTGCTCGTAGTCGCTGTGCAACAGAAAGCGCACGTCGAGCCCGGCGCAGGCCAGGCGCGCGCCGTAGTAGCCGCCCAGTGCGCCGGTGCCGATGATGTTGTAACTGCGTTCGCTCACAGGTCTGCGCGGCCACCCCGAAGGCACCGCGACCCGAGGCTATCCTGATCGCCGCCGCCAATCTATAGTCGGCAACGGTGAGCACGCCCGACAACTACGATCCGTTTTCGCCCGACACCATCGCCAGCCCCTGGGAGTTCTATGCCGCGTTGCGCGAGCACGCCCCGGTGTATCCGCTCGAACAGACCGGTTACAGCCTGGTGTCGCGCTACGACGACTGCCGTGCCGCGGCACTGGACCCCGATACCTTTTCGTCCAACCTGGTCGCCATGGTGGTGGGGATGACCGGGCAGGCCCCGGCGCTGCTCGATGTTTCATCAGCTACGACCCGGCCGGTGGACGTGCTCGCCATAGCCGACGAACCGGTGCACGCCCGCCAGCGCAAGGTGGCCAACAGCGCGATGACCCCCCGGCGTGTAGCCGCGATGGAAGACGGTCTGCGCGACCTGGCCGGCCAACTGGTAGAAACGTTTCTCGCCCGCGGCTCCAGCGACGACTGGATGCAGGCAGTGGCCAACGAAATGCCGGTGCAGGTGGTCTGCAGGCTGGTGGGCCTGCCGCTCGAAGACCGCGTGCAGTTGCGCGCCTGGGCCAACGACGGCTCGGCGCTGTTGTCGGGAGTGCTAAACGACGAACAACTGACGCGCTACGCGGCGAGCGTGATGAAACTCAACGCCTACCTGGCCGACGCCTTTCGCGCAGCCCGCGACTCGCCGGGAGACAACGTGCTGGGCGTACTCGCCCGCGCGACCCACGAAGACGAGGACTTCCTCAGCGAAGACGAGGTAGTGGCCATGCTGCTGCAACTGCTGTCGGCCGGCAGCGAATCGACAGCGGCCCTGCTGGGCAGTACGGTACTGCTGCTCGCCCGTGACCCGCAACTGCAGCAGGCACTGCGCGCTGACCCCTCGGCGATACCCGACTTCATGGAGGAAACCCTGCGCCTGGAGTCCCCCTTCCAGGGACACTTCAGGCTCGCCACGCGCGACTGCAGGCTGGGCGACGTCGAGATAGCCTCCGGCACGCGCCTGATGCTCTTGTGGGGCTCGGCCAACCGCGACCCATCCCAGTTTGCAGACCCCGACAGGCTACGACCCGGCCGCGACAACGCCTCGGCTCATCTCGCTTTCGGACTTGGCATACACCACTGCATAGGGGCCGCGCTGGCACGCATGGAGACGCGGGTGGCGCTCGAAGAACTGCTGGCGCGCACGCGCTCGTTCGAACTCGCCGACCAGGATCAAACGCCGTCCTACCTGCCCAGTGTCATGATACGACGCCTGGGACGGCTGCCGCTGACGGCTACCCCCCGCTGACCGTTCAGCAGGCGTCGAAGGCCGCCAGCATCTCGTCGTAGCGTTGCTCGACGATGGCGCGCACCTCGGGATGGCTGAGAATGAAAAAATCGTCTCGCTCCACCGCGGCTACCACCAGGCGGCCCACCTCGTCCGGGTCCATGCCCTCGGTGAACAACTCGGCGAACTCGGGCGGCGACTGCTCGGCTCCCCCGTAGGCCTGTTGGCGATTACGACCCGCGTTCCAGATGTCGGTGGCTACCAGTCCGGGGCACAGTATACTCACGCCTATGCCGTCGTCGACAAGCTCCCGGCGCATTACGTCCGACAAGGCCAGCACCGCGTGCTTGCTGGCCGTGTAGATGCCCATGCCGGCAAAGGGGATTCCCAGGCTGTGCTCGGAACCGGTGTTGACCACGTGAGCGGGGCCGCCCTGCCGCTTGAAGCGCGGCACGAAGGCCGCGCAGCCGTTGAGCACACCGAACACGTTGACGTCGAACACCCACCTCGCGTTGTCCTCGGGCAGTTCGGCCACCGCGCCCATGGTCCCCACGCCGGCGTTGTTGCAAAGCAGGCGCACCTGGCCCAACTCGGCAAACGCGCGCTCGGCCAGCGCTTCGAGTGCCTCGCGACTGGTCACGTCGCACTCGACAGCGATGCTGTTAACGCCGGTGGCGGCAAGCTCGTCGGCTACCTCGCGGGCGCGGTCGAGTTCTATGTCGGCCACGGCCACCGACACACCGCGCGCAGCCAGCTCGCGAGCCATGCCTCGACCTATGCCGCTGCCACCGCCGGTCACGACGGCAGCCATGCGCTCGATCTTCATACGCTGTCGCCTCCCACCGCGCTGCGCGCTTCCTCGAGCATATCCTCGGGCGAGGGCCGACCCATGGCGCCATAAGCATTGAGCATGCCAGGACGCTGCACCCACTCGTGCAGGAGCTCGTGGGCGCCATCGCCACCCGCTCGCAACACGAAGTAAGCCGGCTGCAGGAACGCACCCTCGGGGTACTTGCGGGACATCGGGTGACCACTGCTGGTCGGCACGTCAAAAAGTTTGAGCGAACTCAACGAGGGATCGCTCAACAGCGTAAACGGCAGTCCCAGGGCGCGGCGCATACGCGACAGCGCGCGCGGGCTGTCGGCCGATATGCCCAGCAGGCGGACACCGGTTTCGGAAAAATCATCGGCAAGTGAGGAGAGCCCCTTCCAGGAGCGCACACAGAAGGGTCACCAGTAGCCGCGAAAAAACACCAGGCCCAGGGTGTCCCCGCCGGCAAGAGCTTCGGCGAGACTGAAGTCGGCGTCTTCGTGGGTCTTCAGAAGAAGATCGGCAGCATCAGTCATGGGCGCAATCTACGCCCTGGCACTCGCCCTCGCAACGCAGCTGCCCTGCCGGAAAAAGAGAGAGGGCCCCTCTTTCAGTAGCGGGCCATTACCTGTTCGGCGAACTCGCGGTAACAGTCGCGGGCGAACTCCATGGGCGGCAACAGGGTGACTTCCTTCAGCCCCATGGCTTCCTGGGCCCGCAGCATTTCTATTATCTCGTCGGGCTCACCCACCAGCCCGCCCGAAGCTCGTATTGTGGCCGGGGTGACAAAACGTCGTTCGGCCGGCACCAGGTAAGTACAGTGGCCGTCGTGTATCTGCAGGTAGCGGCGGTCCTCGGGGGTTTCCATGTCGTCGACGTAGGCCTTGTACTCGTCCCAGGTGTCGCGGATCGACTCATCGATGAAATCGTCGCTGCCCGCCTGCTGGGCCAGTTCCCAGAAAAAATGCAGGCTGGCGGTAACCATCGACCCCACCTGGTCTATCACCCGGTCGTCGGTGAGCTGTTCACCGGGCTTGAGCACGCAGGAGAAGGTGAGCGCGGCGGTGTGGTAGTCGGCCTCGACGTCGCGACCGGCATCGCTTGCTGCCTTCATGGCCAGGCCCAGGTTGTGCTTGAAAGCCGGTTCCGGCTCGCCGCCTGCCGAAATACGACCGTCGCCGTACATGCCGGCGGCCTTGAGCGCCAGCGGGCCGTTGGCGGCCACGTAGATCGGCACCGGCTGCTCGGTGTTCATGAAGCCCAGTTCTTCGTGCAGGAACTTTATCTCGCGCGTCACCCCGTCCTGCGTGTACTCCACCTGGCGGCCATGCAGCAGCTCCCTGACCACGTGCAGGTACTCGCGAAAGGGGCGCGGCTTGACCGGGTCCATGCCCATCACGCGCATGGCAGTGTGACCGGTGCCCACGCCCAGGAACACGCGCCCGGGCGCAAGCTGGTTGATGCTGGCAATTGAGTGCGCGGTGACCGGCGCCGTGCGCGTGCCGGCGATCGACACGCCGGTGCCCAGGCGAATACGCGAGGTGTTGGCCGCCGCGAGCGCCAGCACCGCGTAGCAGTCGGACCAGATCATCTGCGAATCGGGCACCCAGCCGTGGTCGTAACCGAGGTCCTCGGCAAAACTGAGCAACTGCCAGTCGTCAATCCGCGGGGCTATCATCGCGCCAAACTTCATATATGGTCTCCTCCGAGCCCATCGCGTACGCGGGCACACGCAAAGGAGACCACATGAAAGTTCTGCGAACCCCCGACGAGCAATTCAACAATCTTCCCGGCTACCCCTTCGAGCCCCACTACACCGACCTACCCGACGGCGACGGCGGCACGCTGCGCGTTCACCACATCGACGAGGGACCAGGCGACGGCCCGGTTGTGCTCTGCTTACACGGGCAGCCGACCTGGAGCTACCTCTACCGCCTGATGATACCCCCGCTGGTGGAGTCGGGCCTGCGCGTACTCGCGCCCGATCTGGTTGGCTACGGACGCAGCGACAAACCCGCCGCGCGCGAGGACTACAGCTACCAGCGACAGGTCGACTGGATGACGGCGTGGCTTGAGGCAAACGACGTCACCGGCGCGACCCTGTTCGGGCAGGACTGGGGAGGACTTATCGGCCTGAGGCTGGTCGCTGAGAACCCCGAGCGCTTTGACAGGGTGGTCATCAGCAACACCGGCCTGCCGGTGCCCCCGGACCTGCCAGCCGGCATCATCGAGGAAGTAAAAGACTTCAGGCAGAACGCACCCACGCCCACCATGATGGAGATGGCCGCCGCAATTTCGGGTGACTCGCAGCTTGGAAGCAGCGATGAGGCCGGGCGGGGCGCCATGGCATTCGCCTACTGGCAGAAGTGGTGCTGGGAGACCGAGGACCTTCCGGTGGGAATGGCCGTGGGCGGCATGGTGGGCGCCGAGAAAGCCGTGGCGCCCGAGGAAGTAGCGGCCTACGACGCCCCCTTCCCTGACCCTTCCTACAAGATGGGTCCGCGGGCCATGCCCAGCCATGTGCCCACATTGCCGGGGGATCCTTCCACGCAGGCCAACCTGGCAGCGTGGCAAATGCTGGAACAGTGGGACAAGCCCTTCCTGTGTGCCTTTGCTGACAACGACCCGGTTACCAGGGGAGCGGAGAAAGCCTTTCTCGAACGCGTGCCCGGCAGCAAGGGCCTGGCGCACGTAACGTTTAACGGTGGCGGCCATTTCATCCAGGAAACCCGGCCCGGTGAGCTGGCCGGTCTAATCTCCGCACTGGTCGAGTCGGCCTGAACGCCGCTTCCGCACGAGGCACAAAAAGGTAACCCCGGGCTCCTTGTAAGAGCCCGGGGCGTCGGGGCCGGTGGGGTGTTGCCGGCCGGTTGGGAAAACGGGTGGTAGCCTACTGGCACACGCAGAATGCCGCCACGAGATCGCCTACTAACGTGCACTGCTTGCTGGCATCGGCGCAATCGCCACCGCAGGTGGGAGCGCCTGACAGTTCGCAGGGATCGCTCTGCTCGGGCTCGCATCGGCAGGCCAGGGTACCGGCTATATTCGTGCACACGTCGGTCGGGTTGGGGCAGTCACCGTTACAGGTCGGGGCCCCGGACTGTTCGCAGGGGACCGGCTGGTCGAACACCTTCCAGGCGGGCGT
>DBZX01000044.1:0-338 GCA_002311335.1 bacterium UBP10_UBA1149
AGCGGCGAAGCCTGCGACGATGGCAACGCGGACGACAGCGATGCGTGCCTGTCAAGCTGCGAGCTGGCCAGTTGCGGTGATGGCGTCGTGCAGGCGGGTGCGGAGCAGTGCGACTTCGGCATGCTCAACAGCGATGTCCAGCCCGATGCCTGCCGCACTGATTGCTCGCTGCCTTCATGCGGCGACGGGGTGGCCGACGGTTTCTTCGGCGAGCAGTGTGATGACGCCAACCTGGACGACAGCGACGCCTGCTTGTCAAGCTGCGAGCTGGCCAGTTGCGGTGATGGCGTCGTGCAGGCGGGTGTGGAGCAGTGTGACGGCGATGGATTGAACAGCGA
>DBZX01000044.1:405-3283 GCA_002311335.1 bacterium UBP10_UBA1149
GCCTGCGACGACGGGAATCTTGATAACAGTGATGGCTGTTCGAATGCATGCCTTCCCCAGCGCATCTGCGGTGATGCCATCAACGACAGCCGCTTGACGGCTTCGGACGCGCTGATGTTATTGCGCCGGGCTGTCGGGCAGAACCTCGTCTGCCCCGACTACGTGTGCGATGTAGACGGTAGTGGCGCGATCACGGCAACCGACGCGTTGATGATTCTTCGAAGGGCCGTGGGCAGCGAGGTCCCGCTTAATTGCGGACCGGTGACTTCGGTGATGTTCCGCGTCGAATCGGGCGTGCCCATGGTCGAGCTGGAACTGCTGGTAGAGTTCGACGCTAGCGTCGGGGATTTTGTAGAAGAGGCCGGGGGCCTGCTGTGCAGGGCTATAGACGGCGCGGTATCTGTTTCTGCGACCAGGCTGTCGCGGCAGGCGCTGAGAATCGAGCTCTTCTCTCCCGGCGCCGTGTTGGTGAGTCCGTCAAACACGGTGAGATGTGAGTTTGCGCCCGCTGTTTCTGAGCTGCGTGAATCTGACTTCGACCTGACGGTTACCGGTGCGAGTGACGCCAATAGTGTCGGTGTCGTTCCCTTGCCCGCGGTAAGGGCCATACCCTGGTGAGTCGGCAGAAGATTCAGATTACGTTTTCTTCTATGCCCCGACGATACCAGTAGGCGCCTTTCCTGGGCCTGCGGACCTGGGTCTGCTGGGCGCAGTGAACCACCCCGTAGCGCTCGTCGAATTCCCTCAACAGGCGGTAGAGGCCAGCGGGCCGACTTCCCTCGAGCAGGGTCTCGGCAAACCAGTAGGTGGAGAATTTTTGGTAACGACTTGCGGCCTCGAGGTCGCGCTGCCCCGCTTGAAATCATTCAAA
This sequence comes from bacterium UBP10_UBA1149, assembly GCA_002311335.1. Classification (GTDB taxonomy): domain Bacteria; phylum Desulfobacterota; class Binatia; order UBA1149; family UBA1149; genus UBA1149. The sequence goes on from DBZX01000044.1 coordinate 1,277, forward strand.
AAGCCATTGTCGCCTTGGTGGGGATGCTGACACTTCGTCCCCGCCCGGCCCACGCGGCAGTACTGGCCGCACGATGGATTCGGGGCATTGTGTAACTCGTGGCTTCAACGTAGGTTCGGCGAGCGAGGGGATTGCAAGGGGAATCGCAATGGGACGATTGACCGAAGAAGAAATCGAAGACCTGCTGGCGGAACCGGAGATCGCGGTGCTGTCGGTTGTAAATGACCAGGGGGCGCCCGAGGGCACGCCGGTCTGGTTTGAGTACCGCGACAAGCGCATCCAGATAATGGTGGGCGCCAACTCGCACAAAGCGCGCTGCGCGAGGGCAAACCCTTCGGTTTCGGTCACCCTCGATACGCGGCAGGCGCCTTACCGGGGGATCTGCCTGCGCGGGACGGTGACCTTCGCCGAACCCGATGGCGAGCAAGCCCGGCGCATCGCGCGGCACTACCTGGGCGAAGAAATGGGAGACGCTTACGTTGAGGCCACGGCCGCGACCCTCGCAGAGCAGGTGCTCCTCGACATCAACATAGACAGCAGCTTCAGCTGGGATTACTCGAAGGGGTTCTGAATGAAACTCGAGGGACAGAGAGCTTTTATAACCGGAGCGGCTTCGGGGCTGGGTGCCGAAATAGCGCTTCTTTATGCGGCCAACGGTGCCAGGGTTTACGTCAGCGATATAAACGAGGACGCGGCGGCCTCTGTTGCCGCCCGTTGTTGTGAGCTGACCCCGGGCTCGGTATCGGGGCCTTGCGACGTGAGCGATTCGTCGTCTGTGAAAGCGGCCTTCGCGTCGTTGCTCACGGAACTCGGCGGTATCGATATCCTCGTTAATAACGCGGGCATTATTCACACCGATCCCGAGTACCTGGAGGCTAACGCGTCCGCGATGAAGGCGCAGATCGAAGAATCGATGCAGGGGGAGGGTATAAAAACCCACCTGCGCAGCATCGAGTTGCTCAGCGACGAGATGTTCGATCGCATGATGCGCGTACACATGTACGGTACGTTTTACTGTTGCAGGGAAGCACTGCCGCTCATGCGCGAACAGGGCGGCGGTAGAATCATCAACATGGGATCCCTGATGGGAGCGGCGTCGCTCACCGGAGCCCCGGACTACTGTGCCGCCAAGGGGGCCATCATGGCCTTTACCCGTGCGACGGCCAGGGAAGGGGCCAGCTACGGTGTTCGTGCCAACGCCATAGCCCCGGGCTTCATAGAAACACCGCTGTTGGACCCGGTAGATAAAACGACCCTGGACCTGATTGCCATGCAGACGCCGATGCAGCGACTCGGCACGGCTTCCGAGGTGGCGACCTCCGCGCTGTTTCTGGCGAGCGATGACTCTTCGTTCTTTACCGGGCAGGTGCTGGCACCCAATGGCGGCATCTACATGTCGCAGTAAACTGTGCGGCGGTGAGAATCTCGCCCGCTGTTGCAGCGTGGGCCACTGCGGTGCGTAAAAACACCGCGTTGGTGGTTCTTGCGTGCGCGATGTTCTTGTCCGCTTGCTGGGCGGTCGCGCCAGGTAACGAGCCACGGCTGATCGTTGTCGACTCGTCGGCTGATCGGGGTAACGGCACGCTCAGGCGCGCTATCGAGAGCGCCAACGCTTCTTCGCAACGCACGCTTATTGACATCAGGCTCGCGTCTTCCGATCCAATCAAACCCGTGACCGAGCTGCCTGCCATCGAAGCCAGCGGCCTGGCGATTCACGGCCACGGAGCCTGGCTGGAGGGTGGCGCCTGTGGGCGTTCGCGTGGCCGCCGAGGCTGCGACGGGCTGGTCATCAAGGGGCCGTCGGTACAGGTAGAAGAGCTCAACGCTCGCGGTTTCATGTTCGATGGAATCGCGGTGATCGGGGCATCGGCCAGCGGGGTGGTACTAAGCGGCTGCCACTGTCGCGACAACCTCGACGACGGTATCGGCATAAGCGGCGGCGCAAGCGGGGTGCTCGTGGAGGGCTGCCTGCTCGAACGCAATGGTTTTCGCAGCAAGGGTAAGGGC
>DBZX01000044.1:3339-16276 GCA_002311335.1 bacterium UBP10_UBA1149
CGGCGGTCGAGCGTTCGCCTGCTGGACAACCTGATAAGCGCCAACTTCGACAAGGGGCTGGGTGTGTCGGGGGCCTCGCTGGCCGGTTCGGGCAACACGATCACCCTCAACGGGCTCGACGATCCAGTGATGAGCGCACTATCGCGCGACGCGGGTGGCACGGGCCGGCCACCCAACGGCGACGGCTTGCGGGTCGGACTGGGCTCACGGGTTGAACTCGCCAACACGGTCATAAGCGGTAACGCCGACGCCGGCGTTGTGGTCAACGATGATTCGCTGCTGAGGCTCAGCGGAGGGCGCGTCACCGACAACGGTAGCAGGGGGGTGGTGCTGCACGACCGCGCGTCGGTCGAACTCCGCGGGGTCGAAGTCAGGGGCCACGGGGCGCGTGATCTCCTGGTCGCTGAGGGCGCAACGCTCACGCGGCTGGAAAGCGCTGAGTAACGCAGAGACCGCGTCTTCGTGGCTCAGCCGCGCTTGTTGCTCACCAGTTCTACGATGTCGTTCATGATGCTGGTCAGTTCGAAGTCCCGCGGGGTGTATACCCCTGCGACGCCCAGGGACTTGAGTTCGGCGGCGTCCGCGTCGGGAATGATTCCGCCCACGATCAGGGTCACGTCTTCAAGATCGAGCTTCTTCATCTTGTCTACGAGGTCGGGGACCAGCGTCATGTGTGATCCCGAAAGTATGCTCAGGCCGATCGCGTCCACGTCTTCTTCCTGGGCAGTAGTCACGATTTCGTCACTGGTCAGGCGGATGCCGTGATATATGACCTCCATGCCGCAGTCGCGGGCGCGCACGGCGATCTGTTCTGCACCGTTGCTGTGACCGTCGAGACCCGGTTTGCCAACCAGCAGCCTCAGCGTGTGGCCGAGGCGCTTGCCGAGCGCCTTCACCTTTTCGCGTACCGCAACCACCGCGTCGGTGTCAGCCGCCGACTGGCCGCCCACGCCGGTGGGCGCGCGGTATTCACCGAACACGTCGCGCAGTACCTGTGACCACTCCCCGGTAGTCAGCCCGGCCGAAGCAGCAGCTATCGAGCTCTCCATGATGTTACTGCCGCTTGTTGCCGAATCGCGCAGGGCCTGCAGGGCCGCCTCGACATCGCCTTTGTTGCGTTTTGCCCTGAAGGCTTCGAGGCGTTCGATCTGCTCGCGCTCGGCCGATACATCGACCTTGAGTATGGCGTTGCCCATGTCCGAGGTAAGCGGCGAAGGCTCACTCTCGGCCCAGCGATTGACTCCAACAACGCACTGCTCGCCTGTTTCGATACGGCGCAATCGCCGCGCGTTGGAATCCACCAGGCGCTGCTTCATGTAGCCGGTTTTGACGGCCTCGACCGCGCCGTCCATCTCGTCAATACGCTCCAGCTCCTCGTAGGCTTCTGCGATCAGGCTGTCCACCTTGGCCTGAACCACCGGCGATTCGTCGAGGATGTCTGCGTACTCCAGCAGGTCGGTTTCGTAGGCCATTATCTGTTGCGTCCTCAGCGCCCACTGCTGGTCCCAGGGCCGGGGCAGGCCCAGGGCCTCGTTCCAGGCCGGGAGCTGCACGGCTCTCGCGCGGGCTTTCCTGGACAACACCACCCCGAGCATCTCCAGCGCTATTCGGATGGCGTTGTTTTCGGGTTGCTGTTCGGTGAGGCCCAGTGAGTTGACCTGCACGCCGTAACGGAAACGCCTGAGCTTGGGGTCTTCCACGCCGTAGCGTTCGATTCCGAGCTTGTCCCAGGTCTCGACAAACGCGCGCATCTTGCAGGTCTCTTCAATGAAACGGATGCTGGCGTTAACGAAAAATGAGATACGGCCGAAGACCCGCACCATGGTCTCGCTGTCCATTCCGGGTCGTTTCTTGACCTCGTCGAGTACGGCTATGGCGTTGGCCAGCGTGAACGCGAGTTCCTCGGACGGCGTGGCCCCGGCTTCCTGCAGGTGGTAGCTGCAGATGTTGATCGGGTTCCACTTGGGAATATTGCTGACCGTGTACTCGATGATGTCGCCGGTGAGGCGCATCGATTGGGTGGGAGGAAAAACGTAGGTACCCCGCGACAGGTATTCCTTGATGATGTCGTTCTGGATGGTCCCCTGCAGGCCGCCGGGGTCGACCCCCTGGCGCTCGGCCACCGCCACGTACAGCGCCAGCAGCCAGGCCGCGGTGGCGTTGATGGTCATCGACGTGTTCATGCGGTCCAACGGTATGTCTTTGAACAAGGTTTCCATGTCGGCGATGCTGTCAACCGGCACGCCGACTTTACCTACTTCCCCGCGCGCGAGCGGGTGATCGGAGTCGTAACCGGTCTGCGTGGGCAGATCGAAGGCTACGCTCAGGCCGGTCTGGCCCTTTTCGAGGTTGCCTCTGTAGAGCGCGTTCGAGGCCTCGGCCGAACTGTGGCCTGAATAGGTACGAAAAATCCACGGGCGATCCTTTTTGACCAGCTTCGTGGCGGTATTATCGGTAGATGCCATCGGTCAGGCCTAGCAGGCTGCCGGTGTTTGCTCAAGGGGGCGACAGGTTGCTACCCCCCGCGGGGTGAGCTTGGGCGGGAGGGCGGCTGGGGTTACACTCGCGGGGGTGGGCAGAGTAATTGACATGGTCGCCTATGGCCTGTTGCGAGCGGCCTGGGCGCTGGGTGCCGCGCTGCCACTGGCGGTGACAAGGGGCGCCCTCGAGGGCCTCTGCAGCCTGGCCTCCAGGGTCGACGCCCGTCACAGGCGGGTCATCGACAACAACCTGCGCCAGGCGTTTCCTTCCTGGGATGCCGCCCAGCGAAATAGTTGCTCCAGGGTCGTTTTTCGCAGCTGGGGACGCATGATGGCCGAACTTATGCATTCGCGTGCCTTGATGGCCAACGGGAGTATCCGCGGCGTCGAAAAGGTTGCCGCTGCGGTGGATGAACTGGCCGGTGCTGGCAACGGGGTCTTGATACTGACCGCCCACAGCGCCAATTTTGAATTGATGGCCCGGGCTGTCGGTAACAGTGGCGTGGCCATGAGCGCCTTTTACCGGCCGATGCGGAACAGGCTGATAAACGATTTTCTGCTGGCCCAGCGATCAGAGGCCGGCGTGAGCTCGGTGGGCAGGGGCAGTGCCTTGCGCGAAATAGTGAGCGTTCTTGCTGCCGGCGGCGTGGTGGCAGCCCCCCTGGACCAGAATCAGGGCCACGGGAGGGGGGTTTTCGTGGAATTTTTTGGTCGTCCGGCCTGTACGTCGACCATGTTGGCGAGGTTGTCGCTGGCTAGCTCGGCCCCCGTTCTGCCGGTGTTTGCCAGCTGGGACAGCGACGGCCTCGTGATTGATGTGAGGCGGGCAGTGCATCCGCCGCTGTCACCGGCGGACAGGCGACAGGCGGCTGTAGATCTTACGGGGAGCTATACCGAGCTCGTAGAGCAGCAGGTGCGCTCACGGCCCGAGCAGTGGAACTGGGCCCACCGCCGCTGGAAGACCCGCCCAGCGGCCGAAACGGCAGCCGCTGAATAACCTCAGCTTCAGCTCAGCGTAACCGGGCTGAAGCCGCTTCAGGTAAATTAGATTTACTTGTGTAATCAGGGCTTATTCATTTGATCCCGTAATCTTGCTTCATTAACTTGGAAGGACCGACCCTGCTGGCCCTCTCGCGTGGGCAGCCAGCAGGTGCTGCGGGCAAATCTGATGATAGAGAGGCAGTTAAATGGCTGAAGTCCCCTCGGAGACTACTGTGCGAGAAAAGCCCGTAGAGCAGGTCGATGCCGTTGTGATTCGCTTTGCCGGAGACTCCGGCGATGGCATGCAGCTGACGGGCACGCAGTTTACCAACGAGTCGGCCATAGCGGGCAACGATATTGCCACCCTGCCTGACTATCCGGCCGAGATCAGGGCACCCGCCGGCACGCTCGCGGGTGTGAGTGGCTTCCAGGTCAATTTCTCCCAGGCCCGGGTCTTCACCCCCGGCGATCGCCCCGACGTGCTGGTGGTCATGAACCCGGCCGCGTTCAGCGTGAACATCGCCGATCTGAGGGACGGCGGCATACTGGTGGCCGACAGCGACGCGTTTACGCTCTCCAATATTCGTAAGGCAGGAATGGACGGGGACCCGCTCGCCGACGCGAGTCTCACCAAAAGGGTTCGCGTGTTCGCGGTGCCCCTCACCCGCATGACCACGGACTCCATTAAGGACATGGGCCTGCCCAACAAGACAATGGTGAGGTGCAAGAACTTCTTTGCACTGGGTCTTTGTTCCTGGATGTTCAATCGTCCGATCGAGCAGACCCTTACCTGGATAGGGGCCAAGTTCGCGAAGTCACCGGCCCTGGTTGAGGCCAACACGCGGGTGTTCAAGGCGGGCTGGAACTTCGGCGAAACCACCGAGGTGTTCGTTCACACCTACGAGGTCAAACCGGCCGATATCGAGCCGGGCACCTACACCAACATGACCGGTAACAGGGCCCTGGCTCTGGGGCTCATGGCGGCGGCATCGAAGGCGGGCAAGAGCATGTTCTTCGGCTCGTACCCCATCACCCCGGCCAGTGATATCCTCCACGAGCTGGCGGCACATAAGAACTTTGACGTCACCACCTTCCAGGCCGAAGACGAAATCGCGGCAGTGTGTGCGGCTATAGGCGCGTCTTTCGGGGGCGCCCTCGGGGTGACTGCGTCAAGCGGTCCCGGCATAGCGCTCAAGGGTGAGGCCATAGGCCTGGCGGTTATGACAGAATTGCCGCTGGTAATCGTCAACGTTCAGCGCGGAGGGCCAAGCACGGGCCTGCCGACCAAGACCGAGCAGGCCGACCTCATGCAGGCCTTGTACGGGCGTAACGGCGAAAGCCCGCTGGCCATCGTTGCGCCGGCAACACCGGTTGAGTGCTTCGACATGGCTTTCGAGGCTGTTCACGTGGCGCTCAAGTACATGGTGCCGGTGATGATACTGTCGGACGGTTATCTGGCCAACGGCGCCCAGCCGTGGAAGATCCCGGACTACGACGAACTCCCCGACATCTCGGTCCGCTACTGGAAGGGCGACCTGGGTTTTCATCCCTACCTGCGCAACGAGGACACCTTGGCGAGGCCCTGGGTGATACCGGGCACACCGGGCTTCGAGCACCGCATCGGTGGCCTTGAGAAAGACTACGACTCGGGTGACATCAGCTACGACCCAGTCAACCATGAACGCATGACGCGGGTGCGAGCAGAAAAGATCGAGCGTGTGAACGAGGACCTCGATCCGCCCCGTGTTGAGGGCAGCGAACTGGGCGAGTTGCTCATGGTGGGCTGGGGTTCGACCTACGGCGCCCTGGCCCAGGCGACCGAAGAGCTCAACGCTGAGGGTCTGGCCACCGGGCATCTTCACCTCAGGTGGCTTAACCCGCTACCCGTTGAAGAGCTGAAACGGATTTTCGCGAGGTACAAGACCATCGTGGTCCCGGAGCTGAACATGGGCCAGTTGGTGCGCATTCTCAGGGAACGACTTCTGGTTGACGCCATACCGGTGTCGCGGGTACAGGGTCAACCCTTCAAGGTGGGCGAACTCAAGGCGAGGGTGAAAGCCATAGTGGAGGAAGGTCGATGAGTGGTGAACAGGCAAAGCTGAGTCGCAAGGATTTCGTCAGCGATCAGGACGTCCGTTGGTGTCCGGGGTGTGGCGACTACGCAATACTGGCGCAGGTGCAGCGGGTGATGCCGGAGCTGAATATACCTCGCGAAAACATAGTGTTCGTTTCAGGTATCGGCTGTTCCAGCCGCTTTCCTTACTACATGAACACCTACGGCTTCCACAGCATTCACGGCCGGGCCACGGCTATTGCTTCGGGACTCAAACTGTCCAGGCCCGAGCTGTCGGTGTGGGTGGTAACGGGTGACGGCGATGGCCTGAGTATCGGCGGCAACCATCTCATCCACCTGCTGCGGCGCAATCTGGATATCAACATCCTGCTGTTCAATAACGAGATCTATGGTCTCACCAAGGGGCAGTACTCTCCCACTTCGAGGATCGGCCTGATCACCAAGTCGAGCCCGCTGGGCGTGGCCGATCATCCTTTTGATACGGTTTCGCTGGCGCTGGGCGCCGACGCAACCTTTGTCGCGCGCACGGTTGATACCGAGACCCGGCATCTCCAGGAGATGCTTCGCCGGGCCGTTGCGCACAAGGGGACATCGTTTATCGAGATCCTGCAGAACTGTCCTATTTTTAACGATGGAGCTTTCGAGGACGTTTCGGGTAAAGGCTCTCGTATTCAGAACCAGCTGGTTCTCGAGCACGGGCAGCCGCTGCTTTTTGGTTCCGAGGATGCCCGCATGGGTGTGGCCCTGGGCAAGGACATGTCTCCGCAGGTCGTAAGCATGGACTCGACGCCCGAGGAGGAGGTGCTGTTGCACGATGAAACCAACGAGGCCCTCGGGTTTTTTCTAAGTCGCCTGGAGCGACCGGAGTTCCCCGTGCCGTTGGGCGTTATACGAGCCATGGACAGGCCAATTTACGAGAAAGAAGTCGCGGCGCAGGCTGAACGCGCACTCAGCGACATGGGACAGCCGGACTTCAACAAGCTGTTCACTGGCGGGGACACTTGGACAGTCGAATAGGGTCCTTGTAAGCTCATCGGCCGTGCCCTGGGACGGCAACGGGAGAGAAGAGAGATGAAAGAGATCGAAGGCGTTGAAGAATTCATCGACGAGACCATAGAAGAACTCAAGGGGGAAACGGGCGATGGCGTGCTCGACGAAGACGCGCTGCGCGAGCCCGTGAGTACGCTCGAACCGCGTAAGCCGGTGGTGGTCGGTCCGCAAACACCGGCGCTCGAGGCCGTGGCCGTGATGCGCGAGCAGGGGATGGGCTGCGTGCTGGTCGTCCGGTCTAATCGCTTGAAGGGGATTTTCACAGAGAGGGACGTCCTGAACCACCTGGTCGGCCTGGGTCCGGAGGTGGCCAAGACCCCCGTGCGCAAGTTGATGACCGGCAACCCCGAGACTCTCAGGCCCAGTGATTCAATAGCCTACGCCTTGAACAAGATGAGCCTTGGCGGCTATCGGCACATCCCGCTGGTCGACAACTCGGATGCGCCGGTGGGAGTCATTTCGGTCAAGGACATCGTCAACTACCTGGTCAAGCTGTTTCCCAAGAGCGTGATGAACCTTCCCACCCTGCCGCGAGGTAATTACGCCCGCGAAAGAGAAGGCGCCTGACACGGGGAGGCGTGTTTCTGCCGGGTTTGCTGGTCACCACGGCTTTCGGCGTTGGCCTCGGCCACGCGCTTCGGCGCACAGGATATGGGCCCGGGGTCTTTCATACCGGGCATACTTACGATAAACAGGATGTAGCGGGAGGTGTGGCGGAATGGCAGTGGATCAGCAAGGTAGTGTCATGTCGGAAGTCCTGGGCGGTGGCCTGGGCAAAGCCTTGGGTGAACTCAGCGTGGGCGACGCGCTTGAGTCGCTGAGGTTACAGGTCGACGGCTTGATCGATCAGCTCGCCGGTGCCGAAGCCGAGGCGCGGGTCTCGGCGCGTGAGCGCGAGCGCCCGGAATCACCGAGGACAGCCCCGGAAACCGAGCGTTCGCAAGAAACACCGGGTACGAGCGGGCGGCAAGGCGGCCCTGGTAGTCTTGACCACGCCCACGGCCTCGAAACCGAAATCGAATCTCTCGGCGGCAAGGTAGAGTCGGCAACCGACATGCTTGCTTCACTGACGGACTTGCTCGAAGCCCAGGCGGAGCGCTTGGAAACGCTGGAACTACAGGTCGGTGATCCTGATTTCGAACGTCCTTTATCGCGAGAACCCTCGGCAACGGTTTTTCCTTCGGTTGATGCGCTCGCAGTTGAAGAGCCGTTGTTCGCCGAAGCCCCGTTGCGGGAAGAGGAGCATCCCGTCGAAGCTGATCAGTCGCTGCCGTCATCTGCAGCTGTTTTAGGTGCCGCTGACTTGGCCGAGCGACTGGAGAGTATCGAGCAGAAGATCGTTCGCCTGGGCAACAACGTGGCCTCGGTGCGCGCCCGAGTCGACGGCTTTGGTAAACTGTTGGGCAGCGGTCGCGCTGCTGGCCTTAGCGCTGGAGTGAATCCCGGCGAGACTGCCGCCGGCCGGTCCGTCGCTCCCGAAACCGAGGCAGCCGAGCCAGCCCCGGCTGCCCGTCCGGATGAGACTGCTGACCAGGCGGAGAATTTTCCTGAACTGGACCAGCGGCTCATAGCTCAGCTGGCTGACCGCGAACTCGCGGTTATGGGAGGACGGGTACGCCAGCGCTCACGATCCCGGCGCAACGTGTTGGTGGTCGATTCGTCGCCCGACGCGCGCACGGTTCTCTCGATCTACCTTTCGCGGACCGGCTACCAGGTGGTGACGGCTTCGAGCGCGGAAGATTGCTTGTCCAAGCTCTGTTATCACGACGTCGACGCGGTGGTGCTCGAGCCTGATATGCCGGGCGCAGACGGTGGTCACGTTTGTCGCATCATCAGGACCGACCCGGCCTTCAAGGCCCACAGCCGCGTGCCGATTATTATTTACACCTCGAAACCCCAGAAGTTTGATCGCAACACCGCCGACCAGTGGCAGGCGAGTGACTACGTGGTCAAGGGGGGAGACATGTTGCCCTTGGTTTCGGCCTTGTTACAGTGCTGTGAGGCAGCCGAAGCCGAGGACGACAAGGATGCTTGAGTCGGCCGATGCCGATCACCGTCTTAGCCCGGGCTGGCGTGCCCCGAGGGTAGGCGCGGGGGCGCTGCCGTGGGCCTTGGTACTTGTCCTGGTTTTTCCACTCGCGGTCAGCGCGCAGGGAATGATCGTTCTCAACCCCATGCCGCCCAGCTACGACCTGGGCGGTTTTTCGCTGAGCTCTCCCCCGGTCGACAACTGGCGAGAGACCCAGTCTTCGGCGACTTCCTTCCAGGCCGTTTATGCCGAACGCGTTTCGGATGTGGACATAAACCAGCGTTGCCACTTTCTCGCGGAGTCTCACAAGGTGGATGAGCCCGATTACCAGGGCGACTCCGCTTCGGCGGCCACTGCGGCCTGGATCCAGCACACTGAACTCAGGGGCGAGGCGCTCGTGGCATTCACCCGGGTGCAGGTCCTCGCGGAGGCGCCGGAGATTTTTACTTTTTCGCTGGTCGTGAAGGTCGGTGAAGAAAACGTACAGGAAACCTTCTTCATAATGCTGGCGCCCGATAAGTCTGAATACTTCGTCGCCAAGCTCACCACCAAGGAGCCCCAGTTTCGCGAGGCCCCGTTCTATGCGCCGCTGTTGCTCTCCTTATCGACCCTGCACTGGCGCACTGAACAGGCCGGCGGCGATTCCCTGGCCGCGGAAACAACGGAAGACGTGGTGGCGGGCGAATCGGGCGGTGAAGCGCCCGCTGTCCAACCTTGACCAGCCGTTCACTTCAGCCAGCCGGGAGTTTTGCAGCGGCCGGGCTGTGATCAGGTGGCCACGGCGGTGTCGAATTCTTCGTCGTCGATCCAACTCAGCGCCGCTTCGCGTCCGTCGCGCATGAGCCGCTCGGGGCTGCCGGAACCAGGCAGCAGGTAGTCGAGCAATCCCGGCCTCTCGCCGCTGTCGAAGCCGATTACGCTGACCTTGATGTTTCTTTCCGAGGCAGTACGAATCGCTTGCTCCAACTCCAGTGACCGCGAAACCGCGTCATCGACCCCGAGCAACAGTACCCTGTCTACGCGGCTTGCCAGCAAGTGCCGGATCGCACGCTCCCATGGCCATGCTCCGCTGTTCTGCTCGGTGAGGCTCGCCGTGGCGACTCGCATGCTGCCCGGCTGGGCGCTGCCACTGGGCAGGGCCGAGTAGTGCTCACCGCAGAACATCTGTAACTCGACCAGCGGTTGGTCGGTGTCCCCGTAGTCGAGGGCGTTCTCGACGAAGCCGACCAGCCTGCTGGCTTCCCGGCCCCTTGGCGCCAGGAGGGGGGCGTGTTCGAGCGCGGTATCGAAGAGGATGTGCTGCGCGCGAAGCTTTTCCCAGCCCCTGGTAAGTTCTTCGCTGCGGCCGTTTGCCAGCATCAGGGCGTTGAGGGTGGAAGTGCCACCCGAGTAAACAACGGCAGGCGGTCCGAACTTTTCGAGCAGGACTTCGGCAAGCCCGGCCTGGTACAGGGCCCTGCTGATATCACCGTGCATGATCCACGCGAGGCAGGGCTGTTTCGCCGTGCTGGCAGCCTGTTCCTCTCTCTCTACGTCGGCGGCGTGGTCTCCGTTGTCACTGGCCTCTACGGATCTTGCTGGACCGGGAACAATTTCAAGGGTCGGTGCTGCGCCCTTGCCGTTGTCCGAACCGGGTACAGTCTCGTCGACGAGCAGCGGCGCTGGAGTTTCGGGCTCTTGGCGGCCAGCCGCGGATTCATCCGAGGCGGAGATCGCGGGCTCGGGGCTGCTTTCGCCGGCTCCCTGGACAGACCGATGCTGGTCGCTGCCGGCAGGCAGAGGTGTGGCATCCTCGTCCGCCTCCTGGTCCGCGGCGCGAGGCAGTGCTTGCAGAGGACCAGCCTGCATCAACATCCATGGCATCGATTAAAGGGTAAGCCTGCCCGCGTGGAGCTGCAAGAATTGGCTCGAGGCCTCCACCCCGAACGGGGGGGAACACCGGCTGCAGCACAGCGCAAGGCACGCGCCTTGAAAGAGCTTGGCAATGGACCCGCGGTCGAGATTTCGGTAGCAGGTCAGGCCCGTCAAAGGTTAAGCTGTTTGGAGGTCGTGTGGTAGACGCACGGCAGGGAGAGCCGCCCTTGAACACAGAATCGACCAACCACAAAGCCTCTTGCCCCCTGACGGATAGTGTTGTCCTCGTCGACGACGAGCCCAACATCCGCGAGACGGTAGCCTTCATACTGGAAGCCGAGGGTTTGAAGGTCGGCACGGCCTGCGACGGGCTCGAGGGACTCGCCGTGGTTCGCGAGCAGAGACCCAAAGTAGTGCTTCTCGACGTCATGATGCCCGGCATGGACGGTTATGAACTGTGCCGCAGTATACGTTCCGACGCTGATCTTCGGGACGCCTACGTGTTGATACTGACCGCTCGCGGGCAGAAGGCTGACGAGTTGCGCGCCCTGGAAGCAGGCGCTGACCTGTACCTTTCGAAGCCCTTCGACGACGAGGTCGTTCTCTCTGTCATTCGCGACGTTTTCGCGGGCAGGACCAGGTCGCGTTGCCATAGCGCGCGGCTGGCCGCACCGCTGCACCACGTGGCCTGACCGGTTGTTCAGTCGGAAGTCGAATCCGAGAACAGGGTACCCATGGCGAGAGCCAGGTCCTGGTCGCCCTCAACGACGATTCTTTCGCTGGCTACCAGGAGCCTTCCGTCGTACTTTCCGTCGGCGACCGCGACCAGGTCTTCGGCCGAGAGGGTAACGCTCACTTCAGCGCTGTCCGCGCAGCCGGCTTCGACTTTTACGTGACCGCCACCGAGCAGCAACTTGTAGTCACCGCCGCTGTCGCCGGTCAGTTTGAGTTGCACGCAGCATTCGGGGACCCCGCTGGCAAGTTGGGTTTTGTTGAAGGACTCGAAGAGGTCGGCGAGTCTTTCGGCCGTCGAGGGCTGCTCGACAGCCTCTTCAGCATTCTTTTCAGTGGTTTCCATCATGCGTTCTTTTAGACCGCAACGCTCGGACGGGCAAACGGTTCTTGCCCGGCAACAGGGCGGGCGCTAGTATCGGTCCGATGGCTGGGCGGACAGCGGGAATGATGCTGGCCGCGGCCGGGGCTAGCGTGCTGCTGTTTGCAGGGCTCGGTGGTTACGCGCTGTGGGATCCCGATGAGGCCAAGCATGCGCTCATCGCCCGTGAGATCTTCGAGTCGGGCCAGTGGTGGGCACCCACTGTCAACGGCGCCCCATACTATCACAAGCCCTCATTTTTCTACCTGCTCGTCGGCCTCGCTTACGGAGGGCTCGGTGTCAACGAGTTTGCAGCCAGGCTCGTACCGGCCCTGGCCTGCCTCGCTACTGTCTTGTTTGTCTACCGGGAGGCTTCGCGGCCTGCCAGCAGCCAGGAAGACAGCCGAACCGCTATCGGGCTGCTGGCGACGGGCCTGCTGCTCTGTGTTCCTTGCTTCCCCTTCGTGGGCCGCTTCACCAATTTTGATTCTCTGCTGATGCTGTTTATCACCGCCACGGTTTTCAGGGTGGCTGCCTGGCTCGACGCCGAAGAGGGTAGCCCACTTCCCTGGGACACCTGGGTTTTTGCCGGGCTGGCGACTTTGACCAAGGGGCCGGTGGCTGTTTTGCTGTTATTGTTGCCGCTGTTGGTGTTCCTTGTCAGCGGGCGCATCAAGCTCTCTCGGCTGAGGCCGGGCAGGGGAGTGCTGATCTTCAGCCTGGTGGTCTGTGCCTGGTTGCTGCCCACGTTCCTGCGCAACCCCGACTACATTCGCGAGTTTGTCTTCGTTCACAACATCGGGCGCTACACTGGCTGGGGGGGAGTTTCGTTTCACGCTCAACCACTGTGGTTCTTTATTCCTGTTTGCATTGCCTGCCTCCTGCCCTGGTCGGCGTTACTTCCGGCCGCTGTCGGAAGGGCCCTGGCCGGTCGCGATTCAGGTCGCTGGCTCGCCGTGTTCTGCTGTTGGGTACTGGTCTTCTTTTCGCTGTCTCATGGTAAGCTGGCGACTTACATCATGCCGGCCTTCCCGGCGGCGGCGGTACTGGTAGCGCGCTGGTTGGATGATAACAGTGGACGTCGAGCCGCCGGCTTCAACGGTTTGGCGTTGGCGGCTTCGGCTGCACTCATGGTCGCGCTTGGACCCGCCTCTGCCTGGTTTTACCTCGAGGAAACCGGCGCCGTGTACCAGGGGCCGGCGACCCTGTTGTTCTGGTTCGCCACCGCCGGGGGCCTGCTGGCCCTGTCGAGGTGGCGTCGGCTCTTCAGTGTCGGGCGCATCAGCGCGGTGCTGTGCAGCTCGATGTTTCTCGTCAGCCTGGTGTTCTCGTTGGCGCTGGGCCCCCGCATAAGCCCGTTCACCGGCGATGCCGAT
>DBZX01000044.1:16328-36861 GCA_002311335.1 bacterium UBP10_UBA1149
TCACCGGCGATGCCGATCTCGCGGCCCTGGTCGCGGCCGAGGTCCCCGCGGAGGTCGGACTGGCTTCCTGGGGCATAAGGCCCTGGTCTTTTCGTTTTTACGCGGATCGTCCCCTTTTCAGAAAGCCGCGGGCAGTCGATTACGAGGCGTTGATCGCGGGGCCCGAACCGCTCCTGCTTCTCAGTAAGGCCTCGGGTATGCGATCCATAGGCGGGGGTTCAGCCGGTGAGTTGCGAGCCTGGCGAAGTAATTTTCGCCACACCCTCTACGCGAATCGAGCTGCCTGGCTTCTTCTGGACGCTGAAAAAACCTCGCCTACTGCGATTTCTCCGAGGCCAGGACGTCGGCCTGTTGCCTTGGTTCGGGCGGTTGTTACCATGAAGCCATGAAAGTTTTTGTGCGTGCGTCCGGCTTGTCCGTGTTCCTGGCTCTCGGTCTGCTCTGTGCCCTGGCTTTGCCACCCCTCGCAACGGCCGCTAGCGAAGGCCCTGCGGGCGCGGCTGAAAATCAGGATTCTGCCAAACCCAGCACGCTGGCTGCCGATGAGGCCGTCAAGGCCTACCTGCTCGCCATGCAGGAGCATCGTTTCGGTGACGCCTACGATTATGTCTCCTCCACCTTGAGGGCAGGCAAGGATCGTGACACCTGGGCAAAAGAACAGAAGTACATAGTCGAGTTAGCCGAGGTCAAAATATTTGGTTTCAAGGTCTACCCGGCTCGTGTCTCCGGCGACAAGGCCCGTGTGCCTAACTTACTGAAGTCTCAAGATAAATTCCTGAACCAACTGGGGTTGGACGAGCACGAGCTCTACGATCTCATCAAAGAAGAGGGGGCTTGGCGCATAGATCAGCAGCTGCTTGTGCAGGGTGCTGACCGCCGCGAGTATTTTCCCGATTGAGGGTGAGGCCTGCCGGTTTCACCCGGCTGCCCTGTTCGGACCTGCGGCGACTGTCGCCGCTGGCGGCTACGGCTGGCAGAAAAGCCCGCTTATCCTTGACACGGCGGCCTCAGGCCGATAAATGGGGACGTTCTCGACTGCTGGGAGTCGACTCCTCAACGATACAGCTTCGTGCACCCACCCGTCTTTTGATAGGAGATTTTCATGCTGATTGATCACCCGTTTTTCCGGGCCGTCTCTGCGCAGACGGCTTCATTCCGGGCAGCCTCTAAGAGGGCTGTTGTATTACCGGCTCTGCGCCTGGGCCTTTTCATGGTCGCCGCGATGGTCGCGGCCGGCTGCCACGGCTCGGGGGATTTCGAGCCGCTGGGAAACCAGAAGATCTACGTCTCTGACAAGTTCTTCGATGTGGCCGTTCTCGACGAACAAAACGTTTTTGTCGTGGGCTACGGCGGCAAGATACTCTCGAGCTCCAACGGGGGCATTAGCTGGGAGATTATCGATTCGGGCACCGACAGCGGCCTGTTCAGCATAAGTTTTTCCGATGACAAGAACGGTTGGATAGTCGGCCAGGAGGGCATGATCCTTCGAACTGTGGACGGCGGTAAAAGCTGGACACGGCAGACCCCGGAGATTTTTACCACCGTCGACTGCCGCGACCCCGAGTTCCGCGAGAGTGTCTACGACGAGTGCCGGTTGGAGAAAGACGCGGCGGCCGAGATCCTGCGCAGCCTTGGCAGCAAGAATCTTGATACTCCCGAGGTCGAAGAGGTACGCCTCACCCGTGAGTGCCGACAGTTCGCTTCCGAAGAGTGCCCCCAGGGCTACCTCTTTGCGGTACAGGCGCTGGACGCGGACACGGCGGTCGCCATAGGTGACCGGTCCGTCTTCATGCGCACCGATGACGGGGGTGCCAACTGGAACGTTCAGACCCTCACTGCTTTGAACACCGACATCGACCCTAACTGGGCTATCGTGTTCGAGGATCCGGTTCTCTACGATGTCGAGTTTACCGACGACCAGAACGGTTTCGTCGTGGGCGAGTTTGGTAAGATTTACCAGACGGACGATGGTGGGAATACCTGGATGGAACGCCAGCAGAGCCTGATGGACGAAACTATTTTTGACATCATGGACTTGCCCACCTTGTTCGACATTGAGATCGCTGCCGACGGCAAGAGCGGTGTCGTGGTCGGCCTGGACGGCCGCGTCGGAATGTCCAGCGACGGTGGTAAGACCTGGGGCTTCGTGCCCCACGGAGTCAGTGAATACGTGGATCCTTTCTATTCCGGCACCGTGCTGGGAGACGGGACAGTCTGGGCGGTCGGCTCCTCGGGCCAGGTCGTGAAGACAGAGGACGACGGAACGCTCGCAAGGGGAAGCTTCGGCACGGCAATCAACAGCTGGGTGCGCCGGATACGCTTTATCGACAACGAAAATGGCTGGGTGGTCGGTGGATTCGGCCTCATCATGAACACGACCGACGGCGGCAAGACCTGGTACCGCCGCATGGGCTAGGGGACTGACCTGAATGAGTCGCGAAAACAAGAAATCACTTTACCTGCTCGGCGAAATTCTCATACGCTCTCGCGTTCCCGTGACCATCGCGGTCGTGGTGGTGACCGCCTTCTTCGGCTGGCGTGCTACCAACCTGTCGATGATCACGAGTTTCGGTGACCTGCTTCCGCAGTCGCACGAGTTCATCAAGATTCACAATAAATACTCGAAGAACTTCGGTGGTGCCAACAACATCATGCTGATGTTCGAGAAAGAAGACTCGGACATCTTCAACGTTGAGAACCTCGGCCAGATCTACTTGATTACCGAGGAAGTGGACAAGATCTACGGGGTCAACCACAACCAGATTGACTCCATCGGCCATCGCACCACCCGTCACCTGGCGGTGGCAGCCGGCGGAACGATGCGATCTGAGCCTGTCATGATCGGCATGCCGCGCACCAAGGAAGAAGCGACCGACATCAAGCGGATCGTCCACAACTCCGAAAACATATACGGCATACTTGTCTCGCTGGACGACCGAGCTGCGATTGTAAGGGCTAACTTTATCGAGGGAAGGCTCGATTACCGTCGCATCTTCGACGAGATGAACGAGCGCGTCATCCGTCCACACAAGGAAGGCTGGGTAGGCGCGCAGCTCGTAGACGTAGACCCTGACAGGGCCGCGGCTCACCACGTAGAGCCCGGTACCGGCGTCCTCGTGAAGAAGTTCTTTCCTGGGTCCGTGGCCGAAAGCTCGGGCCTGCAACTGGGTGACGTCATTGTCTCGGTCAACGGGGACACGGCTCACCATCGCTGGCAGATCGGCAACGCGGTTGCCGACGCTGTAGGCAATGGCGTGCAGCTCGGGGTCCTGCGCGGAGAGGAAGAACTCTCGGTCAACCTGGTCGGAGGGGGCTCTGACATCCAGATATGGGTCGCGGGCGAGCCGCGGCTGTACGGCTGGGTCTACCACTACTCAAACGAAATATTCTGGATCTTCATCGCGGCGACCATGTTCGTCTGGATCCTGCTCTACCTGTACTTCCACGATTGGAGGGGTGCGCTCCGGCCCACCATCACCGGTGTACTGGCGGCGATCTGGGGACTCGGTTTCATCGACATAATCGGCTTTGCCCTCGATCCATTAGCCTTGGTGATTCCATTCTTTATTACCGCGCGAGCGGTGAGTCACAGCGTGCAGATGCACGACCGCTACTACGAGGAATACCGGACTCACAACTTCGACAAGCACGAGGCCATTGTTGCCTCGTTTGCCGAGCTGTTCGTGCCCACGCTGTCGGGCATTATCACCGATGCACTGGGCGTATTGGTCATCATCCTGGTGCCGATACTCATGCTGCAGAAACTGGCGATCACCGCCTCTTTCTGGATCCTGGCGATCACGGTTTCTGAACTGCTGCTAAACCCGATCATCTACGACATGCTGGCCGCGCCCGAACGAGACGTGGTCGAGAAGCGCAGCAGGGGCTCTTTCAAGCGCATGATCGAGAGCTTCGCCTCGGCCGTGCTGAGCAAACGCGGACAGGTGGTTACCCTGGTTTTCTGGGTGGCGCTGTCATTGGTCTGCGCGACGCAGTGGACCAAGCTGGTCATCGGTGATCCGAGTTCGGCCTCGCCGTTGCTGCACCTGGACTCTCCCTATAACGCTTCTCACGGCAAGATACAGGGCAAATTCGGCGGCGTGGAGCCGCTGATCGTAGTCGCTGAGGGTCGCGATAAGAACGCCATGAAGGACCCGCAGGCGCTGCACACCATGGAGAAGTTCCAGCGCTTCCTCGAGCGCGACCCGGGCGTGGGCTACAGCTTTTCGCTCGCGGACATCATCCGCGCCGTTAACAGCGTCTTCCACGAACTTGAGCCCAAGTGGGGTGTGATACCCAACAGCTGGGTCGATATCGGCGGGTTGTTCTTCATATTCTTCTCGGGCTCACCCCCGACGGAGACCGCCAAGTACGTGGAAACGGATTACTCGACCGCGCACGTGACCTTCTTCTGCAGGGATCACAAGGGCGAGAACATCACGCGTATTATCCACCGCTGTAACGAGTTCATCGACGCCAACCCCATGAACAAGGCTGCCTTCAAGCTGGCCGGCGGCTTGATCGGTGTTCTTGCGGCAGCCAACCAGGAGTTGCTGAAGAACGACGTGATGATGAACGCACTGGGTTTCGGCACGATTTTCATCGTACTGTTGTTCACTTACCGTTCGTTCGTGTCGGGCATCATCATGTTGCTGCCGCTTATCGCGTCCAACTTCGTCATCAACGCTTACATGGGCGCGATGGGCATGGGTATCAACATCAACACCCTGCCCGTTGTTACGGTGGGCGTCGGCTTCGGCATCGACTATGGCTTGTATATTGTCAGCCGTACGATCGAGTCGTACCTTGATCTGGAAGACAAGTTTTCGGAGGCGGAAAACGACCAGAGAGTGTGGGAGGCCGTGTATATGGCCGTGACCACGGCCGGCAAGAACGTTACCTTCGTGTCGGCCACTATGGTCTTGTCGACCCTGTTCTGGACGGTTTCGAAGATCCGATTCGACGCCGAGATGGGACTTCTGCTAGCGATATGGATGACCATCAGCTGGGCGGCGTCGCTTACCCTGCTCCCGGTTGTCATGACCGTGATGAAGCCCAAGTTCATCCAGCGGCGCCCGGTTATCGACGCAGGCTGACCCTCGCGGGGGCGGCAGGTGAACCCGGCTGGCGGGTCGTGCTCGAGGGCACGGCCCGCCGCTGGCCTTTTCATTGGCTCGGTGCCCGTTATACTTGTCTTCCCGGTAGCCGGGGAAGGTTACAACAGCTCGAGTGATAAACGCTGACCACCTCTGCAAGAATTACGGGCCCGTGCGGGCCGTTGACGATATTTCCTTTGATATCGCGGCGGGCGATATAGTTGGATTGCTCGGACCCAACGGTTCGGGCAAGACCACCATAATGCGCATGCTCACGGGCTTCTTTGCCCCTACGGCTGGCACTTGCAGCGTGGCGGGCGTCGACCTGGTAGAAGACTCGATCGGAGCGCGGCGCCACATCGGTTACCTGCCTGAGAACATCGCGCTCTATCCCGATATGAACGTGCGCGGCTACCTCACCTTCGCTGCACGTACCCGCGACTACGGCGGCAACGTCAAGCAGCGCGTAGACGATGTCATGGAGGAGTGCGGCCTGGCCCACATGGCTCGACGCACCATAGGCAAGATGTCCAAGGGCTATCGCCAGCGGGTGGGCATTGCCCAGGCTATAGTGCACGAACCCGAGGTTCTTATTCTCGATGAGCCCACCGTGGGGCTCGATCCCCGCCAGATTGTCGAGATACGATCCTTGATCCGGCAGCTCGCCGGGCGATCGACCGTTCTGCTGTCCACCCACATCCTGCCCGAGGTCAGCCTGACCTGTCGGCGGGTGCTCATTCTCGACGAGGGCCGGCTGGTAGCCGAGGACACGGCAGAGGGGCTTGCAAAAAAGACCGAGGGCAAGCGGGAGGCAGTTCTCCGGCTGAGAGCCGACGCCGCGGAGGCGGAGCGCGTGCTCGGGGCCGTCGACGGGGTGGAGTCGGTTGAGCTCATAGGCACGGATTCCGATGGCACGGTTTCCTTGCTGGTGGCAGCTGCGCAAGATGCCGACCTTGTACCCGCGCTGGTACGCGAAGTCAGCGAGCGGGGCTGGCCCCTGTACGAAGCGACACCGCGCGTGATGAGTCTCGAGGAACTGTTCGTCAAGATACTCGAAGACGGGGCAGGCAGTTGAACAGGTTCACGGCACTACTTCGCCGCGAGCTGCGCGGATTCTTCGGCTCGCCGCTGGTGTACTTCGTAGCGGCCGTGTTTCTCGCGCTGTCTGGCTACTACTTCTATACCGATCTCAATGCCTTTATCACCTTCGGCTTCGGTGACAGCATCGTTGAGCACCTGTGGCAGCGCCTGTTCAACGACATCGTGAGGGTGGTGTTAACGGTCATCCCCCTGGTGACCATGCGGGTTTATGCCGAGGAGAAACACCTGGGCACGATCGAGCTGCTCTACACTTCGCCGCTGCGAGACGGAGAGATCCTGGCCGCCAAGTACCTGGCGTGCATGTGCGTGTTCCTGGTTTTGCTGGGTTCAACGGTTCTGTACCCGGCCATGATCTATTACATACAACCCTTCGACCTCTCGCAGCTCAAGGCGGTCTATATCGGCTTGTTGCTGCTGGTTTCTACGATGGTTCTGATAGGCATTTTCGTCTCTTCCTTGACCCAGACCCAGATCATTGCCGCCATGTTTACTTACGGAGCGGTGTTGCTGTTGTGGAATCTCAGCTGGAACGAAGCCGCGCTACCCACCGACCTGCTCGGTGTGATTTCCCAGCTCTGCGCTTACGACCACTTTGAGCCCTTTGCCCGTGGTCTCATAGAGCTTAAACACGTCGCGTACTTTGCCGCGCTGTCGTTGCTGATGATCTTCGGTACTCTGCGCTCGATGGAGTCGCGACAGTGGAGAGGGCGCCGCTGATGCGAGATCGGCTTCTTCGTTTAATTCAGCTGTTGCTGGCCACCGGCGGGGTGGTCGCGTTGCTGTCCATGCTGGTGGTACTCAGCTACGTGCACCCCGCGCGCCTCGACCTCAGTCCGGGCAATCGCTACACCCTGTCGGACCACGGACTGGCCGTTCTGCGTGACATCGATCAGCCGCTGCACATTACCGGCTTCATACGTACCGAGGATCCCAGGAACCCGTTGCTCAAGGACTTGCTGTGGCAAGCTTCGCACGAGAGCGCCTTCATCAGCTACGAGCTGGTGGATGTAAACCGTAACCCCTCGCTCGCCCAGGAAAAATCGGTGTCTTCCTACGGTGCCGTTCTCGTTGAGAGCGCCGATCGCAGTCGCACCTTCAGCAACCCGACAGAAGGCCAACTGGTGTCGGCCATAGTACAGGTCACCCGCCCGGCCAAGCGTGTGACCGTTATCAGGGGGCACGGCGAGTGCGACATCATGGACACCGACCGAAACCACGGCTGCTCGCGCTTGAGAGACGCCGTGTCGCTGGAGTTTTACGACGTCGAAGAACAGAGCCTGGCCGACGGAGGCGAAGTCCACCCCGACACGGCGGTGCTCATTATTGCCGGTCCGACGAGGGATTATATTCAGCACGAGCTCAAATCAGTGGCGCGTTTTCTTGACGCTGGCGGTAGGGCTCTCGTCCTGCTTGACCCGTTCAAGGCTCCTTCGTTGGTTGCGCTCCTGCGAAACTACGGTGTGGCCTTCGGCGACGACGTGGTGGTTGATGAGCGCAACAGGTTGGCCGGGGGAGAAGCCTTATCGGCCGTGGTTGATGACCTGAGCGATCAGCACCTGGTAACGGCCACCCTCGACGCGCCGGTGTTGCTTTCGCGTACGCGCAGCGTCAGTGGCCGTCGCGATGATGACCGCGGCCGTTACGTTGCCGTACTGCTGAAATCGAGCCAGGCGAGTTGGGCGAGCAACGATCCCGCGATACTGGGCGCCAGCTCGCCTTCCTTTGTGGCCGGGCGTGATATTAACGGACCCATGTCGGTCTCGGTTGAAGTCAGCCAGCGCGCGGTAAGCGGCGACGGCACAACTCGTATCATCGCGGTTGGGGACTCGGACTTTGTTCAGAATCGCTTCCTCGACTATCTCGCCAACAAGGACCTGTTGGTCAATTCGATAAACTGGCTGGCGAGACAGCGTGATCTGATTTCGTCGCGGCCCAAGCAGAAAACGATGGCCAAGGAACAGTTCTTCGTCAGCCAGGCCGAACTCTCTCGTATTTTCACCTGGGCTGCTGTCGGCCAACCAATGCTTTTCTTTTTCGTCGGCATAGGCCTGCTCGTGTGGAGGCGCCTGGGGCCATGAAGTGGGGACGTATAGCCCTGTACTGGGCCCTTGCGGTTAGCATCGCCGTCTACCTGCAGTGGGGAGGCATCACTTCCCAGTCAGAACTGGAACTGCCGGGTACGGCTAGCTCGGCGCCCCTGCTCGAAGGTCCGGCGAATCGGATTGACCGCGTCGAAATTACAGCCGACGGACAGCGACTGGTCTGCGAGAGGATCGAAAGCCGATGGCAATTGGTCGAGCCGAGGGGCCTGACGATATCTAACGACCTGATCGAGGCCACGCTGGAAACACTGACCTCGACACCACCCATAGATTCTATTCCAGCCGACGACGTTAAACTCTCGGATTTCGGTCTCGATCCGCCGGCACTGGTTTTCAGGGCCTGGTCGGGCGAGCGCGACCTTGGCGAGCTGTTTTTCGGCGATCGCAATCCCACCCGCACGGCCGCCTACGCCGGACGCAAAGGGGACGCTAAGGTCTACGTGATCGGTCTCAGCTCGCGTTACTACACCGAGTTGTTGCTCGATGAAGTAGCGCGACAGCGCAGTTCGACGGGGCAGAACAAGGGCTCGGGCCCTTAGGGCGCAGACCTTGGATTTTGCTTTCAGCGAAGAGCAGCAGCTGCTGCGCGCTACCACCGAGTCGTTTCTCGCCGCCGAAGCTCCCATCGCCTACGCGCGCGATTTTTCCGAACAGGATGTTCCTCTATTGGACGAGGCGCTGTGGCAGCGCATGGTGGCCCTGGGTTGGACTGGTCTCACGGTATCCGAAGAAAACGGTGGCGCCGGGCTGGGCGTACTCGAGGCTGTAGTACTTGCCGAAGAGATGGGAAAAGTGCTGTTGCCCGCCCCCTGGCTGTCCACCGTCGCGCTGGCTGTTCCGGTGCTGACGGCAGTCGGTGGCGAGCGGGCCGACGAGCTACTGGCCGCTATTGCCGTAGGTGAGGCTCGAGTGAGCCTGGCCATGCTCGAAGAATCGGGCAGTTGGAATCCCGCCGACGTTGAGTTGGCTGCCGCTAGCAGCGAAGAGGGCTTCGTGCTGGAGGGGACTAAATTATTCGTGCCCGACGCCTGCTTTGCCACTCACCTGCTGGTCGTGGCCGCTGTCGACGATGGGCTCGGCGTATTTGTAGTCGAAACGGGCCAGGCTGGCCTGACGATGGAAACCATGGCCACGGTCGATGCTACCCGGCGCTTGTCGCTTGTTGAGCTCAAAGCCGTGCAACTGCCTGCCAGCGCGCTGCTGGGTAATAAAGCCCTGTCGGCTGCCGAGCTGGACGGTCCGATATCTTCGGCGGTGTGCGTGCTTGCGGCCGAGATGTGCGGAGTGGCGTCTACGGCGCTCGATTTGACCCTCGATTACCTTGGTGTGCGCAAACAGTTTGGCAAGCGGTTGAGTAGTTTTCAGGCCCTGCAACATCGTTGTGCCGACATGAAGGTGTCGTTGGAGAACGCGCGTTCCTTGGTTTACTACGCCGCGTGGGCGGTCGAAGAGGGCAGGGACGACTCGGCCCTCGCCGTCGCCATGGCCAAAGCCTGGTGCAGCGATGGATGTTCGGAAGTAGTGGCGGCTGCTATACAACTTCACGGCGGCATAGGTTTCACCTGGGAGCACGATCTCCAGTTGCTGTTTCGGCGCGTGAAGGGTTCCGAGGCCAGCTGGGGCGACGCAACCGTTCAAAGAGAGAAGGTCGCTTCCCTTCTGCAGCTCTGAGGCGGCATGCGCGACCGGGCCTAGAAAAGCGTACCTATTGCCGTGCCTATAACCGATATCGGGGCCTGGTCCTCGATAGTTTCGGCCGTGCGGCCAAGCGCCCTGATGGCGTCCTCGGTCTCGTAGTACAGCGAGTCGTCAGTCAGCAGCTTGCCTATGGTCCCGTCACCCGAGCTCAACATCGAGGTCATGCGATCGAGTTCGTCGGTGCTGCTTCTCAGCCGCGCCATTGTTTCGCGGGCCTCGTCGTAGAAGGCCGAGTCGTCGGTCAGTAGTTCGCCCAGCGATCCTTCGCCGTCTACGAGGCGGCCGGTCAGGGTAGATATGTTGTCGGCGGCAACCTTGAGACTTGCCAGCGCGCCGGTCATCTCGGTGTAAAGCGAATCGTCGGCCGAGAGGCGACCCAGGGTTCCTTCGCCCGAAGCGATGCGCGACGTTATGATTTCCAGGCTACCCGCAGTGGCGGTTATGGCCGCGGCGTTTTCGTCGACGATCTTGTTGAGGGTCCCCAGCAGGTCTGCCTGGTTGCTGTTGAACGATTCCACCAGCTCGCGGATACTGCTGCCCACTCGTTCGAGCTCGCCAAGGGCACCGGTGAGGCCGCCGCGTTCGATTCCCTCTATGCTGTCGCCGTCGCCGAGGCGTCCCG
This sequence comes from bacterium UBP10_UBA1149, assembly GCA_002311335.1. Lineage (GTDB taxonomy): Bacteria > Desulfobacterota > Binatia > UBA1149 > UBA1149 > UBA1149. The sequence goes on from DBZX01000044.1 coordinate 26,948, forward strand.
CGACCGGGTCGCCAGCAGAAATAGCGACGAAGCGGTTTCCGCTCAAGGCCTGGTAGTCAAGCACCGCTTCGCTTCCACCGTATACAGCCACGTCGCCGTCGAGCTCTATGCCTACGCGCACGCCGCCTTCTACGAGTCGCACCGAGCTCACGCTACCGGCCTCTACGCCCGCCACACGTACCGGTGCTCCCGCGGTCAGTCCGTGTACGTCCGAAAACTGGGCGTATAGATGCCACGAGTTTGTGAATATCCTCGACTGCCCGGTGAGGGCGATGGCTACGAAAAACACCAGCAGTCCACCGATGAAAAATAATCCAGCTCTTTGTTCCTTGTTCATAACTTGTTATCCGTCCTTGCCTGTCTTGTCCTTGTTGTCAGCTTGATCCCGTGACGTGAGTACGCGAGCCGCTTCGAGGAACGAGCGCGTACCCGGGTCGGGGCTGGCGAGAAATTCCCGGTAGCTTCCTTCCTCGGCGATCCGTCCGTCCCCGAGCATGGCGACCCGGTCGGCGACTATGTCGGCTATCACCATGTCGTGGGTGACCACGACCTGGGTAATCGGCCGATCCCTGCGGACGCGTGCGATCAACAGTCCTATCTGCTCGGTGAGCACCGGGTCGAGCTCGGCGGTGGGTTCGTCGTAAAAGAGGAGGTCGGGGTTGACGGCCAGTGCCCGCGCCAGGGCGACGCGCTTTTTCATTCCGCCGCTCAGCTCACCGGGCAACTTGTTGTTGGAGCCGCCCATTTCCACTTCGTCGAGTACCTGCTCGCATATCGAGTGCATGTCTTTTTCGCTGTGGGTTCGGTGCTCGCGCATACGCAGGGTGATATTTTCTTCCACCGTCAACGATCCCAGCAGGGCCGAGTGTTGGAATACCATCGAAACCAGAAAGGGTTTTTCGTCTGGTGGAAGGGCAGCGTATTCCGGCACCAGCATCCCGCCGATCTGTATTTCGCCTGATGTCGGGACTTCAAGCCCAGCCATCAGCCTCACGAGCACGCTCTTGCCGGTTCCACTGCCGCCCAGCACGCACAGGGTCTCGCCGGCGGCAATGTCCATGTTGACCCCGTCCAGTACCCGGAGGTCGCCGTACTCGTGGATGACATTGTCGACCTTTACGTCGACTCCCTTTCCCGGTGTGCGTTTCACGGGAGCAACACCGCCATCCTCACGATAATAAAATCAAACACGATCACCAGCACAAAACTCCATACCACCGACTGGGTCGTCGATGATGCGACACCGGCCGTACCGCCACGGGTTCGCAGTCCGAACGCGCAGGAAACCGCTGCGATGGTCACACCGAACACCACGCCCTTTACCAGCCCCACCACGATGTCCTGCATGGCTATTTCGCTCACGAGGTTATCCCAGAACAAGGCCAGCGAGATGTCGATGGCCGGGTCGAGTTGCACCGCCAGGCAACCGCCGAGTATGCCTACGGCGTCGGCGTAGAGAATCAAGACCGGCAAGGACAGCGCCATGGCTATTATCCGGGGCGTTACCAGGTAGCGCTCGGGGTCGATGTCCATGGTGCGCAGCGCGTTCAACTCGTCGTAGACCGCCATCGAACCGATCTGGGCGGTGATCGAAGAGCCCACGCGGCCGGCAACAAGAAAAGCTATCAGAACTGGCCCGAGTTCCTTGGTCATCGACAGCCCGACTATGGATCCAAGCACTTCCTGGGAATAGTTGACCAGCTGGTCGGCGGTCTGCACCACCAGTACCATGCCGATGAAAAAGGCCACGAGTGACGCGATGGGCAGGGTCTCGCTGCCAACGATTATCATCTGTTCGACGATGCGCGTGCGTTCACGCCACAAAGAGCGCGGTCCCGGGATAGAGCGCCCGAGCAACAGCAACACTTCGCCCAAGGTGGAAAGCGTGTTGAGCACGGTCCTGCCGCATCGTTGCACGACTCCTACTGTACTGATCTCCGTCACGACTTTGAGTTTCCTGTCGAGAATTCGATGGGGCCGTGCCAACGGCCGTTCCGCCTGCCGGCAACTCCCCACAGCAGCTCGATGTCCAGCGGTTGCTCGATCTCTGTCCGCTGCCAGGCCACCAGCGTCCACAGCGGAGAGTACAGAGCTTCGACCTTGCTGTTAAACGGAAACAGGGCTTCGAGCAGCGCGGGCGAATGGCCCGAGCGTTTGCCGTGAGCCGAAATGTCCTTCACCAGACCCAGCACTGTCGTGGCCTCGTGGTAGGCGGACGGATCATCGGTGTGCTGCTGGGTGACGTGCCTGCCGACCACGAACAAGACGCTCCAGGACTGGCGGCTGCCGTTTTCGTTTTGCTCGCGCCGGTAACGTAGTAGCGGCCATGCGTAAAAAGAGCGGTGCCGTCCCGGGCGTTTCGATGATTGCCAGAAAGGGAACACCCTCGTGGTGAGCAGTTCTCCGTTGTCGAGATCACGCTGTGTCATGACCAGGGGCCAGGGTGCCGACACGGTTCGCACGCGTTCGTCGTAGTCCTCGGTGACCGAGAACAGGGGAACACCGAACAGGGGCAACCAGGCCCTGTGCTTGCGAGAAGGTGAATCGATTGACGCGTACAGGGGCCAGTGGAGCCTTGAGACCTGCGTGGTGCCGTCGCGCTCGATGGTGGTGGACTTTACCCAGGTGGGCCACAGGAAGTAACTCGAGCTTTCCTTGCCTTCGATCTTCCACTTGCCGGCCAGTGGCCACAGTCGCGTGCCTGACGCGCGCGGCCCGCTTATGGTCGAGAAGAACGGAAATCCGTACCAGCGCCTGACCTCGAGGTTGCGGGTGACAGAAAGGTAGAGCGGGAAGGCGGCCAGACGGATGCTGTCAAATCCCAGCAGCCCTTCGAAGTCGCCGTAGATGGGCAGTACGGAGAGGCTCCGACCCCGGTCACTGCGGTTGCGATAAAAGACCAGTGGTCGCAGCTGCAGCGAATGGTCGCGCACTCGCGCACGAGGGGTGTCGGCGACAGCCTGTTTGCTGTTTGGCCCGCGGTCTCCCACGTGCCAATAGCTGCGCAGGTCATCGATGAAAAAAGAGGCGAGGTTTGTGCGGCTGTGGCCGGGGCCGGCTTCCCAGGAGAACAAGGGGTAGAGAACATCGGCCCGGGTAACGGTGGAGTGCCGGCGCATACTGATCAGGGGGCGTAGCACCCAGGCGCTGCGGTCGCCTTCGCGTTGCCAGGAGAACAGGGGCCCGAGCAGGTCAAGACGGCTGCTGTCGTCCGCGGATTCCCAGGAGAACAGCGGCCACAGCCGGTAGCGAGACGCGTCGGCCGCCCCGCTCGATGCCGCCACGATCATGGCGGCGAAGAGCAATGTGATCATAGATTTCAACGCTGCTGCTCACCGCTCAATCGTGACTCTCTTCAGGTCCCTGGCGCGCAACTGGAGAAGACCGGCCGCGGTGGTTCCATAAAAAGAAGTGGAGTCTCGTATCTCCAGGTCGACCTTGTCGCCTTCACTGGAAGCCACCGTTACCGTCAGGTAGGCGTCATCGTTGTCGGCAAACTCGAGGCCGGCCACCTGGGCAAAGTCAACGCGCAGGGTTCCGCGGCCAAGCTTTCCCGACAGCGCTGTCTCCCCCGCGAGGTTGAAGGCGGAAACCTTGTAGCTTCTGCCGTCTATGTCTTCGAGGGTAGCGTTGTAGTTGACCTTGGGATTGGTAAGCGACGACGGACCCGACTGGCCTCCCATGGCGCAGAGGAGGACCCACGTTGCCACGAGGCAGCAGGGCACGGCTATTTGCTTGATGAGTTTCGGCATACGGTTTTCTTTCAGCCGGTGCGGCACGTTCAGTGCTTCCGCGGCTGTACTCCAGCAACGAATATAGCCCCACCCTGGCATTTGAGGTCCATAGCCCCCCGTTTGCGCAGTCACAACCGGTTTGCGTGTTGCCGTGCGCATTGCGTTTACATGGGTGTTTTCAGGCGCTAATACTGAGCAGACGGGTCTTTGCCGGCCTGGGGCGTAAAAAAAATCAGCTATCCGCGGGGGCGCCAACGGCACCCCCTCAGATGGGGGAGACATGACGGAAAAGAACATAGAATCATTACTGCACGAGGACCGCTCCTTCGAGCCACCTGTAGAATTTGCCTCGGCTGCGCGGCTAGGCAACCGCGAAGATTACGACGCGATACGCAGCAAGGCGGCCGCTGACCCCGAGGCTTTCTGGGCTTCAATAGCCGAAGAATTGCACTGGTTTCGTAAGTGGGACCAGGTTCTCGATTGGAGTAACCCGCCGTTTGCCAAGTGGTTCGTGGGCGCAAAAACCAACATCAGCCACAACTGTCTCGACCGCAACCTCGACCGCGGCCTCGGCGATAAGACCGCCATTTTATGGGAAGGCGAGCCGGGCGATCGCCGCGAGATAAGCTACTCCGAACTGCATGCAAGCGTGTGTGAGTTTGCCGGGGCGCTGCTGGCCAAGGGAATCAAGGCCGGCGACCGTATCGCCCTGTACATGCCAATGGTGCCCGAACTGGCGATCGCCATGCTCGCTTGTGCGCGTATCGGCGCTACTCACTCAATCGTGTTCGGTGGTTTCTCGGCTGATTCTCTGCGCGACAGGATCAACGACGCCGAAGCAGCCATGGTCATAACCGCTGACGGCGGTTGGCGGCGCGGCAAGGTGCTCGCGCTCAAGGATATAGTTGACGACGCCGTCGTGCAGTGCCCCAGCGTGAAGAACGTGATCGTTCTCAAGCGCTGCGAAAACGAGGTGGCCTGGGACGAAGAGCGCGACACCTGGTGGCACGACGCGTTGGTTGGAGTGGCGCCGCTGCAGGCGGCCGCCGAGCTGGACGCTGAGCACCCGCTTTTTATCCTCTACACGTCGGGTACCACCGGTAAGCCGAAAGGAGTTGTTCACAGTACCGGCGGTTACATGACCCAGGCCTACATAACTACCCGCTGGATCTTCGATCTCAAGGATGATGACATTTACTGGTGCACCGCTGACATCGGTTGGGTTACCGGCCACAGCTACATCGTTTATGGCCCGCTCATGAACGGGGCCTCTGTTGTGATGTACGAAGGCGCTCCCGATACGCCGGGCAAGGACCGGTTCTGGGATATAGTGGAGCGCTACGGCGTGACCGTGCTCTACACCGCCCCTACAGCCATCAGGACCTTCATGAAGTGGGGCGACGAACTGCCGGCCTCGCACGATTTGTCGAGCCTGAGACTGCTGGGAACGGTGGGTGAGCCCATCAATCCCGAGGCGTGGATGTGGTACCGCAGGGTGATAGGCGGCGACCGCTGCCCGATTGTTGACACCTGGTGGCAGACCGAGACCGGCGCGATCATGATCAGCCCGGTCCCCGGAGCCGTGACCACCAAGCCGGGCTCGGCGACGCTGCCTTTCCCTGGCATAGACGCCGAGGTCGTTGATAGCGACGGCGAGCCGGTCGCAGCCAACCAGGGCGGCCTGCTCGTCATACGCAAGCCCTGGCCGGGTATGCTGAGAACGATCTACGGCGATCCCGAGCGTTTCAAGGAACAGTACTGGGCCCGCATACCGGGAATGTACTTTGCCGGCGACGGCGCCCGTCGCGACGAAGACGGTTATTTCTGGATCATGGGTCGAATCGACGACGTGATGAACGTGTCGGGACACCGGCTGGGTACGATGGAAGTCGAAAGCGCGCTGGTCGGGCACGAAGCAGTCACCGAGGCGGCGGTAGTAGGCCGTCCCGATGACGTAAAGGGTGAGGCCGTCGCGGCCTTCGTTACCCTGGGGCCCGGTTACGAGGGCGACGACGAGCTGGCGGCCGCGCTGCGGGCCCACGTGGGCAAGGAGATAGGCGCCTTCGCAAAACCCGATGATATTCGCTTTACAGATGCGTTGCCGAAGACGCGAAGTGGTAAGATAATGCGACGATTGTTGCGCGACATTGCCGCCGGCCGGGACGAAGTGGGCGATACCACGACGCTCGAAGACTACTCGGTGCTCGCCAGCCTGCGCGAAGATGACTAACGGGGCTGAAGGGGAAAGCGGTGGGCTTACAGTTTTACGACACCAGGGCGCGTTGCAAGCGTAATTTCGAACCGCTGCAGGACGGCCGAATCTCGCTGTACACTTGCGGGGTCACGGTCTACGACCGTTGCCACGTGGGCCACGCGCGCTCGCTGATATTTTTTGACACGGTTGCACGTTACTTGCGTTGGCGTGGTTGGGACGTGTGCTTCGTGCGCAACATCACCGACATCGACGATAAGATCATCGCCCGCGCCGCCGAGAACGGCGAGCCCTGGCAGGAACTCACGGCGCGCTTCATCGATTCCATGCACGCGGACCTTGATCGCCTGGGTTGCGGGCGGCCCGACGTCGAACCCCGCGCGACCGAGCACATAGAAGAGATGCTCGAGCTTGTAGCCCGGCTCGAAGAGCAAGGGCTGGCCTACGCAGTGGGCAACGGTGACGTGTATTTTTCTGTTGGCGACTGGCCTGCCTACGGTGCGCTCTCCGGGCGCAAGCTCGACGAGTTGCAGGCCGGCGCGCGGGTAGAGGTGGACGATAGAAAAAAAAGCCCCATGGACTTTGCGCTGTGGAAGTCGAGCAAACCGGGAGAGCCCTGTTGGCCGAGCCAGTGGGGCGAGGGGCGACCCGGCTGGCACCTGGAGTGCTCGGCCATGAGCGCGCGCTATCTCGGCCGACCCTTCGATATTCACGGTGGTGGCGAGGACCTCATCTTTCCTCACCACGAAAACGAGCTCGCCCAGTCCTGCGGCGCGGCCGAGGGCGAGGAATTCGCCCGTTACTGGATGCACCACGCCTTCGTGCGCATAGACCACGAGAAGATGTCCAAGTCTCTGGGCAATGTCTTCGCGATCGAGGACGTTCTGAAGGAAGTCGAGGCCGAGGGCTTGCGCCTTCACCTGCTCTCTACTCACTACCGTAGCCCGCTTGATTTCAGTCCCGACGGAATCGACGAATCGACACGCGCACTGCTGAGGGTCTACGAGACGATTGCCCGCGCTGACGAAGCGGGAGCGGTGGACCCCGGCTTTGACTTCGACAGTCCCGAGACCGCCCGCCTGGTCGAGTTGATGGACGATGATTTCAATACCGCGCGAGCCATCGCGCTGGCCTTTGATGCAATGAGGGACTGCAACCGCGAACTCGATGCTGGCAACCTGAGGGCGGCCTCCTCGGCCCGCGGGGTTCTCGCGGCTGTGGGTGCGGGGGTGGGTCTGTTCGAGCAGGACCCGGTGGCTTACCTCTCGGATTATCGCGAGCGCGCCGCTCAAAGCGGGGGCGTGGACGCCGACCTGGTCGAAGAGCTCATCGCTGCACGCGTGCAGGCCCGTGCCGGCAAGGACTTCCAGAAAGCTGACACCCTCAGGGATCAACTGGTCGAGATGGGCGTCGTGCTCGAAGACGGCCCCGGCGGAACCAGCTGGAAGCTCGAGCGCTGAGTAGCACCATGCAACGCCGGCACGTACACAGCAGGGTCATTGACTACGAGGCCCGCCCCCTGGCTGGCGGAGACCTGGCCCTCGAGGCCAAGCTCTGTGACATACGACGCGTGGCTTTCCAGGGAGTGCTGCACGACAAGGTGATCACGCCGGGCATTATCCACGACGTTGAACTCGACCTGCGTGTCGACCAGGATCGTGTGCTGCGCGATTCGTCGTTCAAGATGTACACAGTCCCCTTTCCTGACGCAGAGCGTCAGGGCGGTACTTGCTGCCAGGACATCCTGGGCGCTTTTGACGGCCTGGTAGGGGTCAGGGTCGACGAGCGCATGAATCGTAACGTGATGGCGCTCGTAGGTGGTCCTCGGGGCTGTTTTCATGGACAGACCCTCGCCATAGGGGCCTTGCCGGTGATCAACGAGGCTCTTAGCGGCGACCAGCCGAGAAGGGTGGCCAGGCACCTGCTCATCGACGGCTACAACTACGGGGCCACCGGCGTGACGCTGGAGGCCAGCATGATAGACAGCGAGCTGCCCGATGACCTGTCTGCCGGCCCGATGGGCGAGGTGATAGTCGAGGCAGACTTGAGCATATCGTTCGAAGTCACTGATTTTGTTTATAAAATGCCCGTAGCGACCTTGCGCTGCCCGGCCGCCGGGATTGATGGAGAAGTGCCGCTGGCCGACCGGCTCGAGGGCCTGCGCATGGCTCCGGGGGTTTTTGCCGATCTCAGAAGACGCCTGCCAGGGGGACGCGAATCGGAGCTGTTGACCCAGCTTTTGAGTATGATGATCCCGGTCACTATCCAGGCTTCTATTGCCCAGCGGGCTCGTATGGGGCGGCCACCGGGTCCGGACGCAGACAACAATGGTAGTCTCGGGCAGGTGGACAGTTGCCACATGTGGGCCGCGGGTGGGGCCCTGGATCTCAAAGTCAGGGCAGCGCTTGGGCATGGCCGCGAGGGATGATAAAAGAACCTTACCGTCTGCAACGGCGGAACGGGGAGGAGCTAGAGAAATGGGACGTAGCGCAATTGTGGCAATGGTAGCACTGGCGATGGTGTTGTCGGTATCGGCCTGTAAGTGGGGCGGCGATGAGACTGCGCCCGACGCCGGCATGGAGACCCCTAGCGAGCCCGCGCCGGCACCCGACGCGCCGGAGACCTGAGCCTTGGCCGGGGACGGGCGTCAACTGGATCGCCGTTCCTTTCTAGCGCGGGCGGGTGCCGCTGGTTCTGCGCTGGGCGTGTTGGGGGGCATACGCTCACTGCTGCGTTACCAGACCCAGGCCTACCTGCTGCGCGAAGCCCCCGTGCAGGCCGATGAGCCGCGCGCTCAATGGCAGGGGGCTTCGGTAAAATCCTATCGACCGCTCGGTCGTACGGGCTGGCAGATGTCCGATATTTCTTTCGGCAGTGGCGGCCTCAGGGATCCCGACGTGCTACGCCTGGCGCTCGACAGGGGCATCAACTACGTAGACACCTCGCCTGACTACTCCGACTCCATGAGCGAACAGGCCGTGGGCGAGGCCGTGCAGGGGCGCCGCGACAAGGTCTTTATCGCGTCCAAGTTCTGCACTCCAGACGGGCATCTCGACGCTGACACCCCGGTAGCCGAAATCATAGAGGCGGTCGAGCAGAGCCTGGTCCGCCTGCGCACCGACTACGTGGACCTGCTGCACGTGCACGCCTGCAACTCCGTAGATCGGCTCATGGCGCCGACCTTTCACGAGGCCTTCGATCGCCTCAAGGAGCAGGGCAAGGCCCGCTTCATGGGCGTTTCGAGTCACACGCCCAAGCTCGAAGAGGTGATGGCCCGTGCCGTGGAGAGCGATCGCTTCGACGTCATCATGCCCGCCTACAACTTCCGCCACTGGCCGGCACTGCGCGCGACCATCGACCGTGCCTACGAGAAACAGGTGGGCGTGGTGGCGATGAAGACGCTCAAGGGCGCCTACCATACGGTGCTGGGCGAGTTCAAGGGCGATGAGCGGGCGAGTTTTACCCAGGCCGCGTTTAAGTGGATCAACAATGACCCGGCCGTCTCGGGCCTGGTTGTTACCATCAAGAACGCTGCCCAGGTCGACGAGTATCTCTACGCTTCGGGCACACGCATGGACCCCGCCGATCTGCTGGTGCTCAATAAGTACGAGGACGCGGTATCGGGCATGTACTGCCCGCCTGGCTGCGGCGACTGCCTCGAATCCTGCCCGTCTGACCTGCCGGTCAACGACGTGTTGCGCTATTCGACCTACTACCGCAACTACGGCAACGAGCGCGAGGCGGTGGACCTGTACTCGCGATTGACCGAGGGCAGGGCCTTCGCCGAGCCGGGTGGCACGCGCGCGCGGGCCAGCGCTGCCGACTGCCTCGGCTGCTCGGCGCCCTGCGAGGCCGTCTGTCCCGAGAGCCTGCCGATTCGCAAGCTCATGGGGCAGGCCCACCGAACCCTTTCCTGAGGCCGGCCGATGGCCGCGGCCATACTCCTTGCAGACATGGACGCGTTCTTC
>DBZX01000044.1:37017-40857 GCA_002311335.1 bacterium UBP10_UBA1149
CGGGCCGTGGTGGCGGCGGCTAACTACGAGGCACGACGCAGCGGGGCGAGATCGGCAATGCCCATGGCCGAGGCCCGGCGACGTTGCCCTCACGCGGTGGTAGTGCCGCCACGCATGAAACGCTACGCCGAGTTGTCAGCGCGGGTTCGCGAGATATTCTACCGTTTCACTCCACTTGTGGAGCCCCTGTCGCTGGACGAAGCCTACCTCGATGTCAGCGATTCGCGGCGCCTGCACGGGGGGCCGTTGGAGATTGCCGAGGCTCTTAGGTCGGCGGTGCGCGATGAGCTGTCGTTGGCCGTTTCGGTGGGCGGTGGTCCTGGAAAGACCGTCGCCAAGATTGCCTCGCGCCGGGCCAAACCCGATGGCGTGTTTCTCGTGGCGGCCGACGAAGTGTTGGAGTTTCTGCAGCCGCTGCGCTTGCGCGAAATCCCGGGTGTTGGTCCTGTGACCGAGCGCAAGTTACACGAGATGGGCGTGGCTACACTCGGCCAGTTGGCCAAGCTCGATCCCGGCCTGCTCGAGAAGAAGCTCGGCAAGTCGGGCCCCGGGCTGTACGACCTCGCCTGGGGCCGCGACCGGCGGCGCGTAAGCAATGACCGCGAGCGCAGCAGCTACGGCTCGGAAAACACATTTGACGATGACGTCGAGCAACGCGAGGTCATCGAGGCTGCTGTAATTGCCCACTCGGAGACGGTGGCCTGGCGCTTGCGCAGGGCTGGCCGTTGCGGGGTGACGGTTACGCTCAAGTATCGCCCGTCGGGGAGTGACGAAGGCTGGCGCCTGGTAACGCGCTCTCGGAGCCTGGCGGTCGCCACCGACGACGGTGCTGTAATATCACGCGCGGCTATGCGCTTGTGGGACGACGAGCCGCGGCATCCGCCGCTGCGCCTGGTGGGCGTACAGCTGGCCGGTTTCGAAGCCGAGCAGGTACCGCAGCTCGACCTGTTCGGCGAGGACGATGTCACGGCCCGTGATGATGCCGCGGGCTCTGCTCCCAGCCGGACGGCGCTGAACTCTGCGCTTGACGATATCAGCGCACGTTTCGGCCGCGGAGTACTCAAACGCGGCGCGTGATCAGCGACACAGCCCCAGGCGCTTGAAGAAAGAGCCGGCAGCCGCAATAGTGTGCCTCGCGCGCGCTCGTAGCTCAGCTGGATAGAGTACCGGGCTTCGAACCCGTAGGTCGCAGGTTCGAATCCTGCCGGGCGCACCATCTACCTCTCTTTAAGCCTGAGTCGCCCCGAGCGCCGCCATATTGCGCGGGACAGGCTACTGGGTACGAGCGGCGAGGTGGAAGATCCAGGTGCTGTCGTCGCCTGGTGCCTCTTTTTCGTCGAGCCCGTAGCGCCTGGCAACAGCACGTGCTACGCGTTCCCTCAATGGGCTTTCGGTTATCCTGACGATGCGCCGCTCGTAGATCTTGCCGCGGGTTCGGACGCGGACCCTCGGGTCTTCCAGGGCCACCGACGGCCAGCGTCGGCGCTCACCGAAGCCCGAGGGGACGTAGAGTTCTCCGTCGACCACGACGGCCCATATACTCAGCGACCACGGCCGGTCGGGACGGATCTCCAGTTCGATAACCTCTTCGATTTCAGCCCAGTCGGGGTCGATGCTGACCGGCCCCTCAAGGGCTCCGCCGGGTATGGGGCCAAGCGGTCCTTCTAGCACATAGCCGCCGAAGGTATCGAGCAACAGTACCAGCAACACCAGGGCACCCAGGCAGCCCGCTATCCATCGCAATATCTTCATCGTGTTGCTTGTCTCCTCGCCGGTTCCCGGCCCAGCCCTGCTGCACCGCAACTGTTCAACTTGGCGTGTCGCCGTCGATGGTTACCCGGTGCATGTCTCGGGGAGCATCCCCGTGGTCGTGCACGGCAAAGTGCATTACCGATCGGTTATCCCACATTACAACGTCGCCTTTACGCCAGCTGTGCCGCATCGTGAGATCGGGTGTAGTCGCCCGTGCGTAGAGGTATTTCAACAGCGGCGCGCTTTCTTCGCCGGTCATGTCGGCAAAGCCCCGGGTGAAGGCGGGGTTGACGTAAAGCGCCTTGCGGCCACTGTCGGGGTGCGTACGTACTACTGGATGGCGCGTCCCCTGGAGCTTCCACGTGTCCTGGGGGTCGCCGGTTATCGACGACGCAAGCGCTTTACCACTGTGTGTCGCTTCCAGTCCGCCCAGGATGGACTTTAACCCAGGAGACAGGCGTTCATAGGCCAGGTGCTGGTTGGCAAACAGGGTATCTCCACCACACTCGGGCACCTCGAGCGCGTAAAGGATGCTGCCGAGAGGCGGGGTGGAGGCAAAGGTAACGTCGGAGTGCCAGATCTCGGTCAGCGTGCGTTTCTTGCCCAGGTTGGGGATGCATATTACGGGTGGGTAACCCTCGATACTGGGAATGATAGGGTGGACCTGCAGGGTCCCGAAGCGTTCACCGTATGCGATCAGCTGTTCCGGGACGAGATCCTGGCCACGGAAAACAAGGACGTGGTGTTCGAGGAAGGCCGAGTGTATCTGAGCGAAGGTCTCGTCGTCCACGCTTGAGAGATCGACGCCAGTAATTTCCGCTCCCAGCGATCCGGCGAGAGGCCGCGAGGTTACCCTGGTTGACACCGGGGGACTCCAGTGCGCGCCAGTGGTTGCAGCCAGCCAGAGTGTTTGCGCGAAACCCTTTCGCCAGCGATCACCGTACCACCGCCTTGAACATGTTGGACTTGTTTTTCTTGGTGTCAGCGGGCGTGAACGAGGAATCCCAGCAGGTCTGGCTCGTGTTGTCGGTCGAGACATGGAGCTGCGCGGTTACGGCGACTGCCTGCTCAAAATAACTAACTGCGTCGAAGGCACCGGGCAGCGGCAGCAGTGGGCCCTTGGCCTTGAACTTGCTTCCGGTTTTGCCGGCGATTCCCGTTTTCAGCAGGATCATGTTGACGCTGTCGTAGTCTCCGTACTTGTCCTTGTAAAGGAATCCCTTGGGGCTGCGGTCCAGCCACAGGTAGTTGGGCGGTACGATGATATCGGCCAACATCTGGTCGCCGGAAACAGAGGAGTCGTAAAGGCAAAGGTGGTAGTAGGCGTCAATTTCGGGGTCGGCGAGTTGACCCTGGCTGACGGCCTCGCCCTTGAGCCAGCCCCACTTCATGAGATTCTTTGAACTGTCGACGTTTTCCTTGACCAGCAACTTCGCTTTCGCCGACGATAGGCAACCCGCAGCCGGTGAGGCGGGGCAGCTGAAAAGCGGCAGTGTAGTCGTGGTGGTCGACGTAGTGGTGGTCGACGTAGTGGTGGTCGATGTCGTTGTAGTGGTGTCCAGGGTGGTCGTGGTCGTGGATACTACGAAGCCTGAACTGAAAACTATGTCGTCTATCGCTACGTCACCGTCGTAATTCGTGCCTCGTTCGGCGACGAAACGCAGTCGGACGCTGCTGCCCGCACTCAGGACCACCGTCGCCAGTCGCCACAGGTCCGCGCTCACACCATCGGAAGTCCACAGCACGGTCGGCGTGCCCGTCGAACACGGGATCTCCTCCAGGGTGAGGGGTCGGTGGCTGCTGCCGTAGGTGTGATACCAGAAGCTTATAGTGTCGCCGCCAAGAAGCGTGAGTGGAGGCGATGTAAGGTAGGCCAGGTCTCCAGTGAGACGAGGGCTGGATGCCTCGATATGGTAGTAGTTGCCCGACGCGGTGCCCAGGGTGTGATCGACGCCGGGGCCCGTCGCGCTGGAGGGGGTGGGGCCTCGGCCTATGGTCCATTCAAAGTCATCCCCCGTGTCACGGTGGTCCCACGCGCAGGAACTGGTTTCAAAGTCGCAGCTTAGCATCGTCAGGCAGTGGCCGGTG
>DBZX01000044.1:40918-42461 GCA_002311335.1 bacterium UBP10_UBA1149
GCAGAGTCCATGCAGTGCACGGCCCGTGAGCGTGCCGGAAGTGAGCAGGAGCTCTCGCAGCGATTCCAGTTGCCGGAGTTCCAGTAGAAGCCGCTTCCGCCGGAATCGTCGAAACAGAAATCCCTGTAGTAGTCGCCGGCCGCTTCGTCGAACGGGCTCAGCCCGGCCCTGTTGCCGATTGACATACTGCCGTAGATGGCCTGCCAGTCGGTGTACTCGGGCTCGTTGGGTTCAATGGTGGGCAGGCCGTTCACCGTGAAGGCGGTGGCGCTGTAGTGCATTATCGACCCGTAGTCGTAGACCCCGTGATCGAACGCCGAAAATGTCGAGTACTGGTTGAAATTGTGTTCTTTGCCGGACTCGATGTTAGCGAAGTTGATAGTCACGTAGGTGTCTCGGTCCAGGCGCGATTGTTCGTGGTAGAAGCCTATCGCATGACCGATTTCGTGGACGGCAGCCCCGAAGCCACAGGTGCCCGTGTCGGTCAGCCCGATGCTCTGGGCGCCCCCGATGTGCCCTATGTAAGAATAACATCCGCTGGACGGCACGAAATTTATGTAGTCGCTCTGTGCAGTACGAGGCACGAGGAATATGCCGACCGTGTCTGCCCAGTGCCTGATCGCGCGCTGTATGTCCTGGTAGGTGTCAGGCGCCGCGGATTCGGAAAGTGAGGCCTCAATCGTGTAGGGGATCGTGGCCGAGGGCCAGGAAGCCGGCCTCAGGCCCGCCCGGGTGTGGCTGCCTATGATCGCGTGTCCCAGCGAACCGCGTGGCTCAAAGGCCCATCCTCCGCTGACCAGCGGCCGGCAGTAGCCAACCGCGATATCCCCTTCGAACAACGCCAGGTCGCCGTCCAGTTGCAAGGTCGTGCAAACCACGTCGGGGTCGCTCGACACCAGCGGAGCCTGCAGGGCTTGCGATGTCGTAGCGTTTGCCAGCAGAAGCAGGGCAAACAAGTGGCAGAAAACGGGCAGCTTTCTTTTCAACATCAGCGGTCCTCCAGGAACAGCGCTGCGACTCCGCAGCCTGCCAGTAGTTGATCCACCCAGGCCGAGTCGTCAGGCCCGAGTTCCGAATAGCGTTGGCGCAGAACGGCCAGGCACCTGGCCTGGTAAACGAAGGGTGGTTGGCTCCAGGTCGAGGTTCCTATAGTGACCTCCGCTTTTTCCATGCCGCCTGCCACCGCCGCCGCGTTGGCCAGCAGGAAGGGAGCATAGCAGCGCCCGAACTCAGCGAGCAGCGGTGCCAGGTTGTCAGCCGTCGCTTGCCGGTCGGCCCAGTCGCCGGGTTGGGGCTCCACGCCGCTCTTGTCGTCCATTACGTCTATCCAGGCGCAGACCCGCGGCGCGATTTCCAGGCTGATGCCGCTCGGGGTCGGGTCAAAGCCGACGAGCTGGGTGAGTTGCCCGTAAACGGCAAAGTCACCCGCGCCGGGCCGGCCGCCCGCGGGGGAGGGGGGGCCCCCCAAAACGCGGGGCGCCCCCCCCCCCCGGGCGGGGCGCGGCCTCCTGATCCGTGCCGGCTTGGGGGGGGGGGGGGGGGG
>DBZX01000044.1:42472-42620 GCA_002311335.1 bacterium UBP10_UBA1149
GTTGATGCCCACCAGGGAGCGGCGCTCGATCTGCCTTTGTCCGAAGACATCTCCCATTTTCAGCATCAGCCCTTCTTCGGCTTCGGGCCTGCCCCAGCGAGGAAGCACGGCGCTGGCCTTGCTGACGTCGGCTTCGAAGGACCAGCGG
>DBZX01000099.1:0-5352 GCA_002311335.1 bacterium UBP10_UBA1149
CCGGAAACCCTGTAAACACGGGCTGAAACCGGAGCTGTGCTGCAAACCTAAGTTAGCACTCGAAGGTCGGTAGCGTGTGGGAGGGTTTGCAGCGGAGCACCCGGATGCGCCACCGGTCCCCGCTCGCCTTACTGACAGCCGGACCGGGCTGTTCAGGCGGCCTGCCCGGCCGGCAACCAGCGACCGAGGCTGTCCGGCAAGCGTTTGCGCCAGGCAGGGTCGGGCGTGGGCAGAGCGCCGCGGTTGGTGTTCCAGAACAGGACGGCCTGGTTTTCAGGCCGCTCCGCGCCGGCGGACAGCTCCTCACCGGGGGGTGCCTGGTCGAGCAGGAGCGCCAGGGCCTTGCCCGTGTAAACGGGTTCCAGCTTCAAGCCAGCCACCTGCGCGCGTTCAACGGCCGCAAGTCCCGCGGCAGTGGGATGGCCGTAGCCGCGGCCGAGTTGGCCGCGCAACATGGTGACCGCCGCCGGTTGCAGACCGCGAGCACCTTCTACCCCGGCCGATTCGAGTAATGCGATCACCGCTCGCTGTTGGCTTGCGAGCATACTCCTGGTCGAGAGAATTCTTTCGACCACCGCCACCGCATCGACCCGGGTGCGCAGCCCACCCAGCGCAAGCCCCACCGACAAGCCGACAACCGTTCCACCGGTACCCCAGGGCAGGACGACTCGAGAGGGTTCGGGCAGCAGGCCGGCCCGAACCTGCTCGGCCAGCTCCAACCCCGCACGCACGGTCCCCAGCGTGCCCACTCGCTGGGTTCCGCCGGCCGGTATCACCGGGCAGTCCGCAGTACCCCGGCCAATAAACAACGCCGGGTTGCGAAGCACCATGGTCGTGCGCGAACGGTGGTGCTGCATTTCAGCTGAACCACCAGCAATGGCGGCCAGGTTGTCCACCACGCCATCGCTCAGGGGTTCGTTAAAAACGTGAACGCGCAATCGCTTGTCCAACTCAGTGGCTGCCTGGGCAAGACAAGCGAGATGCCCCGAACCGATGGCGCCCACCGACACCCAGGCGGGTGCCCTCTCAAAGCGAGGCGAGGCGAGCAGGTAATCGAGCTTGCGCACCTTGCTACTGCCGCCAAACTTGCCGATAGCGTCATCGCGCTTTACACCCAGCCACCCGAGTCCCAGCTCTGCAGCCAGCCCGTCGAGAGCGACCACAGGTGTCGGGCCTTCCACCCAGCCCAGGCGGGGGAAGCAATCCAGCTGTTCAACTCGCGTCGCCATTGCAGCAGAAGAAGTTTGGCGCAGGTGGCTGGCAGTGTCATTATTGGCCAGCGCTGAAATCGGCGATCAACGAAACCCGAAGTGAATGAATCGGTGAACAAAGGCCTTGAGCGCCACTTCAAGAGTCATGCTGATCGCATCCACGAGGGCGAGCGGCGGCTGGGCTACAAGGTGGCGTTCAACTCTCCGGCAATCCAGGAACAACTCGGACTGGATGGCTCGCTGGTGGCAGGACTTGCGGGAAATACCCTGCACGAAAGCCCGGCTGACTGCTCACTTGCGGGCGCTACCAAGGCCTTACTCGAACCCGAGCTGGCCGTGCTACTGGCCCGCGACCTGCCCGCCACGGCCGATGCCGACCAGGCGGCAGCAGCGGTCGGCTCGGTGGCTGCGGCCATAGAACTGGTTAATTTTGACCGCCCCTTTGATGAGTTTGAAGACATCCTGGCCGAGGGCGTGTTCCACCGGGCTTTTACCACCGGCGAATTGCTGACTCCCCCACCCCGCTGCGACCTGCATGGCCTGCGCGCCACTATAAAAATCAACGGCGAAACCCAGGCAGACCTTGACTGCCTCGAGGCTACCGGGGATGTGCCGAAGCTGCTCGTCTACCTTGCCCGACTGCTCGACGGTTTCGGAGCGCGGCTTGAAGCCGGCGACATTATAATCTGCGGTTCGATGACAGCGCCCGTGGCGGCAACACCCGGCTCGCGCTTTGAAGTCGAGCTGTCCAATGGGTCAATTGCCGCGATGCGGCTGGGTGAGTAGTGGCTACCGCCGGGCTGCGACTCAATCGGCCGCTACGCGCCGTTCTTCGCGTCGCCATTCGAGCAGCGCTTCGGAGATAAAAGTTCGGCAGAGATCGAGCACCTCGCCCGCGTCCTGCCCGGCGTTACGGGCAATGGGATCGCCGATCTTTACCTTTATCCTGGTGCCCCAGGCCGCGGGCAGGAGGTTGTTGGCCAGCAGTCGCCATGAGTTTTCGATGACGACCGGGACGATCTCGAGTCCAGGCGCCGCGTCCAGCATCGACTGGGTGCCTGCCTGCTTGAACGCCCGAAGCTCACCGTGGCGACTCCGGGTGCCCTCGGGATAGATCAACATCGACACGCCGCGCTCGGCAGCCGTAACCACGGCCTCTGAAATCGCGGATTGCGCCTGTCGGCGATTGCCCCGGTTGATGAGCGCGTTGCCGCCACGCCTGAGATTGTAAGAAATGCTCGGTATCCACCTGGCCAGTTCAAACTTGGATACGTACTTGGGGTAGTTGCTGAACAACAGAGAGCCGACCACGGGTATGTCGAGCAGGCTCTGATGGTTGGCCACCAACAGATAAGCCGTAGCGGGCTTGACCAGGGGCGAGCGCTCGACCTCTATGCTGGTGCCCATCACGCGCAAGGCTCCCACCAGGCCGTGCAGCATGCAGCCGACTACTATTTCGTGCGGGCGCGGGCCGAACAGGCGGGCGATACGCTGCGGAAGATCAAAAACAATCAGCACGGCCCAGAAAGCGGCGACGAAAGGCGCGGTCATCAGCCAGTCGAGCGGCCCCGCTACGGGCAAAGGCTGGGGACCGAGCAGTTTGGCCTCGTGGTTGCCTGCGGTCGGCCGATCGCCGTCCTGTTCCGGCGCTTGCCTGATGGCGGCTGTCACCACGGGCTGGTTACCACTCGCCGCTGTTGGGCATCGATGCCCACGGTTCGGCGACGGGCAACGATTCCCCTTTCTGAAGCAGTTCGATAGAGATGCCATCGGGCGAGCGCACGAAGGCCATGTGGCCATCTCGGGGCGGGCGGTTGATAGTGACACCACCGTCGCGCAGACGCTCGCAAAGCTCGTAGATGTTATCGACCTCGTAGGCCAGGTGGCCAAAGTTGCGACCGCCGTCGAGCTGCTCGGCATCCCAGTTCCAGGTCAGCTCGACCTGGGCTTCCTCGTTGCCCGGGACCGCGAGAAACACCAGCGTAAACCTGCCCGCGTCGTTATCAAAACGACCCAGCTCGGTGAGGCCGAGCTTGTTGCAGAAAAAATCCATCGTCGCTTTGAGATCAACGACGCGAATCATGCTGTGGAGGTACTTCATTCGGGCTATTACTATCTTGACCGGGGAGCCTTTGCACTAAGTCTCAAGCGATTTTTATACAGGCACCGAAATACCGCGACATATACGGGCGCAGGCATCGGGGTCGCCGAACAAGGCGGTACCCACCTGCACGGCGCAGGCGCCCGCAGTAAAAAACTCGCGCGCGTGATTAGCCGTGGCTATGCCGCCTATGCCTATGATGGCAAGACTGCTGGCGGCGCGCGCATTCCTCGTGGCCTCCAGCGCCAGCGGTCTCAGCACCGGACCGCTTATGCCACCCATGGACGGCAGCTCCGGGACCGGGTCAAGTGCCAACGCCGCCTGGGAAACCGGCAGCGTATTGCTGATCGAGAGCGCCTGCGCGCCTGCCCGCTCAGCCGCGGCCGAAAGCGCAGCAACATCGCAGGCCGGCGAGAGTTTTACGGCCACGAACTTGCCCGTGACTTCGCGTACCGCCGCGGTGACGCGCGCGCAGGCCTCGGCATCCTGGCCAAACTCCAGGCCACCCTTCTCCACGTTGGGACAGGAGAGGTTGAGCTCTACGCCATCGACACCGTCGGCACTGTCGAGACGACGTGCAAGTTCGGCGTACTCCTCTACGCTTTCTCCGAATATATTGGCGATCACCCGGCCCCCGTGGCGCTCACGCCACTCGGCGAGCCACGGCAACTTGTCACTTATGAACGCGTCGACTCCCGGGTTGGCCAGGCCAATGGCGTTGATCATCGCGCCGGGCACTTCGGTAATGCGCCCCGGCGGGTTGGACACCCACTCGGGAGCGTTGCCCTCGCGTGGCTCCAGAGAAAGCCCCTTGGTAAAGATCGCGCCGACTTTTCCGAGGTCGACCCCGTCGAAGCGGTCTTCAAGTTCGCGGCCGTAACCGCAGCAACCCGATGCAAGGCCCACCGGCGTGGGCCAACTGAGCCCGCCGACATCTACCGACAGGTCGGTGGCCGCCGACATCAGGCGCCTGCTCCCTTCACGGTTTCCACGGCGGCAAAAATATCTACGGCTGCGTACACCGGGCCATCTTCGCAGATGCAGCGCCAGCCCCCGCTCGCGTCGCGGTGTACGCAGCCGCGACAAACACCCCAACCGCAACCCATGCGCGCCTCGAGGCTCACGTGGCAGGCTATCCCGTGTTCGCGCGCCACGGCGGCCACCGCCTGCATCATGCCGGTGGGACCGCAAGAAAAAATCATGTCCGGCCGGTCGTTTTCAAGGCGTGCGAGCAGGCAGTCGACCACGGTGCCCTTGAAGCCGGCCGAGCCGTCCAGGGTGGCCAGCTCCACGCTGGCACCCACGTCCTCGAGGGCGCCCGCGAAGCCACTTTGCCCCGCGTCCTGGGCACCGAAAATTATCTCTACACCTTCGCGTGCGGCCAGGTAGCCGAATGGCGCAGCGCCCACTCCCCCGGCAATCGCCCAGCAGCTCCCAACGGGGTCGGGAAACTCGTTGCCCAGGGGCGACAGCACGGCGAGTTCGTCGCCCGGCTGCGAGGTCAGCAGCCCGGCCGACCCCCGTCCCATGTTCTTGACCAGCAGGGCTACCCGATCATCGTTGACTGTCAGGAAGAGAGAATAGGGCCGCGGAAGCACGTAACCGCCGCCGCCGGGTACCTCGACCATGGCAAAACACCCGCAGGCTGCGCCGCGGGCAAGATCCGGCCCTTCGAGATCCACTCGCGCCAGGCCCTCGCCCAGCGGCGTTATCTCGACTACCCGCGAACTTATGCTCCTTGCCTTCATGCTGCTTCCGACAATTATTCTTTCCCCTCCCCCATCGCAAAAGGGGCAGGCGTCCGTAACGGGGGTTTCCAACGCCTCCCCCCTCTTGGCAGGGCTAGGCCGGGCGGCTAGTTTGCCGTTGGCGCCGACAGTCCGTCGGACGAAGGATCATCAGCATGAAAAATCAGAACCCCTCGGTTGCCATCATAGGCTCTGGCATGTCCGGGCTGTGCATGGCTGTCAAACTCCAGCAGGCCGGGTTCGACGACTTCAAGGTCTACGAAAAGGCGGACTCGGTCGGCGGCACATGGCG
>DBZX01000099.1:5450-17606 GCA_002311335.1 bacterium UBP10_UBA1149
TCGGACTGGACCAATCGTTTCTCTTCCGGTGAAGAAATTCGGCAATACCTCGAGATGGTCGCCGACAAGTACGACGTGAGACGCTCTATTCGGTTCAACACCGAGGTCACCGAGTGCCGATGGCGCGGCGACAGCTGGGAACTGGATCTGTCGGACGGGACGAGCACGCGGGCCGACGTGGTGGTATCAGCCACCGGGGTACTGCACCACCCGCGCTATCCCGACATTGAAGGTATCGACACCTTCAACGGAGCATGCTTTCACTCGGCGCGCTGGAATCACGACGTCCAGCTGGACGGTAAGCGAATCGGCGTAGTAGGCAACGGGTCGACATCGATACAGATGGTCACAGAGCTGGTCTCCCGCGTCGACACGATGACCATGTTCCAGCGCACCGCACAGTGGGTCGCCCCCTCGGCGGACAAGGTCTACTCAGATAAATTTAAGAAAGCCCTTCGGTATGTGCCGGGCCTGCAGTTCCTGGTTTACCACGCCCTGCGGATTTTTTTCGAACAGATCGGCGGGCGAGCAGTGATTCGGCCGGGTTGGCAGCGCAGGCAGGTAGCAGCGGCCTGCCGGCGCAACCTCGCAAACGTGCGCGATCCCGAGCTCAAGGCCAAGCTTACGCCCGACTACGAACCCATGTGCAAGCGACTGGTCATGTCGGCCGGCTTCTACGACGCCGTGCAATCGGACAACTGCTCGGTGGTTACCGAGAGCATAGAGCGAATTGAACCGACCGGGGTGCGCACCGCCGACGGCACCCTGCACGAGCTCGATGTACTGGTGCTGGCCACCGGTTTCGACCCCCACGCCTTCATGCGCCCGATGAACCTGGTGGGCGAGAACGGAGTCACCCTCGCCAAAGCGTGGAGCGAGGCGGTAATTGCTTACCGCACCATAGCGTTGCCTGGCTTCCCGAATTTTTTCATGCCGCAGGGTCCCAACGGACCCGTGGGCAACTACTCGCTTATGTCTGTCGCCGAAACGCAGTGCGACTACATAGTAAAGTGCCTCCGCTTGCTGCAGAGCGGAAAGCTGCAGAAAATCTCCCCGAGACCCGAGGTCTGTGCCCAGCTCGAAGAGGAACGCATAAAGGCGCTGGCCACCTCGGTGTGGAGCACGGGGTGCAACAGCTGGTACCTCGACAAACGCGGCATACCGGCGTTATGGCCATACACGCCCGACCGCTTCAGGCGCGACCTTAATACACCGCGAATCGCGGAACTGAACGCTTCATAACCGCGGGTTCAGTCCCAGGGCGAGAGCAGCCTGCCCACGCTGGGGTCGACGCGGCCCTCGAGGGTATCGCGATATACCCGCTCCATGGCCTCCGGCCCGCTGCCGCGCCGCAGCTGCAGCCAGCCGTCTGTCCATTCGAGAAACTGCGCGAGCGCGCCCCCCACTCTCTCCTGGAAGCCGGCGCCACCCCAGTCGCCAAGTCGCTTTTCGGCCTGGGTCGGGGCGAAGAAAAACTCCGGCACTGCGCCCGGCATGTCCACGGTATCGCCAGCCTGCTGCCAGTGGGTCACGCCGATCTGTAACGAAAACTTCACGTTGTCGCCACAACGCTCGTGCAAGCTGCGCAGGACAGCAGCGTTACCGGCCATGTCGACAAAGCCAAGCGGACAGCCGTCGTCTATTTCGTTCAACGCGTCGTAGGTCACCACCTTGTCATAGCAGCCCAGGCCTTCCACGAACTCGCTGTTACCCGGCGAGGTGAGGCCGGTAACCGACACCCCAGCCCGGCGCGACAGCGCCCAGGCAAGAGCGATGGCTGTCTTGCTCGAAGCACTGATGACGACCACCTCACGGGCACCGCCGAAGTCGCTTTCGGCCAGGTAGTCGTCGGCGAGAAACGACGTCATGAACAAGCCCCTGAAAATCATCAACGCGTCTTCACGCTCGGCCCCGCCAACGGCCTGGTACAAGGGGTCCGAGGCCACGGGCGTGTACTGCCGGTAGAACAACGCGTGGGCCGACCGGTGTGGCGAAGCGTCGATTATCACCGACTCGCCTTCGCGCTCAGCCTCGATGAGAAGATGCCGCGACATGGGAAAGAAGCCGAACACGCGCTCGCCCACCGCGACGGCCGGGTGACTCGACGCGAGCACGTCGGCAAAACCCATCACCGGTATACGCCCCCAACCCTCATCGGCCGGAAAGAAACCCCAGTAATCCAGCATGTCACCGGCCACCGCGTAGGTGATGTTGTTAGCGGTCAACGCGAAGCGATCCACGCGAAAAAGCACTCCACCCGCGGGCGGCTCAAGGCTCAGCTCGTTGGTCACGAATTCGCAGCGCGACCAGTCATCGCGTCGCACCCTGAAATCAAGTCCCTGGTTGTCGGCATCACTCATATGGCGGCGATACTGCCCCAGTGCCGCTCTTGAGTGAACGCCTGCCACCCCCAATCGGGGGACAACAGGACAGCGAGCCTTGACGACAGGGCAATACCTGCACTAGTCTCGCGAGCCAGGGGGAACCGCCGATGCCGGAATCTATACCAACCACGCCTCGTAAGCTCAGCTGCTTGTCAATGCTGATCGTCTCGTTACTGCTGACCGCCATCGCCGCCCCCGCCACTCCCGCCCGGGCCGAGTTACGCCTGGTCGGCAGCGCGGCATTCCGTGTGACCGACGGCTTCGCTGTCATCCAAGAATCGCACCTGTTTTCGAACTTCCTGCCAGCGGGCAACGGCACGGTGTCGAGCGCCCCCTTCGCGGTCCAGGCCATAACCGGCGGTTCGACGGCGTCGGCTGTACTACCGGCCGCAGCCATGGGCATCTCCCACTACGGCATAGGCGTTGACACCTGCACGGAGAACCAGAACGTGTGGTCCTGCGACAACGACGGCTACGACGGCGGTGCCTACGTGCAGTACTGGGACACAATTGCGGTGCAGTCATCCACGCTGACCGTGGGAACACCGGTCACGGTCACCCTGCACCTGGCGATGAGCTGGAATTCATTCTACCAGGCCAGCTTGGCGACGCTGTACGCTGGCGCCAACCGGTTTCGCGCCGTCGTGTCGTCGAGGGATCACGAGGGTGGCGACTTCGACGGACCCGTAGAGGTCACGGTGATAGTGGATGGTACTTCGAGTTTCGTGTTGCAGTTGGTGGTCAACTCCACGGTGGGTGGCGAAGTCGACATCGCCCTGCTGGACGACTGCGGCTCCGACGCTTCGATCACCAGCAATTTCAATTTCACCCCGCCGATACCCGGCGACGCCTACGCGAGCTGCAAGCAGGGGCTGTCTTGGGGCATGAGCGTGGCCACTACTCGTTCGGCCACTCGTTCGGCAGCCACGGTAGACCTTGTTTCGAGCATCACCGGCAACCCGGTGCCGGGGGCAAGCAACGCGACCACGGCGAACGCGGCCGCCGCCATCCCCACCGACTCGCTGCTGCCCTGCGCTGACCCCGACGGAACGGCCTGCGACGACCTCAACGCCTGCACCACGGGCGAGACCTGCCAGGGTGGACTGTGCACAGCAGCGAGCACGACGACCTGCAACGCCCCCGACCTGTGTACGGCGAGCGCCTGCAACCCCACCGACGGGCTGTGCATGGACCAGGCCGTGAGCTGCCTGGCCAGCGACCAGTGCCACGCGGCCGGCGTGTGCGACACGATGACCGGCCTGTGTTCAGACCCGTCACTGGTCGATGGCAGCGCCTGCGATGACGATGATTTTCTGACCTGCGGAGACAGTTGCCAGTCGGGGACGTGCACCCCCGGACAGCTCAACTGCGCGTCGACTACCACGCTGTCGACCACGACAACGACTACGACCACTACCCTGCCCGCCCCGGCCCCCTCCTGCGCGGCAGCGCCGCTGCCTTCTTGCAGCACTGGAGCGGTGACAAGCTTCCATCTTCGTGATCACGCGCTGGCGTCCAAAGACAAGTTAAAATGGAAGCTGGCCAAGGGCACAGCGCTCACCGTGGCCGACCTGGGCACCCCGGCGGGCGACACCGACTACATGCTGTGCGTGTACGACAGTGTCTCCCAGTCTACGCAGCTCGTCATCGAACTCCTCGTACCGCCCTCGGCCTCTGCCTGGAAGTGCAAGGGAAGTAAGTGCAGCTACAAGGACAAGGGCGGCGCCCAGGACGGCGTGCAGCAGGTCAAAGTGGCCGCGGGCAGCGCGGGACGCGGCAAGGCCCAGCTCAAGGGCCGCGGCTCGGGATTGCCGATTCCCGGCCCTGACTCGGTCGCCGCCTACTTCGCGGCCGACGACAGCGTGGCGGTGCAACTCGTGAACGACACGGGCACCTGCTGGACGAGCTCATTCACGGGCACCCACATACGCAAGAACACGGCGGACTTGTTCAAGGCCAAAGCCAAAAACTGATTCAGTCACCGAAATGTCGGCGGCGCTCGGCATAGAACTCGTCGGCGGGCTTGAATTCGGGTTCGCCGCCAAACTGTTCCTCGGTGACGCGGCGAAGTTCGTCCTCGCTCATCGCAAAGTCCCAGGGGCGCGCCTGCGGTTGCTGTACGTGAAAAGGCGAATCGCAGAACACCTCGACCCCGTTGCCATCGGGGTCCTTGAAGTACACCGACCAGGCGTTGCCATGATTCATCGCGTTAACTTCCGTGGCACGACCGTCGTCCTGCAGGCGCGCGGCCAGCTCCTTGACCTCGGCCAGCGAATCCACGCGGAAGGCCATGTGGTCGTATGTGTTAGAAGCCCCGTCGCCCCTCACCGGCACGAAGGCCAACTGGTGATGGTCGGTCGCAACCTGGCTGAGAAAAGTCACTTCGACGCCGAGGTCCTGGTCGCCCAGCATGACCGGTCCGTGGTCACTGACCTCGAAACCAAGCATATCGCGATAAAACCCTATCATTTCGTCCGCGTCGCATACGTACATAACAGCGTGAGACCATCTCAACTTCATATTTTTCGTTCCCCCGGCATTTCCAGCCACTAAGCCTGCATTAAGAGCGCGGCTTATGCTAGAAAAGGCCTCTCGGGGAGGAATTATACATGGCTTTCAGGCTTGCAAACATCAACAATCGGGCGGTCCTGGTTACCGACAACGGGGTTTACGACCTCGAACGGCACGGCGAGGGCTTCTCTTCCGAACCCATGGAAGCCATCGCAAGGTACCGCGAACTGCACGACGTAGCGGCCTCGCTCAATGGTTCGCCCGACGCGCAGCTTGACCCGGCAACCCTGGGCCCGCCGGTGCCGCGGCCACAGAAGGTGCTTGGTATAGGCCTCAACTACAAGGCGCACGCCGAGGAATCGAAGATGGATCTGCCCGAAAACCCGCTGGTGTTCAACAAGCTCAGCAGTTGCATCGTGGGTCCTTGCGACGACGTTATCGTCTTCGGGCCGACCACCGACTGGGAAGCCGAACTGGTGGTAGTCATGGGTACGCGCGCGCGCGACATCGCGGCCGAAGATGCCTGGGACAACATCGCCGGGGTGACCTGCGGGCAGGACATCTCGGAGCGCACCACCCAGTTCGCTTCCCGCCCACCCCACTTCGACCTCGGCAAGTCCTACGATACCTTCGGCCCCATAGGGCCCAGCATCGTCTCGGTTGACCAGCTCAACGACCCCAACGACCTGGCGCTGACCTGCTCGGTCAACGGCGAACAGAAACAGAACGCGCGCACCAACGATCTCATCTTCGACGTCCCGGCGCTGGTCGCTTACATCTCGGCCATCTGCACGCTGGAACCCGGCGATCTCATCTTTACCGGCACACCGTCGGGCGTGGGAGTGATGGCGGGCACCTTCCTGCAGCCGGGCGACGAGGTCACCACGACCATCGAGAGCATCGGCACGATGACCAACCGCTGCGTGGCCCGCGGGGAATAGTGTTGCACGACGTTGCCATCGTGGGCGCTGGCCCCACGGGCGCGGTTGCAGCCAACCTGTGCGGCCTGCACGGCCTGTCGGCGGTAGCCTTCGACAGCGCGCCCGATGTCTACGACCTTCCACGCGCTGTTGGCATGTGGGACGATGTGCAGCGGATCCTCGCCAACAGCGGTCTGCTCGAAACGACGCTGCCGGTCATGTACGAACCCGTGGGTGCGGAGTTCGTAGACGCGGCCGGTAAACGCCTGATAGGCCTGGATTACCCGGGCGGATTGATTACCCCCAACGGCTACCCGGTCATGCGCATGTTTCACCAGCCGGGCATGGAACGCTCCGTCCGCGCGCACATAGCCGACTTGCCGGACGTGAACCTCCACCTGTCGCACGAAGTCATCGAATTCGAACAACACCACGACTACGTATCACTGCGTGTTCACGACCTGGCCAGTGGCAGTTCCCAAACGGTACAGGCCAAGTGGCTCATCGCGTGCGACGGGGCCGCCAGCCCCGTCCGCAAGGCCTGCGGCATAGACTGGCAGAGCCTCGGCTACGACCGCGAATGGTTGGTGGTCGACGTCACGGTGACCGGCGAAGATCGACTGCCGCCCTGCGTACGACAGGTCTGCGACCCCGAAAGACCCACCACCATGATGCCGCTGCCATTGAACATGCGTCGCTGGGAGTTCCAGCTGCGCGACGGCGAAACCGCCGAGGAGATGGAGCGCCCCGAACGGGTGTGGAAACTGGTAGAAAAGTGGATGCCCCGGCAGGACGCCGAACTGGTTCGCGCCGCGGTCTACTGCTTTCACTCGACCATAGCCGAGACTTTCCGCAGCGACCGCGTGTTCCTGGCGGGCGACGCCGCCCACCAGACACCGCCATTCATGGGCCAGGGCCTGTGCAGCGGATTGCGCGACGTCGACAACCTCGCCTGGAAGATAGCCCACGTCGAGCGCGGGCTGGCGGGCGACGGCCTGCTGGACACCTACACTGCCGAGCGACGCCCGCTCACGCTCAAGGCCATCGAGCACTCGATGAAAACCGGCCAGCTGATCGACGCCTTTGCCGAGATGACCCGCGGTGGGCCCGAACCGCCGCCCGAATTGCAGGCCTACGCCTACGGGGGCGACGCGCAGTTGCCTGATCTCTCGTCTGGACTGCTGGCCGGGCGTGACAGCAACTGGATAGGCCGCTTGGTGCCGCAGTCTGCGGCCGTGGTCGAAGGCAGGCACGGCACGCTCGATGAACTTGTCGGCTTGCACTGGGCCGTCGTCTCCGGGAAGGACCCGAGAGAGGCACTGGACGACGACGCCCGGTCCCGCTGGGAAAAACTCGACGCGATGTTCGTGACGATCCCCGAGCCGAGTGGCGCCATGCTGGCGCTGTTGCTCGAGCACGAGGTCGTCGTGGCCAGGCCCGATCGCGTTATTTTTGGCGAGGGAAAGGACGTCCCGGCGTTGTGAACCACGCTAACGAAACCTCTGCACGAAACTTGAGCCCGGAGGACACTCCATGAAATACGGCCTTTGCATTTTTCCTACCGCCTACTCCATTCAACCGGCCGAGCTTGCCGTGGCGCTCGAGGAGCGCGGCTTCGAGTCGCTGTGGGTCGCCGAGCACACGCACATTCCCTGCTCGCGAGAAACGCCGTGGCCCGGCGGTGCCGATCTGCCGCAGATGTACTACGACGTGTACGCGCCGCTGGTGGCGCTTGCCGCCGCCGCGGCGGCGACAACAACGCTCAAGGTCGCAACCGGCGTAACGCTTGTGCCCCAGCACGACCCCTTGATACTGGCCAAGGAAGTAGCGACCCTCGATCGCATCAGCAACGGCCGTTTCATGCTGGGCGTGGGCGGAGGCTGGAACCGCGAGGAACTCGCCAACCACTACGACTTTCCTTTCGAGCGCAGGTGGAAGGTAATGCGCGAACGCATTGAGTCTATGAAGACCATGTGGGCGGAAGAAAAAGCAGCCTACCACGGCGAGTTCGTCGACTTCGACGAGGTGTTCTCCTCGCCCAAGCCAGTGCAATCGCCCCACCCCCCGATACACGTGGGCGGCGAAGCGCCTTACGGCATAAGGCGCGCCCTGCGCTACGGTGACGGCTGGATACCCATTGCCGGGCGGGCCGACACCGATCTCGTGGGCGACATGGCCACCTTCCGCAGCATGGCAGCAGAAGCCGACCGCGACCCGGACTCGATGGAAGTGTCGGTCTACGCCGCGCCCGGTGAAACCGACGAGCTCGGCCGCCTGCGCGACGCGGGATTCGCGCGCGCGGTGTTCATCGCCCCTTCGGCCACCGCCGAGAAGGTGCTGCCCTTGCTCGACCACTACGCGTCGCTGGCGAAAGAGGTCGGCTGAACGGCGTGGGTGTGTACGCGGTAAGCGGCGGCGCTTCGGGCATAGGTGCCGCCATCACGGCGACGCTTAGAGAGCGCGGTGACGAGGTCATCGTCGTCGACATACGCAACGCCGACATCGAGGCCGACCTTTCCACGGCCGACGGGTGCACGCAGGCCGTAGTCGAACTCGAGGTCCGTGCCCCCGATGGACTGGACGGCCTGGTGGCCTGTGCCGGGCTGGGCCCCGTGGTGCGCCCCGCGTCGCTCATAACGCGGGTCAATTTTTTCGGTAGCCAGAGGCTCGTAGACGGCGCGCGGGAGCTCGTTGCCAGGAAGCGCGGATCGGTTGTCATGATCTCATCGAACTCGGCACCCATGGACAGCGACGAGGAGTACGTCGCCGCCCTGCTCGAACTCGACGAAGAACGGGCCTGCGCCATCGCCGACCGCATCGGCGATGGCCACACCGCTTACGCCGGCTCAAAGAAGGCGATAACCCGCTGGATGCGTCGTGGCGCCGCTGCGTGGGCGGCCGACGGTATGCGGATTAACGCCGTGGCGCCGGGTATCACCAGCACCCCGCTTACCGACAGCGCGTACGCCGACGAGACCCTCGGCCCGATCATGAAGGATTTTGGCGAGTCGGTACCCGTGGGCCGCCTGGGTCTGCCCGCCGACATAGCCGGTGCGGTGGCCTTCCTGCTGAGCGAAAAAGCGCAGTTCATCTGCGGCTCAGTGCTGTTCGTTGACGGCGGCCACGACGCCATGCTGCGCCCCGACGAGTTCTAGGGGCGCGGCGGCGTCTTCAGGATAGACAAACTCCAGGGCAGGCAGACTGAAGTTAGCGGGTGGTCACTGCTGAACGACACTGAGCAGGTCGTAGACCCCGTCCTGCCCCGAGAAGGACAGCTCCCAGGTGTCGGCCCCGATACTGACCTGGAAGCAACTGTCAGCCGCGCAGGGATCCTGGGTGATGGTAGCGGCCGGCAGCGCGCCTTCCGACGGTGCAGCCAGCAGCAGGAATACCCGCAGGTCGGAGCGTAGCGCCTGGTCGGGAACCCAGCGCGCGCGGCCCCTGCGCTCGGTAACGCCCAGGCGGTTGAGAAACTCGAAGGGGGCGTCCACGACGAAACCGCCGGCGGCGAGCGAGGCCCCGACAATTTCGCCCGCGCTCTCGGCCGCGCCATAGCGGTCGAGCGAACTGCAGACCGGCAGCAGGTGCAGGCGGCCGGGGTCGGGCAAGGTAATCTCGACGTGCTGGCTGTTGTAGTGGCAGTCGACCGCGGCCGGCGGCGTCAGCATGTCGTAGGTGTGCCAGTACTCCTGCACGCTGCTGTCGGGCCGGTCGGCTCTAACCCGGAAGCCATCGGCGACCACGAAGTGCCCACCATCGAGCGGCAGCAGCCAGCGGTCAAAGGTATCGAGCCATCCATCGTCCAGGTCGTCACGCCCATAAACCGCGTCACCGTCGAGGTGCAGCAGCTCGATGCCCGAAACGTTGAGGCTCTCTATGACGCCCGGCGTGTCCTCGACCTGGCTGGTGTTGGTCGACGGGTCACCGTCCCACAGGGCCTCGGGTACCACCAGGGTATTGTGCCCGGTGGGGTTGTTGTCAGGAGCATAGTCGGGTGGAATGCCGTAGCCGATATCAATCGAGCCGTAACCGAGGTCGGCCAGAAGTCGCGTGCCGTAAGCCACCCAGACAAGGCTGCCGAAGTCGAGCTCGGTGTGCGGGAAGGTGTTGGGAATGGCGCTCACGGACAGGAAGGTCTGGTCGGCCTGCTCGTAGCGTTGTTCAACATCGCCCAGCGTGGCCGTGACCGTAGAGCCGGGCAGGCCCACGCGGATGTTGCCCCAGCCTCCGTCCTCAAACACTGTCACGTAGGTACCGGCCAGCGCAGCCGCCGAGCACTGTTCGACCAGCGCCACCCAGTCACGCGCAAGCGAAGCATCAATAGTAAAGGGATTGCGCAGGCCCCAGTCGAACCAGCGATTGTTGAAGTAAGCCCGCGCCGTGCAGGGATCGACGGTCGCCGGCCCCTGCCCGGTCAGCTCCGATGCCATGGCCATGTACAGGGGCATGAAGGTCGCCCAACCGCGCTTGGCCCAGGAGTCGCCGTAGTCCACCGTCAGGCCGTCGGGTGCCAGGAACTCCAGCGCCCACTGACTCACTGCGGGCATGCGGTCCCAACGTACGCTGTCGATGGACTCGCCGAAGGTCGCGCGCGACAGCATGTTGATCTGCCGGAGGTTGTCGAAGGACACGTGCGTGTACATCATCAGCCCTTCTTTGTAAGCGCCGTCGGGCAGGTAGAAATCACGGTGCAGCCACAACACCCCCAGGGCGGTCAGCGCCACCTGCGGCGCACGGGGATCCTCGTGGTAGTAGGTAATCGCCCAGTACATGGCGGCCAGCGACAACACCGGCGTCCAGTTGTTGCCGTTGTACAGCGCCCAGTGGTGGTTTTCGGCGTGCTGGAGAAAGATATCTATGCGGCTGCCCATCTCGATGGCTATGGTGTCGTGGTCGGCCTGCGACAGGTCATCCCACAGGGTATCGGCAAACATCGACCAGTAGCGCATCGGCGGGAGCGTCCCCAGGTCGAACACCAGGCCCTGGTTCTCCCAGGTCCAGTCACCGAAGCGGGCGATCTCCACGGCTATGAACTGCGCCACCAGCACGTCGATATCGGCCAGCGAAAATTGGCAGCCACCGCCACCCTGCTCGTGGCAGGCGCGCACGCGGCGTACCAGGTGCAGCACGCGGATAGCTCGGTCCTCGTTCCAGTTGCCCGCAGCCGTGAGGTCCAGGTAAGGAGCCGCGTCGGGATGGTCTTCGATGAGCACGGGGTCCTCGCCGTTGCAGACCTTGCCGCCCCGGGTGTAGATGTCCCACATGTTACGGATGTTCGTTACCGAGCCCCAGCCCGCGCCTTCGTCGTAAACTGGCGCGTAGTAACAGGGCAGGTTGTTGAAGACTTCCTGGCCGGCCAACCACTGCTCGTTCGCCCCGAACAACCTCGGGTGGTCGAGGGCCGGTAGCGAGGGCGGATTAAAAATTTCCTCGGTGTCCAGCGTAATGTCCTGTATTGCCATGCTGTTGTACACGAAGCGTCCCGACAGGCAGTTGGCCCCGTCACACCCGCCGGGGTACTGGCGGTATATGAACGCCGCCACCACCAGTTCGTCTACCGTCTGCAGGGACTCTGGTACTTCCACACTGTAGGTTTCTGCTCCCGAGTAGGAAATGTAGGCCGCCGGGTCGTGCGGACCGGTAACCAGGTAGCCCTGGCAGTTGCCCGCCTTGCCCCACAACAGGAACAGCCCGGGTGGAACATTTTCGCTCCAGTCCTCGGCGGCCTCCTTGTACTTGGGAATGCAGTTGCCCAGCTCGTCGGTGTCGTCGGCGTGGCAGGGGTCGGGCTGGCTGCCGAACAGGCGCGCCCAGGCGATCCTGTAGTTGAGGCGCACCGCCCGGTGCGCGGGCGGTAGCGGAAAGCGAAACTGTGCCCAGGTCGGATCACCCGAAATGGGTATGTGGATACTGCCACCGGGCCAGCGATTAGCGAAGAAAAGAGCGTTGCCGTTGGTGGGGTGGTCGGTGAGAGTGACACGGCAGTGGGGATCGCCGGCGTAGTCCTTGATGGGTCCTGCCTCGACGCGATCGGCGTCCCAGCTCACCGA
This sequence comes from bacterium UBP10_UBA1149, assembly GCA_002311335.1. GTDB lineage: Bacteria > Desulfobacterota > Binatia > UBA1149 > UBA1149 > UBA1149. Next base: position 17,316 of record DBZX01000099.1, read on the forward strand.
CACGTCGCAGGTGGAATCATCGGGTACCCAACCCAGGGGAGGATCGGTGGGCGCCAGCGTGTCGGAGAGAAAAGTCGGAAGCGGGTCGGGCCAGGTAACAGACAGCGGCGTGTCGGGCAGCGACGGCAGCAGGTCGGTTATGCCCAGCAGGCTGGGTGCTATGTCCTGCCAGGGGGTAGCAACGTCGCAGTTGCCCGGGGCCTCGCACTCGGACGGGCAACTGACGTAGTCTTCGCCCAGGCTGCTGTCGCAGCTGCCGTTGCCGCAACACGAACCGCAGTCGGCCGCGCA
>DBZX01000099.1:17745-28736 GCA_002311335.1 bacterium UBP10_UBA1149
CGGCCTCCACCACGCCGTTGCCACAGGCGGGACAGCTGTTGTCAGCCGAGCCGTTGTCGAACAGGTCGCAGTCCTGCTCAAGAGCATCGGCGTCGTTGAACAGCCGGCAAGCGCGGCAACGTACCCTCGCCTCGACGCAGTCAGCCGCCGCCGAAGAGCCGCTGGAGGCTTCGCCCGTGCACTGTCCAGCCAGGACCACCGCCAGGTCGACCCCACGGGCTACGCACTTTTTCTCAAGCAACGAGGCAAGCTTCTGCTCGGCGCGGGCGATCTTGCCGCGTTGGTCACTGTTGATCGCGTCAAAGCAGGCCTGCTGCAGCGAGGCCGCGTCGGCAAAAATCTCATCGCGCAGACCTTTCTTCTTGGTATCAACGAACTCCCGCAGAACGGCCGACAGCAACTTGGCCGAGCCCTTGGCGGCGCTCAACTGGCAGCTGGCCCCGTTGCGGTCCGCGTCCTTGCCCACGACGGCCGCATCCAGGTCCTGGCCGTACACGTCGTGTATCAGCGCGATTGTTTCACGCGCGGCGGCCGCGTTGACCAGCTGGCCTGAACTGTAGGCAAAGCTGGGTGTGACGTCGCAGCTGCGGGTCTCGCCCGCCAGGGTCTTGGCCTGTGCACGCGCGATCTTGCCCCGCTGGTCGGCCACGAGACAGGCCTCGGCGCCTGTTCCGGCAGGCTCCTGGCGCGCGGCCTGCTTAATACAACCGCTGTTCTCTTTTGCCTGGGCCGACGAGACCTTGACGGCGCCCTTGTTCATGGCGTTGACGCAGGCCTGCGAAGATTTGTCCAGGGGTTGCGCGCCGGCAACGCCCGCGAACAGCAGTAGTCCCACGCAGAGAGTACAGGTCCGGTTCACCCGCCCACGGTGTCACGCCCCGTGGTCTACTGGAAGCCCGGTTTTTCCTCAGATCGCCTGCATCTTCGCCCGCCCCCCGCCCAACCGGGGGGGTGCGCACACAAGCGCCATTCCTCCGCCTCCTGAGCGACCAGGCCCTGGGCAAGCCCGGCGCAGACCGTCGCGGCGCACCGGTGCCTCGCCAACGGACAGCGGCTAGTACACGCTCGCGTGGGTGCCCATGCACCCGGTGATCATCGGCAGGTCGAGGAAAGTCTTGAGCCCCGGACCCTCGGCCTCGCACACCGCCGCAACCGAGTTGACCAGGTGGTTGCCGGTGGTGCTCAAGCCCGCCAGGCGCGTGGCCTTGGCCGGACAATAGCGTATGTTCGCCATCGTCCATTGAACTGGCGGGCAAGGCCGATGGCAGACAACGAAAACGACGAACTCAGAGAGCAGCTGCTCGAACGCTACCTCGGCAAGCCCCTGGGTCCGCCGGCCGAGGCTCCCGACGAGGTAAACCTGCCCATGATACGGCACTGGGTCGACGCCATGGACGACCGCAACCCGGTCTACCTTGACCAGGAGCTGGCCTCCGCGACCCGCTTTGGAGGAATAGTCGCGCCCCCGGCCATGCTGCAAACCTGGACCATGCCGCGACCTCGCCTGGAGGGCATAGCCGAGCGCGGCGGCGTGCCCAACGAAATAGACCCGGACAACCCGGTCACGAAGCTCGACGAAGCGGGCTACCTCGGCACGCTGGCTACAAACTCAGAGCTCGAATACCTGCGCTACCTCAGGCCGGGCGACCTGGTCAAGTCGGTGACCGCGCTGGAGAGTATTTCCGAACGCAAGACCACCTCGCTCGGGCAGGGATATTTCGTGACCTGGGTTACTACCTACACCGCGGGCGACAACGACGAGGTCGTGGGCCGGCAGACCTTCCGCATCCTTAAGTTCGACCCGTCGACCATGGGAGACGCGCGGTGAGCGCCGCGAGCATTACCGGGCCGGGCCCAGTCAAGGCAGGAGACGCGCTGCCAGTCCTCGAGGTAGAACTTACAACGACCATGATCATCGCCGGCGCTATCGCCTCGCGCGACTACATGCCGGCGCACCACGACCGCGAGTTCGCCACGGCGCAGGGCGCACCCGACATGTTCATGAACATCCTGACGACCAACGGCTACGTGTCGCGCTTCGTGACCGACTGGGCCGGCCCCGGGGCCATGATACGCAACATCTCCATACGGCTGGGCGTACCGGCCGTACCCGGTCAGTCCCTGCGCTTCACGGGCGAGGTCACCGCCACCGACGACAACGGCGACGAACGCGAAGTAGAAGTGGCCGTGCGCCTGGCAAACGACATGGGCGACCACGCCACAGGCACGGTCCTGGTCAGCCTGCCGGCGGCCTGTCAGCCGCTGCCCAGGCCAGCGGTTTGACCAGGCAGCGCCGATTGCTGCAATATACCGCCAGCCATGCCCAGGGCACTTACCCAATCACAACTCGACCACTACCGGCAGCACGGCTACGTCTTCCCCGTCACCGCACTTTCGGCCGACGAGGTCGAGCGCTACGGGCGGGGCCTTGACGAGCACCTGCAACGGGCGCGGGGCGTTATACGGTCCGCTTACAAGCACAAGCTTCACCTGGTATCGCGCTGGGCCGATGAGCTGGTACACCACCCCAGCATACTCGACGCGGTAGAGGACATACTGGGGCCCGACATACTGTGCTGGACCACCAACCTGCTGGTAAAAGAAGGCGGCCGGGCCAGCTACGTGTCGTGGCACCAGGACTCGGGCTACTGGGCCCTTGAACCGCACGAAGTCGTGACCGCCTGGGTGGCTCTTACCCCCAGCACCACTGAGTCCGGCTGCGTGCGGGTTCTACCGGACAGCCATCTCTCCGAGAAAAACGCCCGGCACCGCGACACCTTCGACAAGGACAATATGCTCACCCGTGGGCAGGAATTGGCCGACGAGATCAACGAGCAGGACGCCGTCGATATGGAACTGGCCGCCGGTGAGATCTCGCTGCACCACATACGCCTGTTCCATGGCTCGGCCGCTAACCGCAGCAACGACCGTCGCACCGGCATAGCCATCCGTTACATGTCGTCGCGGGTCAGGAAGACCAAGCGCCCCGAGTCGGCAATGCTGTGTCGCGGCCAGGCCGGCAGCGGCAACTTCCTGCCCGAAAGCAGGCCCGACGGCGACTTCACCACCGACGCGCGGCTTTGTCACAACCGGGCCGTCAGGCTGCAGGTCGCCAACAACTACGACCCTGTGGGTAACGAGCCTGCGGGCACACGCCTGAGGCTGGCACTGGAACGGAGAATGCTCACCGGCTTCCTGGACGCCTACTACGCCAAGTGGAAACTTGACCAGGCCCTGGGCCGGGAACCGGCGCAGCCGGCAGTATATTAGGAAACAGGAGAGACAAGAACCATGAAGACCAGCCTCGACCAGTACTGCATCAACGTGAGCGACCTTAAAAAATCCGTCGCCTTTTACCAGGACGTGCTCGGCCTGGAGGTCACCCACCGCATCGAGATCCCCGGTGTGAGCGAGGTGGTGCTGGCGGGAGAGGACGGCAACCGCATCCAGCTGGCCTGGCACCATGACCACCAGGGACCGATCGAACACGGCAACGCCTTCTGGAAGCTGTACATCAAGACCGACGACTGCCAGGGGCTGCACCAGCGCGCGGTCGACGCGGGCACCGAATCTACCAAGTCGCCCGAACGCCTGGCCGACTGGCCGGTGACGGCCGCCTTCATCCTGGACCCCGACGGCTACCAGGTAGAGATACTCCAGTACCACGACGAGTAGGCCGGCCCGGCTGGCTGGCCTCAGGTTGGCGAGTAGAGTAGGAAAATAAGGCACCCCAGGAGGCCGCGGTTTGCTTATAGGACTTCAAATGGTGTTTCAGAATTTCGGGCGGCGCGCGCCCGATGGCGAGCTCGTGCAGAGCGAGCTGCGCATGGCCGAGATGGCCGAGGATCTCGGCTTCGACGAGCTCTGGCCCGTCGAGCACCACTTTACCGACTACGCCGCCTGCCCCGACAACGCCCAGCTTCTGAGCTACCTGGCGGCGCGTACCAGCAGCATCGGACTGGCCACCGGGGCCGTTATCCTGCCCTGGAACGACCCCCTGCGCGTAGCCGAGAAAATCGTACTGCTCGATCACCTGAGCAACGGACGGGCCGTGTTCGGAATGGGCCGTGGACTGTCGCTGCGCGAGTACAACGGCTTCGGCATCGACATGGAAGAGTCGCGCGACCGCTTCGACGAGGCATCGGAGATGATACTGGAAGCTCTTGAAACCGGCTTCATCCAGGGCGACGGCCCCTACTACCCGCAGGCGCGAACCGAAATCCGTCCCGAACCCCGAGGCACCTTCAAGGGCCGCACCCACTCGGTGGCAATGTCGCCCGATTCGGCCACCCAGGCCGGCAAGCTGGGAGTAGGCATGGTGCTGTTTTCCAATAAACCTGACGAGGCCTGTGCCAGTGACATCGAGGGCTATAAGAAGTCGTTCGGTGAGCACCACGATCACGCTCCCCCGGCTCCTCGGTTCTGCGACTTCATGGTCTGCGACGTCGACTCGGCCAAGGCCGGTGAAATGGCCAGGCAACACATCGGCGGCTATTTCTCCGAGGTCATGCACCACTACGAACTCGGCGGCGAGCACTTCAAACACAGCCGTGCCTACAAGTCCTACGGAGAACAGGCCGTGGAAATGCAGGCCCTGGGCATGGACGCCGTGGTGGAAAACTATATATCCATACAGGCCGCGGGAACGCCCGAGGGCATCGTTGAACGCATTGCCCGACGACGCGAGGTTATAGGCGATTTTGATCTCAACGTCTGCGCTTTCTTCGGCGGCATCTCTCCCGCCGATGCAGAGCGCAGCATGAAACTGTTTGCCGATGAAGTGATGCCCGCGGTGCGAGCGTTGTGAGGAGCTGAGAGCATGCCGGGTAAACAACAAGTCGCTATTGTAACCGGTGCCGGCTCGGGAATAGGCCGGTCGGCCGCTCTCGAGCTGGGCAAAGCAGGCTGCGCCGTGGCCGCGTGGGATATAGACGAGACTGCCGCCCAGGAGACGGCCGCCGACATAGAGGCTACCGGCACGAGAGCGATCGCTGTCGCGGTTGACGTGCGCGACGACGCCGCGGTCTCGGCCGCCGTAGAGCAGAGCACCGCGAAGCTGGGCGCGCTGACGGTGGCGTTCAACAACGCGGGCATAGGCCTGCCGGTCGCACCGCTTGCCGACATTGCGCTCGAAGACTTCGACAACGTCGTCGCGACCAATCTTCGCGGCATTTTTTCTTGCATGCGCCACCAGGTCCCGCGCATGGTCGAGGCCGGCGGCGGAGCGATTGTCAACGCGGCTTCGGTGGCCGGACAGGTGGGGCTGGCGGGAGAGTCGGCCTACTCGGCCACCAAGCACGGCGTGATCGGCCTGACCAAGACAGCCGCGATCGAGTACGGGCCTGCCTCGGTGCGTATCAACGCGATATGCCCGGGTGCGATCCGTACGCCGATGCTCGACATACTGGCCGCCGGAGGCGTGAGCGAAGACGACCTTCTTGCCTTGCACCCCATCGGCCGGCTGGGGACACCCGGCGACGTAGCCCAGACCGTGACCTGGCTGTTGCTCGAAGCGCCCGACTTCATCACCGGCGCGAGCATAAATGTTGACGGTGGCTGGACGGCGCACTGACGCGAACACGACTGCGGAGTACCCTGACGATGGAAGAAGAAAAAACTGTCGACGATGGCTGGAACGGCTGTAACCCGCTGAGCGAAAGCTTCCGCGACGACCCCTACCCCTCGCTGAAGCACCTTCGCGAGAACCACCCGGTAGACCACACGCCGCTTGGAACCTGGCGGGTGTCGCGCTTTGACGACATCGACGAGCTACTGCGCAACGGCCCGGTTAGCCAGACAAACGCCGAAAACATCAACCCCATGTTCGACCCCGGCGACCGTAGCCTCGGTAGCTTCGTCGATTTCATGCTCAACAAGGACGGCGACGAGCACAACAAGCTGCGCCGGCTGGTCTTCAAGGCCTTTACCCGGCGTGCTGTCGACACCATGCGGGCCCAGGTCGAAGAAACAGTTGACCAGGCAATTTCCCGGGGACTTGAACAGGGTGGGCTTGATGTCATCAAAGACCTCGCCCTGCCGGTTCCCGGGGCGATGATATGCAAGGTGCTCGGTATTCCCGACGAGGACCGCCTCCAGTTCACCAAGTGGACCGCGGCCCGCACCAACGCGTTCTTTGCCGCCATGCTGCCACCCGAGACCTGCCAGGCCGCGCGCGAAGCCGGCGAGGGCCTGGCCGCGTACTTCGACGACCTCATAGCCGAGCGCCGCAAGAACCTCGGTGATGACCTGTTGAGTGAACTGATACGGGTAGAAGAGGACGGCGAGAAACTTACCGTGGCCGAGATGATCCCGCAGGTCGTCGGCCTGCTCGTGGCCGGCTTCGAGACCACGATAGGCCTGATAGGCAACGGCACCCGTACCCTGATCGAGCACCCGGACGAGATGGCCAAGCTGCGCAACGATCCGTCGCTCATAGATAACGCGGTAGAGGAATGCCTGCGCTACGAGAATCCCATCCTGATGATATGGCGCGTGCTGACCGAGCCCTACACCATAGGAGACGTGACGATTCCCGCCGACGAGGTAATCTGGCCCATGCTGGCGGCGGGCAACCGCGACCCCCGGGCAAACCCGGACCCCGATCGATTTGATATAAACCGCCAGAACATCGCCTACCATTCGTTCGGCGGAGGGGCCCACTACTGCCTCGGCCACCAGCTGGCAAAGATGGAGGCCCAGATCGCCATCGGTGAGCTGGTCCGCCGGGCACCTGCCCTTTCGATAGACTACGACAAGGTAAGTTGGTCAGACTCCTTCTTCAGGGTCTACGGATCGCTGCCGGTAGTCTTCGAAACTTAGTAGTCAAGTCACGGCGGCGCCCTCTCGAAGATGGTCGCGCCGAACAGGAGAAATTAATGGAAGCCAGGACAGGTATCGAGACGGAGTTTCTTTTCACGCTCAAGGGCGACATCGGCGAGCCCGTTTCAGGTAACGAAAACCTGATGATCTTCGAGGTCCTGAACGCCAGCATCGAGGGCCCACGCGTACGCGGCGAAATCGTTGCCCCCATGGGCGACTGGATTCGCATAATGCCCAACGGCAACTGGAAACTCGACGTCCGCTTCACCATCCGCACCGACGACGGGGAATTCGTGTACTGCAACTACACGGGCATCCTGCGCATGGACGAGGGCCTGGGAGAACGAATCGCCGCCGGCGAGAGCATAGACGGCGACGATATGTACTTCCGCAGCACCCCTTACTTTGAAACTACGTCGAAGAAATACGCCTGGATGAACGACATCGTGTGTATTGGCCGCATGGCCGCGTTCGGAGGCGGCAAGGCCAGCTACGAAGTTTTCCAGGTGCTGTAGCAGGCCCGTTACAAGAAGAAGTCGAGACCTTACTTTCCGTAAACGCCCCCCATGTGGGTGGCTCCCCCGCCATTCACTCCCGGTGTTTATCCAAACCCCGACTGAAGGCGCCGGGACGGACTTTCAGTTAGCGGCCGGCTCGACCGCCCCGGGTGGCTCGACCACCGCTGGCGGTTTGACGAGGTGGTATCGCCGGATCGCCGGTTTATCGATACGGGTCAAGAGCCCGCCAGGCCATTCGACCTCTATCGCCGACACCGACTGCAACGAGCCCAGGCCAAAATGCTTCTGCAGGGCGTGTTGCGCCGAGAAAGAGTCGCCGGTTACTATGCGCGCGATCCGCCGGCCGCCACTTTCCAGTTCCACGGCGATTCGCGCGCCTAACGGCGAAGGCCCACCCGCGCGGTCGGCCAGGAGGACACCGATCCAGTTGTCGTCGCCAGGCCACTGGTTGCGCAGCAGGTGCAAGCGCGGCTTGTTGGATCCACCCTCGTAGTCGTGTTCGACCACCAGAAGGTCGACCCGCCCGTCCAGGTCGAGGTCGTCGGCCACGACGGCGCGGCCGTCGATCTCGTCGGCGACGCCCATGAGATAACCCACGTTGGTAAAGTCGCGCCCCGCGTCGCTCATGTAGAGCACGTTGTGCTCAAAGCCGTTCCACGACCAATCGTTGCCTATCTTTGAAAACGTGTTCTTGAAGAAAGAGTGGCGCGCTGGATCGGGGACAGCAGCCGCCATGTAAATGTCCTGCGTCCAGAAGCGGGTGCAGTAGTCCTTGGCCGAGTTGCCACTACGAAAGCCGTTGGCGACAAATATATCCACGTCCGAGTCATTGTCGAAATCAAGCGAAGCCGTTCCCCAAGCCCAGCCTGAGCGCGCCACGCTGTCCTTGAAAGCCGGCGCGACCAAGCGGGCGGTGTTGGTACCCAGGAGCATGCGGTTTCCAAAGGTCATGGGTCTGCGCATTTCCTGGTGTCGTTCAAAGCCCTCGGGCCCAGCGTTCATGAAGTCGAGTCGCCGCGCGGTGGTCGAACTCATGCCTATCATGTACATGTCCAGCAATCCGTCCAGGTCGTAGTCTGCAAACGAGTGGCCCATGCCGAACCCCGCGCCCTCGTCGATTACCTGGTCGGTAGCATCACTAAAATGGCCACTGCCGTCGTTGAGATAGACGTCGGCCCCGGCGAAGTCGCTGACGGTTACGAGGTCCAGGTCGCGGTCGCCATCGATGTCCACCAGCGAACCGCTCAGTACGCGGCGGTAACGCTTGGTGCCCATGTCGGCCGCCGCGCTGCCATCTTCGAAGTGGCCATCGCCGGTGTTCAACAGCAGGTAAGAGGGGTAGCCGTCGCGCGCGTCGTAATAGGGCTGGGGCAAGGTGCCGGCGAGGTAGGCTATCTTGTACTGGCCGGCCCAGACGTCGAGGTCACCGTCACCGTCCACGTCCCCGGCGGTGAGCACCTGCGGGTTGGCCAGCGGGCTCGAGGTGGCCTTTACCGGGTGCGGCTGCGTGGGAAACCTACCGCCGCTCGCCCCCTCGTAAAGGTGCAGGTACTCGCCGCGAGCCCCGCTGAGAAGGTCGAGGTGACCGTCACCGGTAAAGTCGGCCAACACGGCGGCCGTTATATTGCCCTCGATGTTCGCGGGCCGGTCGAGCAGCGGGGCCTCGTCAAATCGCCAGTCGCCCTTGTTCCAGTAGACCGTGTTCATGCCGGGCAGTACCACGTCGGAGTAACCGTCGCCGTCCAGGTCGTGGACCAGTAGCGGCGGGACGTAGCCCAGGTCCCACGTGGCCGCTTTTTCGAAGGCGGGATTACCGGTCCGTTCAAATATCTCGATCGACGACGCATCGATACTGCGCGCTATGGGAAAACCGTTAGCGTCGCCGACCCCCGACCAACGTACATCCAGTTCTCCGCGTATCGAGACGCGGTGCCCGCGTTCGGCCTGGATGCAGTCGATAGCGAAGGTGACCAGTGACCGGGCCCCGGTCGTTTCATCATACGAAAACCGGGTATGATGCCACTCGGTCTGCTCGACGCGATAACCGCGTTCTTTCCAGTCGTTCAGGAACAGCCGCCACTGCTCCCGATCGAGAGCGCGCGCGGGCGAGCCGAATCGCGTAGCGCTTACTCCCTGGCCCAGGACGCGGGTCGGGCCCGGCCGGCCGATCAACAGCGTGTCCAGGAAACCAAAATTAAACAGCACCTCGAAGGCGTCGTCATCCCTGCGCAATTCATCCCACAGCCTGACGAAAGCCTGTTCGTATACCTGCGCCCTGACTTCTCCGGACCAGACGGTCCGGTCCCTCTGCCTGCGCTCGTCGACTATACGCTGCACCTGTTGATCTATACTTGCCTGTTTTTCTTTCGAGGTGGTCGTGGGGTTGGGCGACTCGCTGCCGGGCGGGGCGGCGCCGACCAACATCGCTGGTCCCACGGATCCCACGATCATCGCGAAACAGGACGCTGCGACCATATGCTTTAACGAAGTCACGGTTGTTGCGTTACATGCCAGTGGTCAGCAGAGCGCGCAACAAGCGCGTAGATTCAAAGAGTCCCACCTACGCGATACCCCCAGATGGCTCAGGCCATACTGAGGAAATTATCAACCCGAGGCTAGTATTCATTCTGGACACCGATGGCTCCGCAAGCGTTTACTCCATTTTTCAGGAAAAGTTCAAGTTTGCACTTGACACATCGCTATCAGGGGTAATAGTAGCGAACAGAAGGCTCGCCGGGCGACCGCGCCGACCCTCGATTGAGTTTGAGGGGCTTACCACACCCGGCGTTGGCCAGAGAGGTATAATGACGAAAAACCGGTATAAGCCTGTCGCTTTCTTCGCCGTCGCGTTACTCGCAGCGGTCGGACAGACCTCGGTGTCATCGGCGGCCCCGGTCGTTGACGGTGTGATCAACGTTGGCGAGTACGCCCAGTCGGTTGTCGTTGACCGCACTCCTGACCTGGGCGGCGTGTACGACCCCGGCAGCTCGGGTAGCTTCGCCGGCGGCACGGTGAACTGTCACGGTGACTGGAGCCTGTACTGGGACTGGGATGCCACCAACCTTTACCTCGCCGCCGATCCGATGGGCGCACCCAGCAATTGTGCGGACACGTTGTTCGGTGTGTTGTTCAACCCGTCCCTCGGTGATCCCAACGATTCGCCTACCGGCTGCGAGGCTTGCACGGGTACATTCTACGGCAACGGCATGACTGACGGGCACTTCGCCGCCGAGTGCGTAGCCGGCCAGTTTAATATTTCGGGTGGAGAGGCGTCCTTTTTAAATACACCGCCGTCGAGCACCTGGACCTACGTGCAGAACCCGGTCGGTACCACGATCAACGCGATCGAGTGGTCGATACCGCGGGCTGACCTCGACAAGTTCGGGGATACCACCTACACAGACTCACCCGACTTTGCGTGCACGTGGTTTCGTGCGTCGGCCTTTGATGCACGCGGGGTAAGCAACAGCATCGGGCCAGGTGCCCGTACCATATGGTTGGCGCTGAACCCCTCTGCAACACCCTGCGCGCTTCCGGCCGACCCTCCGCCGACCTGCGGCGCGGTTTGCGGTAACAATACCGTTGAATTTTTCGAGGAATGTGACGACGGAAACACGACCGCCCTTGACGGTTGCGATGGCAGTTGCGAGCTGG
>DBZX01000099.1:28753-35011 GCA_002311335.1 bacterium UBP10_UBA1149
GTGACAGCAGTTGTGAGCTGGAGCCCCCGGCGGCCTGCGAGACGCAGGACAACGTCCTGAGTTCTGGCGATGGGGGCGTGGCACCGGTGGCAACCGACGTGTGGTCGGACGAAGACGGGCTGCCGTCGTCCGCACCCGGCGCTTTCGACATGGATGAGGCTACTTACTGGAACAGCGACTGGTTCGGCCCGGGGAACCAACCGACGGAGGGTTACGGAAACCAATCCTATCTGTACGCCGAGCTCTCCTCGGCCGAGGACATCAACCAGATACGCATCGTCCAGGATACGACCACCAGCGAAGCGATAGACATTTACGTGAGCGATGACCCGGCGGCGGCGGCGGGTTCGCTGACGGGGTGGACGCAGGTGGCCGGACTTACCGGTCTGAGTGCCGGCACCGAGCTTGTCAACATAGCTACCGTGTCGGCGTCTAAGGTGAAGATGGTCTTCCCGGTCGCGGGCAACAGTGGCGATGCTCGCATAATGGAATTCCAGGCCCGCTTTTGTTGTGCCACCGACCTTGACTGCGACGACGGGGTGGGTTGCAACGGGATCGAAACCTGTGATCTCACGACGGGTGGCTGCCTGGCGGGTGCGCTACCTTGCCAGGGCGACTGCGACACGGGTGTGTGTAGCGAGCCGGGTCTCTGTACTGCTGTACCGGTGTCAACCTCCTGCGATTCGGGGCTTGACACGTGTACGATAACCGATAGTTGCACTGGCGTTGCCAGTTACCCGCAAGGTAACTGTCCCAACAACGGTGGCGGCGGGGACACGGATGAAGACCAGGTCTGCGATCTCGATGATGATAATACGTCGCCGGGCCTTTTCACGCTGCTGCGGGTGAAGTTGAAACCTGCCGGCGCTTCTTCGAGTGACGACGGAAAAGCGGTGGTGGTCGCGTTGCTCGCCGACTCCGATTCCGAGGGCAGCTTTCTTACCAACCTCCTCGCCGGGACCAACACGATGGACCTGGCCGATTCGGACAGTTTCAGTGTCCCTTTGCCCTTGGAGAACTGCTCGGCGCCTTCCTCGAAGCTGCGCAAGGTTCGTTGCCGCTCGAACGACGGCCGCGTGCGTGCCACGGCAACGAAGAAGAAGCGTATCAGCGAGCACCTGTTCGTGCTTCGGATAAGGGCGAAGAAACTTACCAGTGCCGAGACGGGCCCCTCCAGCGCCACCAACCCGGTCGCCCCGTTGACGGGAAGCCTGGTACACGGATTCATCACCAGGGTTGATACCATCGACGGATGCACGTTGTTGTCAGCCGGCCAGGACCGTAAGCGACTGGTGTGCAGCGAATGATGGGCTCACGGCTTAGTCCGGCCTCCGGGGCACGGACGGGGAAATACACTATGAAACCAGGTAGATTGAATCCAGGACTACGGCGGTTAGAAGCCCTCTCGGTTGCCTTGACGATTGCAGTGCTGGTGGGCATTCTCGTCGTTGAAAAGGCGACTGCGCAGGTCTGTACCAGCGAAGACAACTTGCTCAGCTCGGCTGATGGCGGGGTGGCGCCGATCCTGACCGACGTCTGGTCCGACGAAAACGGGTTGCCGTCTACCGCGGCGGCTGCATTTGACATGGATTCGGGCACCTTCTGGAACAGCGACTGGTTCGGTGCGGACTTCGAACCGACGGAGGGTTACGGAGACCACTCCTACCTGATCGCCGAGTTTTCTTCGCCCCAGGTTATCAACCAGTTCGTCATCGAACAGGACAACACCAACAGCGAGGCCCTGGACATATACGTGACCACGAATGCCTCGGCGGACTCCTTTTCGTTAACCGGGTGGACACAGGTCGCCAGCCTCACTGGATTGGGAGCCGGTACCGAGGTTGTCGACATATCGGCGGCTACCGTCCTCAAGGCCAAATTGGTTTTTCCCTCAGGTGGCAATAACCAGGACGCGAGGATCCTGGAGTTCGCAGCCCGCCTTTGCGGTTGTTCCTCTAACCCCGAGTGCGACGATAGCCTGGCGTGCAACGGTGTCGAGACCTGTGACCTCGGCAGCGGTAACTGCGTGGCCGGCACCCCACCATGCACGGCCCCGTGCGACGCGAGTTGTACGGAGCCGGCCGGCACCTGCGTCCCTGAACCGGATGTCACTCCCTGTGACAGTGGTAGCGACACCTGTAGTGAACTCGACGAGTGCCTGGGCGGCGTTTGCGTCAACACGGGCGGTGGAAGCGATACTGACGGTGACGGGATCTGCGACGCCGACGATCTCGACACGACCCCGGGTTCGTACGTCATCAAGAGCGTAGTGTTGAGACCTGCGAAGGCTTCGAAGAACAACGGGATCGCCCGTATCACCAGTAGCTTCGTCAGCGAAAACGACACCGGTGGAGGCCTTTCTGATACGATGCTGGCCGGCAACGCCTTTGTCACTGTCGGTGACCAGGGCAGCTTCTCCCACACTATAAATCTCACCGGTTGCGAGTCGTCTGGTAACGGTGCGCGGGTGGTATGCCGATCGGTCGATAAGCTGGTAAGGGCCGTGCTCAAGCCGCTGCGGGGCATCGGTGGTCCATTCGGGGGTTCGTCTTTGTTCGTGTCCAAGCTCAGGCTGCGCGCGAGGGGACTAGACGCTGCTTCAACTGGCGTGGTTGTTCCCACCGGGCCGGTAGACGTGGGCCTGTTCGCCAATCCGGTTGCCCGTCGTGACAGTGTCTCCCTGTGCCAGCCAAGGGGTTCCCGCAAACTTTTCTGCAAGAAAAACTGACGCGCGCGTAAGCCTCCAGGGCGCGCCAGAGTCTACTGCCGATGGCGTCGAGCCAACCCTGCCACTGGCAGACAAGGCTTCTCCGCTGGCCGTGTCGGTCAGACCCATCTCGGGGCAGGTCTTTTTACAAACACAAAAAGAAGTGCCCTGGAAAACAACTTTTGGCTGTCGCCGCGCGGAATGTTACCGAAGCGTCAATCGGTAGCTGCCTTGATCACCCGCTTGGAGAGTGCCTGGTCCCGGCCGCCAGGCTCAGTAGGGTGTTGCTGCGCCTCTTTTGATGTATTCTTCGATCCTTCCGCAAGGAAAGGATCCCCGCGCATGACGACATCCACCAAGCTCTCCGACCGATCGCTGGGATGGCTTCGCTATATCCATCGCAAAGCCCATACACCGGATGATTGGAGCAAAGAAGGAAAGCCGCATCCGCATTGGGATGATCGTTCAGATCCGCCGCTGGCGTCGTACCCGCGCTTTGATCTGATTGATTCGAGTTATGCGATGGGACTGATGGCACAGACCACACCCGCCTGGCGGGAACCCTATGTCGCGGTGCTCGATCAGTTGCTCGAGCGTCATACCGGGTGGTGGTCGGCAAACGATTGGCTGACACAATTTGGAGACGACCCCAACCGCAAAGACTACCCCGACATGTATCGTTTCCTGATTCCTCCAGAGCTTTGGGGCAATTACGACGCTCCGGGTTGGACCGCCAACGGCGTCGAGCCCTATGGCATCCAGATGGATCCGGTGGCTGCAGATGGCATGCTCTTCTACAAGGGCTTCTTTCTAGTGATGCTCGGATTGCGCTCGATGATCGCGACGGACGATCGTTGGAATGAACCCTTCAAGATGATTCGCGACGGTGACAATACCTTCGAGTGGTCCCATACAGCCATCGCCGCGCATCTTACAAACCAATGGAAGGACAAGCCTCAGGGCTGTCATTGCGAGAACACAAAAGTCTGGCCCTTGTGACTGAGCGGCGCGGGCCTCGGTCTGAGGTTCCACGACAACCGACATGGCACGAACTTCCACACGACTGCATTCGAACCCTGGTGGCAGCACGCTCGCCGAGAATACCTGGGACTAGATAAGGAAGAGATCCCCGGCACAGTCACGGGCTACTACGATCCCATTCTCGATATCCACCAACTCCTCCCGACGAGCTTTGCCATGACCTATTGCTTTTACCTTGCGCCGCAAGTGCCAGCCGAAGCCAAGCGCCTGTTTGCCGCGGCGGCCGCAAACGCCGGCATCACAGCCGATGGCGTTGCCAATGTTGGAAGTCCCCGCATCAACGCCATTGCGCTCCTCCTCTCTCGCGAGTGGGGACTGAAGGAATTCGAAGCGCCTCTGGTCGATGTGCTCGAAACAAATTACGAGCCGACCTGGGACCCCGAACGGGGCGAGTTCACCTGGGGCCTCGGTCTGGGCGAAGAACATCCACGGGGCCAATACAACGGTTTTTTGGCCGCCGCGGAAGCCGTCACGCCCGGCGCTTGGACGGCGCTATCCGAAGCGCCGATGTCGCCACAGCCGGGCCTGGTTGAGGGGGTGGACTTTCCAACCCTTGCTCTTGCCGAAGCACACTGGGAAGCGGGCGCCTTGCGCCTTGGCCTGAAGCCCCAGACTTCGAGTGCAATCGGTCGACCCACCAAATTCAAGATCAGCGGCTTGCAAGAGCCCAGTCATTGGCGAGTCGAAGGAGAGGCTCGCGCCACTGTGAGGGGCTCGGATCTGATGATCGACACGACGGTGAAGGATCATCGAATCGCGTTGCTGCCGACTTGATTCAACGTCCGCGTGTGCGCTCGCTGGAGCAGGTTGAGCACGCAGGCTTCGGCAAACAGAGTCTTGCCGGACGCCGTTATCACCTCGGCAATCCCGCGATTACGGGAACAAATGAAGGGTTTTAGTGGTGGGCCGTGCAGGGATCGAACCTGCGACCCGCTGATTAAGAGTCAGCTGCTCTACCAACTGAGCTAACGGCCCGTACTCGTTGAACGTTGCTGTCTAGTGGGAACCGGCAGAAGAGGCAAGAAGCCGCGGATTTACATGCCGAGCTGTATTCGCGCGGCAGCCGACATCATCTCCATCGACCACGGTGGATCCCAGACCAGGAAGACGCGCACGTCGTCGAGGCCGTCAACGGCAGAGACGGCGGTCTCTACCATGCCGGGCATGCTGCCGGCAACCGGGCAGCCGGGAGTCGTGAGCGTCATACAGATGCGCACGCCCTCACCCTCGGGCCCCTCGCGTATGTCGTATATGAGCCCAAGGTCGTAGAGGTTTACCGGGATCTCGGGATCGTAGACCGTGCGCAGCGCCGTTATGACCTCCTCGACCGCCGGGCCGGTGAGCTCGGGGCCTGCCAGCTCGCCTGGCGGGGGCGCGAGCGACTCGGGGTCGACATCATTGGAGGAGTCGCCGCCACCGTGGAGATCGCCGAGGTCGGGTTCGCGGTCAAAGGGAGATTCGAATCCCCCGCGGCCTGAGTAGCCACCACCGGCAGTCTCTTCGGACGCCACCGGCGGCTTGCCGGGATAGCCACTGCTATCGGCCAGGCGCGTATCTGCAGCGCCCTTATCAGCGCCGCCATCCGCTTCTGCGTCGTCGACCGACACTACAGCCTTAGCCAGTTCTTCGTCTTTCAATCGTTCTGCCATTTTTTCATCCCGCGCCGGCACCCGAACAGGGCTCCCGGCAATTACTACTCTGTCTTGGCCACCTCGCCGCCGCCGGCCAACGCGTTCTCAAGCGTGTGCCAGGCCAGCGTGGCGCACTTTACTCTCAGCGGGTACTTTTTCACCCCTTCGAACACGGCCAACTTGCCCAGCTTACCGGCCATATCATCAAGTTGCTTGCCCGTGAGCATCGCGTGCACCCGCGCAAATAAGTCCCGCGCTTCCTGCACGCTGCGACCCTTCAGCGCCTCGGTCATCAGCGAAGCCGACGAGGTAGATATGGCGCAGCCCTGGCCTTCGAACTTCAACTCTTCAACAACACCGTCGTTTACCTTGAGATACAAGTGCACCTTGTCGCCACACAGCGGGTTGTAGCCGTCGGCCTGGTGCGTGGCATCGTCCATGGCGCCAAAGTTTCGCGGACGGCGACCGTGGTCGAGTATCGTTTCCTGGTAGAGTTGCCTCAGGTCATCCATCGCCGAACAACTCCGTGAGTTTCAACAGCGCGTCGATGAGCCGGTCCACGTCGTCGTGATTGCTGTACAACGCAAACGAGGCACGCGCGGTCGCGACCAGGCCCAGGCGTTCCATCAGGGGTTGGGTGCAGTGATGGCCGGCGCGTATTGCCACGCCGTAACTGTCGAGCACCGTACCTATGTCGTGCGGGTGCACTCCTTCGATCACGAAGCTGTGCACGCCGGTTTTCTCAGCCGCCGTGCCAACGATACGCAACCCTGGTATTTCGCGCAGCCGGCCTTCGGCGTAGTCGAGCAGCTCGTGTTCGTGCATGGCCACCTGCTCGATGCCCGCGGACTCGAGGTAGTCGATGGCCGCACCCAGGCC
>DBZX01000099.1:35093-36056 GCA_002311335.1 bacterium UBP10_UBA1149
ACCACTCCTGCCACGTTGGGCGTGCCGGCTTCGAATCGTGCCGGCGGATGAGCATAGGTGCTGCCCGAAAAACTCACCTGTTCGATCATGTCGCCCCCGCCCTGCCACGGCGGCATCGCCTCGAGCAGCGCCTCCCGGCCGTACAGCGCTCCGACGCCGGAGGGGCCGTAGACCTTGTGGGCAGAGAAGGCGTAGAAGTCGCATCCGATCCGCTGCACGTCGATGGGAAGGTGGGGTGCCGCTTGCGCCCCGTCGATCATCACCACCGCATCCGCGCGATGGGCCAGCTCGGTCATCCGCTCGACGGGGTTGATCGTGCCGAGGGCGTTCGAGACGTGGGCGAACGAGGCGATCCGGGTCCGGGCCGTGAGAAGCCGCTCGAAGGCCCCGATGTCGACGACCCCCGCATCGTCGATGGGCGCGACTCGAAGGCTGGCCCCCTTCTCCTCGCACAGCATCTGCCAGGGCACGATGTTCGAGTGGTGCTCGAGCCCGGACAATAGAACCTCATCACCTTCGCGCAGATTGGTCCGGCCCCAGCACTGCGCCACCAGGTTGATGCCTTCGGTGNNGCCCGGTGATGAGGATCTCGTCGCCGGCGCCCACGTGGGTGCGGCCGTAGGTCTGCGCGACCAGGTTGATCGCCTCCGTTGTGCCACGGACGAATACGATCTCCCGGCTCTTCGAGGCGCCCATGAATCGCTGCACCCGCACGCGGGCCTTCTCGTAGGCATCGGTCGCGAGAACGGACAGCCGATGCACTCCCCGGTGGATGTTGGAGTAGTAGCGCTCGTACACGTCCCGCTCGGCATCGATGACGGCCTGCGGCTTCTGCGCGCTGGCCGCGCTGTCGA
Source organism: bacterium UBP10_UBA1149 (assembly GCA_002311335.1). Classification (GTDB taxonomy): domain Bacteria; phylum Desulfobacterota; class Binatia; order UBA1149; family UBA1149; genus UBA1149. The sequence goes on from DBZX01000099.1 coordinate 35,948, forward strand.
GGTAGACGAGCGGCCGGTCGTGGACCGTGGTCCGGAGCACCGGGAACTCCCGGCGGACGGCCTCGACATCCAGGGCCACGGGCGAGCGGGCAGAACCGGTCGAAGCACT
>DBZX01000005.1:0-124 GCA_002311335.1 bacterium UBP10_UBA1149
CGCAGTCGGGAGCTTCTCCGCCCAAGCAGTCACCCGCAGAGCAGGTGTCGCTCGTGGTACAGGCATCGCCGTCGTCGCAGGAGACCACATTGTCGGCGTTGACGCAGCCCGAGGCCGAATCACA
>DBZX01000005.1:360-1109 GCA_002311335.1 bacterium UBP10_UBA1149
CCGCCCGCGCAGACACCCGCAGAGCAGGTGTCGCTGGTCGTGCAGGCGTCACCGTCGTCACAGGAGACCGCATTGTCGGCGTTGACGCAGCCCGAGGCCGAATCACAGCTGTCATCGGTGCAGCCGTTGAGGTCATCGCAGTCGGGAGCCACCCCACCCACGCAAGCGCCGGCCGAGCAGGTGTCCGCCGTGGTGCAGGCGTTTGCATCATCGCAGGAAGCCGCGTTGTCGGCATTAATGCAGCCCGTCGCCGAATCGCATGTGTCGTCGGTGCAACCGTTGGCGTCATCGCAATTGGGAGCCGTGCCACCCACGCAGGCGCTGGCGGCGCAGGTATCCGCGGTCGTGCACGCGTCGCCGTCGTCACAGGCAGCAATGTTGGGCGCGTTCACACAACCGGCAAGCGAATTACAGAAATCGTCGGTGCAACCGTTGGCATCACCGCAATCCAGGCGCGGTCCACCAACGCAGGCCCCGGCCATGCAGGTATCAGTAGTCGTGCAGGCGTCGCTGTCATCGCAGGAAACCGAGTTGTCTACATTGGCACAACCCGTGGCTGCGTCGCAGCTGTCGGTAGTACAGAGGTTGCCGTCTTCGCAGTCAGACAGCGAGGTGTCCACGCCGGCACAGGATCCCGCGGCGCACACGTCGCCCGTCGTGCAGGCGTTGCCGTCGTCGCAGACCACCTCGTTGTTGGCCAGCACGCAACCCGTAGCCGCGTCGCAGCTGTTGTCGGTGCATCCGTTGCC
>DBZX01000005.1:1228-1507 GCA_002311335.1 bacterium UBP10_UBA1149
TCGTCGCAGAAAGCATCGTCGGTCGTATTTACCAGCGAGTCGGTGGCCTCGTCGCAGCTATCTACCGTGCAGTCCACGCCGTCGTTGGGATCGGGATCAGCGTTATCCTGGCAGCCCAGCAACTGGTCACAGCTCTCGACGCCGGTGCAATAAAAACCGTCGTCGCAGCTGCCGTCGTTGACAGCGTTTACAATCACGTCGTTGGCCTCGTCGCAGCTATCCACCGTGCAGGCCACGCCATCGTTGGGATCGGGATCGGCGTTGTCCACGCAGCCGAGA
>DBZX01000005.1:1697-11537 GCA_002311335.1 bacterium UBP10_UBA1149
GAGAATCGTGTCACAGCTCTCGACACCGGTGCAGAACTCGCCGTCGTCGCATGGCAGCGGCGGGCCGCCCACGCAGGCTCCCGCCGCGCAGGTGTCTGCCGTGGTGCAAGCATCAGAATCGTCACAGGCCAGCGTGTTGTTGCTGTTAGTGCAGGCGTGGGTGACGGTATCGCAGGCGTCGTCGGTACAGCCGTTGAGATCATCGCATAGCGCTGCGACCGGGAAATTGCTGCTGTCGGCCACGCAGCCCTCATCGAGAAGGGCCGCGGTCACACCCTGGGCGTTGTTAACCGAGGCATCGCCGTCGAGCCGAAAGGCGGCCAGGCGCACGCCCCGACTGCTGATAACGAGCCTGGAGGGAGAAAGCGGGGCCACCTCGTCGAAACGAATCGACCACAGCACCCAGACCAGGTCCTGGGACACTCCAAGCGGATCCCCGCTGACAGGGTCGAGGTTCTCCTGGGCTACTATCTGGACGTTGTTGGCGTCAAATAAGATGATCCCCGTGGGGGTGAAAAAAGTAGCCTCGAAGCCGTCAAGCCCGACCTCGTCGCCAGCGCAGATCAGTGGCGACGAGCAGGAAGGGTCCTCGCCCAGGCCGGCGCCAAGTAACGGAGCACCGCCGCCATCGGTCAGGCCCTGGCCTGCGGCATCGGTGAGCTGGTCGCCAAAGGATCCGTGCACGTTGGTAAAAAGATTGCGCGGCACGTTGGCCATGACTATATCAAAACGCGGCAGGGACGCGTTGCCCACGTTCTCGAACAAGATCGGCAGGGCGGCAACATCGGTGGCGTCGCCAAGATATTTCTCTACCGGTCCCAATACCGGGTCGAGGCAGGGAGCTACGCACTGAAGCGATGGCGTGGTCTGCTCGCAGCCCACCGCCACTACTTCACCGGGCACGCACTGGCCCCCGAGGCAGGTATCACCAACCGTGCAGAGATCGCCATCGTTGCAGGCGCCGGGGACCGGTAAGTGCGTGCACTGTCCAGAGGCCGGGCTGCAGTTGTCGAAGGTGCAAGGGTTGCCGTCGCTGCATTCAAAAGCACAGGTAGTGGAGCAGCAATCGCCGTTGGCGGCGTTGCCATCATCGCACTGTTCGCCCGGGTCGAGGCTGCCGTTTCCGCAGTTGGCCGAAACCGGAAGACCGGGTACCAGCGATGCCGTCAGCGTCCCGTCAACCGGGTTGGCAATAGTAACGTCGAGGGCGTTGTTAACGGCCGAGTCTCCCACGAGGTCGAACTCGGCGAGTACCGTGCCGCCCTGTCGCACGACCAGGTGAGAAGGTGAAAGGGGAGCGACGTCGCCGAAGCGAATAGACCACAGCACCCAGACCCTGTCCTGCCTGGCGCCGGTCAGCACCACACCCTCGGCGTCGAATACTTCCTGGGCCACGATCTGCACGTTGTTGCGGTCAAAAACTACATCGCCGGCGGCGGTTGTGAAGGTGGCGCTGAAACCGTCAACGCCGACCTCGTCACCCGGGCATATGGACCCCGTTCCGCAACCGGGAAACTCACCCAGTCCTGCACCGTCCTGGCCGGTGGGGTTGCCGGCGGCGTCGGTCAAGGCGTCACCGAACTGGCCGAAAGCGTTTGTGAACAGGGCGCGGGAGACGTCGGTAATGACTATATCGATGCGGGGCACAGCCAGCGTGCTGACGTTCTCGGCCACGACGGTGAGGCCGACGAGGTCGCCAGCATTACCCAGGTAGGCTTCTATGGCGCCACCCACGGGGTCACCGCAGGGGGCTGTACACTGGGCCCCCGACGTGGCCGGTGAAACCAGGGAAGCAATAAAAATTAAAAGCCCTGCGGCACAGGTTGCCCTGCATCGCGCTGCGGCTGTAGCGCGGTGATACATCTGTTTGTCCCCGTAGTGGACCCTTAACAGGGTCGTCTGTTGACAACGGCACAGGGAACGCGGGGCTGTCAACAGGGCCTCCCCCCCGGTCGGGAGAATACTTCGGACCATCAAATGCAGGCCGTACGGGGCGCGGAACAACTGCTCCCACGCCCTCGCCCAGCTTTGTCGTCTGCCATGCGACCCGCCTTGCGCCCACGCGCGAAGGCCCAGCACAACTGGGGGTGAACGCTGGGAAATTCAGCGCCCGGGAGTAATGCGGAAGGACTGTCGGCCGAGCAGCTCTATGCCCGCCTCGACCCTGTCGCCCACTGCGAGGTAGTCGAGTTCATCCCGGTGGCGGAGCATTGAAGCCAACGCTGCGCGGCGAACCGGCCAGGTCCACGTGGCCAGGGCCCCGAACAGGTACCCCACGCGACGGACCAGGCCCGGAGCCTGGAAGGCAACGCCGGCCGGCGTGCCGGTGAGCACCACGCTGCCCGCGGGCAGCACGTAGGTGTTCCAGCCCCGCCTGCGCGCGGGAACCGCCAATTGAAACTTGCGTCGCTCGCCACCAAGCGTAGCCGGGGCTATCGCAAGGTGCCCATCCCGGGCTATACGATCCGACAGGGCGCGAAGTATGGCCGCCGGCGGATTTTTCATCAGGCCAGTGTTGGACGACTGCGCACAACGGGCGCCGCCCTCCTCGTTGACCTGGGTAAACATGTGCAGGCCGCGCGGCTCCCCGTTGCCGGGCCACAGCGGCAACTCGGCTCCGTGCACCATCCACGGCCCCGCCACGAAGAAGCCCGGTCCAGCCTTGGCGTCGCCCGCCCCGCGGCGCCCGAACAGCACGAGCGGATTGCGATCGGTCAGATCGTTGGCCGTAAACCACGCCAGTTGTTTCTCGAGCAGTCCCGCGGCGGGAATTTTTCCCAGGTCCAGCTCCTCGAGTAACACGAAACCCAGTTCGACCTCGTAGTCGAGCAGCGCGTCGCGTCCCGGGTGTGCGAGGTCGGAGTAAGCCGAGGTCGGTACGACCGGCTTGGCGAAGAGGAACATCTCGCCGCCACCCGCTTCTTGCGCGTGCGCGGCGTAATTGAAGCCGGCGCCCAGCACCACGACACGCTCGTGGAGCAGGTCAGCAACCGAAATGTTGACCACCGGCTCGACCACTGTTTGCAGGCGCTGGGGGTTGAGCTCTTCGACAAATTCGGCGTCAATCGCATCCCGGCCCTCGCCCAGCCACTCCGCCCACACGTCGGCGGCCCGGCCGAAACCGTCGGCCGCGTGAAAAGACTCGAGCGTGTCCACGCCTTCGAGGCCATCGGCAGACAGGTTGTAGACAAGCAGGGGAACGCCATCGCGGCTGTCGAGCACCAGTCCGAAACAGGGACCGCCCTGGCAGGAGTGATCGCGGCTACGGTAGCTGAGTACGCGCGGTGGGCCGGCCTGTTGGCCTGCAGCGAAAAGCTCGCAGTCGGCCGCCCGGCCATCGTTGACCAGCGCAAGCTGTGCCGCCGCGAGCAGCAACGACAAGGTCAGCGACGAAAGCCGCCTGGGCAGAAAGCTCATGGAACTATTTGGCGCCCTTTGCGCCTCTCGGTCAAGAGCGCGCTGCGGACAGCAAACGAGAAGAGATCAGATCCAACCCTGCTTGACCAACAGCACGGCGGCCTGCACCCGGTTGCTCACTCCGATCTTGCGAAAGATGCGCTTGAGTTCCGACTTCACGGTTTCAGCCGAAATGCTGAGTAACGACGCTATCTCGGTATTGCTCAAGCCCTCGCAGACCAGCGACAGCACTTTCTTTTCACGCACCGTGAGATTGGGTGGCTCCAGCCTCGGATCGTAGGCAAAGGCCTCGCCGGTCGCCACGGGCTGCTGGTAAGCATGCGAGCTGGCTGTCGCGGTCGCTAATGATTTCATTTCCATATTAAACGTCTCCTCGGGCTAATTGCCTCGAGGACTGGCCTCTCCCCCACCGACGTCATCCCGTGCTACCTGAATAGCGCAAGCTCGGGGCCAACGTCGACCCCCTTTCTGAACCGAACAGACAGCTGCCCTCGCGAGGACGGCTGTTCGCCGGACTGGTCGATGCCCCGTTGAAACCTTTTTGCACGACTACGTCCACGACTCTCCGCGTCATACCGGTTTTAATAACTAACAGTTTTAGTCGTGGCTCTGCCCTGCAGCGCTTGCACGAACCCACGGTAACTGGAGAATCGCTGTCGGCCGACAACATTTTCGGCATAGTGGCGGGCACCTGGGCCGACTCCAACTCGGGCGGCGCAATAGCCGGCCAGCTCAAGCGCTGCGGCTACGACGGCTTGTTTGTGCGCGGCTGAGCTGAACAACCCACCGCGCTGATCATTCGCGACGGCAAGGTCAGCTTTGAAGATGCCACTGACCTGTGGGGGCTTACCACCTTTGAGGCTACCGACTGCCTGGCCGAGCGCATTGCCGACGCGTTCGTCCGTGTTGAAAAGAAAGCCGGGGTCAAGCTCTCGCGTTGCCTGGCCGAGTCGGAGGTCGTGGCTGAATCTATACTGCTCGACGGGGAGCGCGTGCCCCTGCCACGGCTCTCGGAAACCACGCTCTCGGACGGCGACGAAGTGTCGGTACTCTCGCCGCTGGCCGGCGGCTAGGAGCAGCGCGCTCCGCTAGACCGTGTCCCGGCCCGAGCGGAACACACGGCCTGGGCGCTCGCGGGTGAACTCACCTTCGCACACGATTTCAACGCCGTTGACCAGCACGTGGCCGATACCCGTCGCCTCGGAGTAGAGCCGACCGGCACCACCGGGCAGGTCGGTGCGCGTGTAGGTCTCGCCGGGTGCAACCTCGTCGGGATCAAAGACCACGAGGTCGGCCGCCCAGCCCTTCTCGACCAGGCCCCGGTCGCGTACCCCGTACAACTCGGCTGGCACCTGCGTGAGCTGGTGGACGGCCTGCTCGAGGTCGAGCAAGCCGTACTCGCGCACACCGTTGCCCAGCACCTGGGTCGAGAAAGCAAAGGTGTCTATCATGTCGAGGTGCGCGCCGGCGTCCGAGCCACCGATGACCGTGCGGTCGTCGAGCCACACGCGTCCGCGCTGCTGCCAACTGGCATCGTCGCTGCCGAAAGCCGGCGGCATGAATGAAGTGTACAAGCCGTCGGACAGGGCGAGATCAACCAGGGCGTCAAAGGTCGTCTTGCCCTGCTCGCGGGCGATGTCGGCCACCTGTCGTCCCTTGAACTTCTCGTTGGCGGGCTCAACGACCTGGTCCACTGTCATAGAACCCCAGTCGGCCAGCGCCTTGAGCATGCCGGCCTCGTCGCTGTTGGCGCGTTGGTCGAGCGTGGCGCGGTAGGCGAGGTCCGATAGGGCCCGCTTGCGCTCCTCGATCGGCATGCGAAACAAATCTCCCCAGCCGGGCAGCGCGTCGAGCACGAAGCCCGAGTAGAGATTGAGCCGCAAAATCATAGGCTGCGGCACGGTGAGAGCCACCACGCTGGCGCCCTGCTCAGCGGCGATGGTACTGTAGCCCATCTGCGTGTCGGCAAACTCGGGTGCCAGCGAGTTGGGTGCGAGCACGTTCCAGTTGAGCGTGCGTTCGCCGGCCAACGACATGTCGACCATGATCTGCACCTGCTCGTCGGTGAACTCGCCCACCCCCGGTATCAGCTCCAGCGAGGTGCCCGGGTGATCGCGCAGCACGCCGGCCAGCTCGACCAGCTCGTCGCGCGACGCGTGTCGAGAAGGCACCGGGTCACCGGCGCCGTCGTTGTGGGTGGGCGACAAGGTAGAAGAAAAACCCATACCACCCTCGGCAATGCTGTCGGCCAACAATGTCTTCATGGCCGCTAGCTCTTCACTGCTCGCCTCTTCGCCTACCGCGCGCTCGCCCATGACCACGCGGCGGATAGCGCAGTGGCCCACGAGAAAACCGGCGTTGACCGAAAGTTGTCCCTCCATACCGTCGAGGTACTCGCCAAAGCTCGTCCAGTCCCAGGGCACTCCCTGCTCGAGAGTTTCGAGCGGCATGCCCTCCACCCGCGCGAGCATGGGCATGAGGTAGTCGCCGACACCCGGTGCGAGCGGCGCTATGGTGAAGCCGCAGTTGCCACCGAACACGCTGGTGACGCCGTGCAGCGGCGAGGGGCTGAGCGTGCCGTCCCAGAATGCCTGGGCGTCGTAATGGGTGTGCACGTCGATAAAGCCGGGGCATACCACGCGACCATCGGCATCGATGACGCGGTCGGCCTTTTCGTTGATCTCGCCTATGGCAGAAATCACGCCGTCTTTTATGCCCAGGTCGGCGCGCCGCCGCCCGGAGCCGCTGCCGTCTATCAACTCGCCGCCGCGAATGACTACGTCCATCATCTCTGTCCCCTCTTGAGCGCGTTGCATTGCCCGCCCCGCGCTGCCTTTATGCTGCCCTGATGCTGCCCTTATGACCAACCGGCGCAGAGGATCCGGCCACAGCCGGCGACCGCCCAGGGAGAATAACATGAGCGAAGAAGCACACCTGCTCGTAGAGCGCCGCCGTGACGGCGTGATGATACTGACCATGAACCGGCCCGGAGCGCGCAACGCGCTCAGCCCGCAGATGCTGGTGCTGATGGCCGAGGCCTGGCACGAGTACCGCGACAACAGCGATCTGCGCGTGGCCATACTCACCGGCGCGGGCGACGAAGATTTCTGCGCCGGTGGCGACCTCAAGCTGACCATGCCGCTGATTACCGGCGCGCGGCAGGCGGAGGACGACTGGGACCACCGCCTGATGGGCGACCTCACGCTGTTTACCGACGCCATACTGCGCAACTTTGAGCTCTACAAGCCGGTCATCTGCGCGGTGAACGGTCGCGCCCTGGGCGGCGGCACCGAGATCATGCAGGCCACCGACCTCAGGGTGGCCTCGGACAACGCCGTGTTCGGCACGCCCGAGGCCCGCGTCGGACTGCTGCCCGGTGGCGGTTCGCTCACCCGTCTCGCGCGACAGGTGCCGTGGGCGCGGGCGATGGAGATACTCATGCTGGGCGAGCCCTTCGATGCAGCTACGGCCCTGGACATGGGACTGCTCAACTACGTCGTGCCAAGGGGCGAGGCCTTGAAGCGCGCGCTCGAACTGGCCGCCGTGCTGGCCGACTGCGGCCCGCTGGCGGTACGGAAAATCAAGGAGGGCATCCTGCGCTCAAGCGGACTGCCGCTGGCCGATGCTTTCAAGATAGAAGACGAGGTGTCGATGGCCGTGATGACTTCAAAGGACGCGCGCGAAGGCCCGCGCGCCTTCAAGGAAAAACGCAAGCCGCTGTTCACCGGGGAGTAGCCCGGCAAACCAGCGCCGGGCTGTCAGTCGGCCGGGCGGGCGAAAGGGAGAGCGGTCTGGGCGCTGACCGCGGCAATCTCAACCAGCACCGGAAAATCCAGGCGCAGCTCTTCGTTGCTGATGCCGCGGGTCGAGCACACGAGGCGAATCCCCTCTTCGAGCTCGACGATCACCACCGCGTAGGGGACCACCTGGGCAAAGGCACCGTGCAGTGGCCGGTGAGTCACCGTCCACGAAAAAATACTGCCGCGGCCCGAAACCTGCTCCCAGGCCAGCTCGCCCGTGCCGCAGCCAGCGCAGGCCAGGCGCGGTGGATGCTGCCAGCGCCGACAATCTCCGCAGCGTTGGAAGGCCAGGCGACCGGCGGCCAGTTCGCGGTACCACTGCCCCGCCACGCCCGGCGGCGTGGGAGCCGGCAGCGGGTATTCGGCCGCGTTTTTTTTCATCTCGCCCATCAGTCGGCCGCCAACACGGCGAGGCTGCCGTCGCCGAAATCTCCCCAGCCGGTGACCAGCCCCAGGCGCGCGTCGCTGACCTGCCTCGCGCCGGCTTCCCCGCGCAACTGCCGGGTGGCCTCCACGAGGTGGTTCAATCCCCAGCAGTGGCCCTGCGACAACAGTCCCCCGTGGGTGTTGGTGGGATAGCGGCCGCCGTCGAGCGACAGTGTGCCACCCCTCACGAATTCACCCGAGGCTCCGCGCTCGCACAGGCCCAGCGCCTCGAGCTGCAACAGCACAACGTAGGTAAAGCAGTCGTAGATCTGCAGAAAGTCCATGTCGGTGACGCTCACCCCGGCCATGCCCAGCGCCCGCGGCGCGGCGTGGTCGAGACCGACGCGGAAAAAGTCTTCGCGGCTGGCCATGTCGTCGGCCGGATAGGGATGACCCTCGGCTGCGCCCAGTATGCGCACCACCGGGCGGGCAAGGTCGCGGGCACGCTCGGCGCTGCTGACGATAACGGCCGCCGCGCAATCGGTCTCCTGGCAGCAGTCGAGCACGCGCATGGGCTCGCTCACCCAGGGACTGGCGAGGTACTCGTCCATCTCCAGCTCACGACCGCGCATGAGCGCGCGCTCGTGCAGTTGGGCGTGCCGGCGAAAGGTGACCGCCAGCTCGCCGGTGTCGCTGTCTCTCACATCGTAGAGCTGCTTGTGGCGCATGCAGATCAGCGAGTAGAACTGCACCGGCATTACGGCCCCGTGCGGTATGACAAAATCCACCAGCGCGTCCATGGCCGAACTCGCCGTCACCCCGTGCCGTGGCGGGTCGCTGCCCTCGCGCGGGCGCAGAAAGCTGTGGCCGTTCCAGCCCACGAGCACAAGCACATTGGTGGCAAGGCCCGCGCTCACTGCCATCGCCGCGTTCTGCAGCGAGGCCGTCGGCCCGGCGCCACCCATGGCGGTTATGGCCGCGTAGTTGAGCTCGGAGATGCCGAGGTTGGCGGCGAGTTCCTCGGCGCTGGTGTACCAGGGGGGCGGCAGTATGCCGTCGATGTCGCCCACCTTGATGCCGGCGTCGTCGGCAGCCCGCCGCGCGACGTCCATCATCATCTCCACCGGCGTACTGGCGCTGCCCTTGAGGTAGTCGGTCTCGGCCACCCCTACGATGGCTGCCTTGCCGCTGAACGAGCCCGCGGTCATATGCCCGTAGCGTGGCGGCCGGCGCGGCGACCGAAGAAGGTGCCGTCGCCGATCGACAACCCGCTGCTGTAACCGGGGGCGGCGAGACAGGCCGACGCGCGACCCGCTGCGTACAGTCCCTCCACCACACCGCCGTCGGCCACGAGCACGCGTCCGTCGGCGTCGGTGGCCAACCCACCGAGCGTGAAGACCGCGAACATGGAGTTTTCGACCGTGCAGTCCAGCGCACCGTAAGGCGGGCGCAGCGGCACGAGGTAGGACTCGCCCTTGTGAAACCCGGGGTCGTTGCCCTGCTCGGCGCCGCGGTTGTACTCCGCGAGCGTGGCAACGAGACTGCCCGTTGGCAGGCCAAGGGTCTGCTCGAGTTCGTCGGCCGACTCGCCCACGCCGGCGACCGGCCGCTCGACTTCGGGTTTTTCCCAGCAGGCCTCGTCCAGTATCAACCAGGCCCGGCCCTGCTGCCCGTAGAGCACGCTGTAGCCGAGCGCGCCCATGTAGGCGTCTTCGTTTATGAAGCGTTGGCCGTGCTCGTTGACGAGTATGCCACGTTGCAGGCTCTTGGGCGGTGTGAGCGGCAGCGAAATCGAGCCCATCTCCATGTTGATGGCATGGCCTCCGGCGGCCATGCCCAGGCCTATGCCGCTGCCGTCGTCACCCTCGGCCCCCACCTTGAACAGGCAGCGGCCAGCTGTTGGTGCATACTGCTCGAGCATCGAGCTGTTGCAGATAAAACCACCGGTGGTGAGCACCACGCCACCGCGCACGCGCACCGCCAGCTCGCCGTCGGTGTTGCCCAGCAACGCGCCCACCACCGCACCCGCCGTGTCGACCACCAGCGCGGTGCAGCGCGTGTCGTAGAGCGTCGTGGCCAACGAAGCCTCGACGGCCTCGGTCAGTTTCTGCATCATCAGCCAGCCGGTCTGGTTGGCGGTGGCCGCGACATGCCCGCGCGGCGCCGGGCGCGCGATCTCGTTGTACGGGTGGCAGTTCTCGCTGCCCGAATACACCAGTCCCTCGTCGCCAGGCGGCTCACCGCTGTAGTGGGGATA
>DBZX01000050.1 GCA_002311335.1 bacterium UBP10_UBA1149
GTAGATCATCGTGCGCTGCGGTGGAAAGAACACGGCCGCGTCGATGCCGTCTTCGTCCATGAGCTCAAGGCGCTCGGGCGAGCGATAGATGCCGGGATGCAGGTCGGAATAGCAGGTGCCGGTCCATTTGAGGTCTTTTGGTGAAACCCCCTGTGCCGCGACCAGCCCGATGGCTTCTTTGTGTTCACCCAGAAGCCAGGCGTCGCCACCGTCCTCGTCTTTTACCAGTTTGGGGGCGGCATCCGCATACTTTTTCGGCAACCATTTTTCCCACAGCTCCGGGGGTTCGATGACGTGCTGATCGCAATCAATGATCTGGTAATCTCTCAATGTATTTTTCTCCCGAGTGTCGCGCAAACGAATTGCTGGGCCCATGCTCCCTGGTGCCAGTCCCGGGGCAAAAGAGATGCAGGGTCATGATCCACTGTTTGCGCCACTCTCCTGCAACAGGCCGTGCATCGACTCCATGGCGTTCTCCATGGCAGTGTTGTCTTCTGGCGGAAAGAGGTAAGTCGTAACGAGTATACGTGTCAGCCAATCGACCAGCTGATCGACTGAAACAACGCCCGTTTTCACGGGCTGACTGCTCGCAAGGGCCGGGCCAAGCAGCCTGCCCAGTTCGTCGCGCACCGAGGGGTAACTCTGCCTGAGCGAGGAAAGAACGAAGGCGGGGTCGGTCTCGAGCAGGCGCTGCAGGGCGGCGTGTTCTTTGACGTAGCGGGTAGCGTGAAGCATCAACAACTTGAGTCGTTCTTCGTCCCGCTCGCAATCTTCGAGGGCCTCTACGCAACGTGTCCAGAAATTGTGAGCCTCGCGAATCGTCAGGCTGTGCAGCAATTCGTCGCGGTTCGAGAAGTAACGGTACAGGGTGCCGCGGGATACGCCGGCACTGGCGCTGACGTCGGTCATTTCGAGATTGCAAAGGCCGTGGCTGGACACCGCCTTCATGGCTCCATCAAGAATTCGCTCCCGGGTCGCCTCGCGGATGGTACCGCGCGCGAAAGGCCCACCCTCATCGTAAGCCCACCTGGATACCAATCGAGGTCCGGCTGCGGCTCGACCCTGCTTCAACATCCTCGAGTTTCCTCCACCCGGATAAGCTACCAAATTAGACACACTCCGTCAATGTGTTACATTCCCCTTGTTGCAGTTCCGACGGTCGCGGGGGCTCTTGCAGGATTGTCGCTAAGATTGTACTCCCTTTCACGAGTTTGCGGCTCTGCAACGCGGGGATAACATTGAGCGAAGAGTTAAACCTCAGGTTGGCTGCCAGGCGGGCAGCCCTGGACGGTGCGGGCCAGATCGACCCGGTCAGCGCCGATATCATCCGCGGTGCGTTCGAAACCGTGTGTTTCGAGACAGCCACCCTGCTGGGACGCTCGGCATCGTCGGCCATCATCAACCAGTCCAACGAGCGCAACGCTAGCATAATGGACGGTAACGGAAGGCTCGCCGGGCTTTCGGTGGGAATTCCCCAGTTGCTCTTCATTTCACCCATGGCGGTTAGGTGGGGACTCGAGAACCAGGAAGCAGATGAGTGGGGAGCGGGCGATGTCTTCGTCGGCAACGACCCCGACTACGGCGGAGGCCACCTACCTGACTACACGGTTTACGCGCCGGTATATGACCGTGACGGCAAGGTGTTGCTCATCGCTGCGCTGCAAGCCCACCAGGGCGACACCGGGGGCAAGGACCCCGGCGGGTTTTCGCCCGACGCCGTAGATATTTTTCAGGAAGGCATGGCCATTCCGCGCCTCAAGCTGGTTCACCGCGGCCGCAAGCGTGGCGACGCGGTGGACATGTTGGTGCGTAACAACCGCCTGCCCTCTTTTGAGGGCGACATCTCGGCGATGATCGCAGGTGCGCAACTCGGCGCCCGCCTGCTGGGTGAGCTGGTCGACCGCGAAGGCGACGATCGCATCAAGGCAGCGATCAACTACAACATCGACGAGACCGAGCGACGTTTCAGGGCCGAGGTGGAGAGCTGGCGGGATGGGTCCTACGAAGCCGATGTTTACATAGACCAGGACACAGCCGGCAACCCGGACGTACACGTTCACGTTAATTGTACGGTTGCCGGCGACCAACTGACCGTGGACATGACGGGCAGCGACGACAGGCCCGAGCTCTCCAACGTGTGGAATACTTTTTCCAACAGCCGTGGTTACGCCATGGCCCAGTTGGCATCAATGGTTGACCCGACCATCGCCAAGAACGAGGGCTTGTTCAACGCGGTCGACCTGGTCATTCCATACGGTACCATCCTGCAGCCTCCGCCCAACAAGCCAGCAGCGCTGGGAGCTTTTCACCCGGCCTGCGAGATCGCTGAAGCGATCTGCGTGGCCCTGTCCGAGATTCTTCCGGAACGCTCCTCTCCGCAGGTGTACAAGCTCGGCATGCCCAACGCCGTGGTTGGTGCTGACGAACAGGGCAACATGTGGATGGACCAGGGCGTTGACGTCAGGGCTTCCGACGCGTCGGCGACCCAGGGTGTCGACGGTTGGGGGTCGATGTGCAGCGGTCTTGGCAATCTCGTGCTCGCGCAAGCCGAAGACGCAGAGAGCCGCTTTCCGGTTATCAACCTGTCGCGAGAAATGACTACTGACACGGGCGGTGCCGGACGCTGGCGGGGGCAGCCTGGCTCACTCAACAGCAAGAAGATTCTCGAGCCGACCATGGCGATTGCGTGGATGGTTTCGCAGAAACACCCGCTCAGCGGCCTCAGGGGTGGAGACCCCGGCAGCCCCTACGGCAACCGTTTCTGCGTGGGCACGCCCGAGGAGTACGAGGTAGAAAATTCGCTTCGAGCCCAGTTACCTGCGGGCGCGGTGATCGCGTACCAGTACGGCGGTGGCGGTGGATTCGAGGACCCACTTCTACGCGACCCTGCCGCGGTGCTTGAAGACGTTCTCGACGAGTACGTGAGTCCGGAAGGCGCGCGCGCTCGATACGGTGTCGTACTGACCGGAACACTCAAGCAACTGGACCTCGAACTCGACTTACCCGCCACCAAGGACCTTCGCCAACTTCTCACTGCCGAACGGTCTGCAGATCCCGCACCAGAATCTTCGAACTGATGGGTTGGCGCGTCGGAATCGACATTGGCGGAACCTTTACCGATTTCGCCCTGCAGACTGACCGGGAACTGATTCTCGACAAGGTGCTCAGTACGCCAGACGACCGCTCTAATGCGGTTATGAACGGCCTGGGAAAACTCGCCCGGCGCCTCGATCTCGACACGGCTGCGCTGCTGGGTCGCCTCGATGCGGTGATTCATGGCACTACGGTTGGCGACAACACGCTTATTGAAGGCACCGGTGCCCTCACCGGCCTGCTTACGACCAGCGGTTTTCGGGACGAGATCGAGCTGAGACGAGGCTTCAAAGAAGACATCTGGGATGTTCGCCTTCCCCCACCTACACCCCTGGTACCCAGGCGTCGAAGACTGGTAATCAAGGAGCGGGTGCTGTTCGACGGCTCGGTGTACCAGGAGCTCGATGAAGATGCCGCCCGAGTTGCCATAAAACGCCTGGCAGCCCAGGGCGTTGAGTCGGTGGCCGTGAGCCTGCTGTTTTCGTTTGTAAACCCTGCCCACGAGCTGCGCCTTTCCGAGATGATTTCCGAAGAGATGCCGGAAGCCGAACAATCACTCTCTCACCAGGTCCTGCCGAGAGCACCGGAATTCGAGCGAACCAGCACCACCGTGGTAAACGCTTACATCGGACCACGGGTGAGCGGCTATCTTGATCGGCTTGAGCAAAAATTGCGTGCGGGCGGCTACCAGAACGACCTCCTGGTAATGCAATCCAGTGGTGGAGTGATGACAAGGGACTACCTTCGCGCCAGCCCGGTGCGCGCATTGGCCTCCGGGCCCGCAGGCGGGGTGGTAGGCGCCGCCGCCATCGCCGCAAGAAAAGATGAGCCCGACCTGCTCTGTGTCGACATGGGCGGTACCAGCTACGATGTGGCACTGGTGCGGGGTGGCACCGCGCCGGCAGAGGCCGGTTGGAACTGGCACCATCGCTACCTTGTGGCCACACCTATGGTGAAAGTAGAAACCCTGGGCGCGGGTGGCGGATCATTGTGCAGTGCGCATAGCGGCGCGCTCAGTGTTGGCCCGGGCAGCGCGGGGGCAGACCCCGGTCCAGTCTGTTACGGCCGTGGTGGCAGCGAGCCCACGGTCACCGACGCCAATCTCCTACTGGGTCTGTTGTCCGAGACGGCTACCTTCGCGGGAGGTGGCTTCCAGCTCAGTCGCGAAGGCGTCGAAGAAGCCATGCAAACCCACGTGGCTGGCCCCCTGGGCCTGGACGTGGAGCAAGCGGCCCACGACTGCTGGCGGCTTGTTAACGCTACCATGACCCAGGCTGTCCGCCGGGCGACCGCGGGCCGTGGCGTGGATCCCCGTGAGCTCACGATGCTCGCTTACGGCGGCAACGGCCCGGTCTTTGCCGCCGTGCAGGCCCGTGCCCTTGGAATCAAGCGCGTGCTCATCCCCCGCTTTTCGCCGGCCTTTTCGGCTCTCGGAGCGCTGGTGGCCCGCCCGGCCATCGACGAAGAACGAGCACTGCTCAGCCCGTTGCCCGCTGTTGATCTGGCCAGACTCAGCGGCTTGTGGCGGGAGTTGCTGGACAAGTCTTTTGCTTATTTTGCAGCTGCCGGTTTTGCTCCAGGGCAGGTGCAGAGCAGGTATCTTCTCAACCTTCGCTACCCCGGTCAGAACTGGAGCCTCTCGGTGGTCGTACACGAGGACATTGGCAACAGCGGCGCGGCTTTCGTAGACGCTGAGTTGCCCGAAAGAAGCTGCGCGGCATTCCACGCCGTCCACGAGAAGGAATACGGTCACCACAGGGAACGAGAGACCCCAGAGATCACAGGCGTGAGGCTGCAGACCTCTACCGATGTTCCGGGGCTCGAGTTCGGCAGCAAGGCAGAGACAGCTGAGGGCCCAGCTCCTGTTCACGAGCGCAGGCGGGCCAACCTCGGTGAAGGCTTCGCGGAGACAGCAGTATATCGTGATGTCGACTTGTTGCCCGGGCACGCCATTGAAGGCCCGGCCATAATTGAAGCGGATTTCACGACCATTGTCGTTTACCCGGGTTGGCGAGCTGTTATTGACGATGATGGAGACTACAGGCTCGAAGACCGGGCATGACCTGGCCGGCTGCATTGCGGGGATGAGCAAGACGCGAGGGAAACTATGAGCCTGGTCACAAACAAATGCGGTAGCGAGTTTCTCGAGGGCAACTTCGCCCCGGTGGGCAACGAGATCGACGTCGCCGAACTCCAAATCGAGGGATCTATACCCCCTGCCCTATCGGGCCAGTACCTTCGCAACGGCCCCAACCCCATGTTCGAACCCCTGGGCAGTTACCACTGGTTTGACGGCGACGGAATGATACACGCGATCAGCCTGGAAAACGGGAGGGCATCCTATCGTAACCGATGGATCCGCAGCCGCGGCCTGGACGCAGAACAGCGGCACGGAAGCGCGGTATACGGAGGCCTGGCCGCGCCCGGGCTGACCGACCCGCGGCTGGTCGGCGAAGGCGGGCCTGTCAAAAACACGGCCAACACCAACATTATACGCCACGCGGGTCGGATCCTTTGCCTGATGGAGGGCTGCCCGCCCACCGAAATCGATGATGAGCTGCGCACCCTTGGGGAACACGACTTCGGCGGCCGCCTGCAGGGATCTTTTACAGCCCATCCCCACATCGACCCGCGCAACGGCGAAATGATGGTGTTTGGATACATCCCCACCCTGAAGTACATGCGCGTTAGCGCGACCGGCGAACTCCTGCAGATAGAGGACATCGAAGTTCCGAAACCCACGATGATGCACGACTTCGCGGTCAGCAGGAACCACGTGGTATTTTTTGATTCCCCTGCCGTTCTGGACCTCGAGGCGTTTCTCGCGGGCCGCCCGATGGTGAAGTGGGATCCCGACAACGGCACCCGTGTCGGCGTACTGCCGAGAGAAGGGTCCGGCAGCGACATCAGGTGGTTCGGGATCCCCAACTGCTACGTCGTGCACTTCATGAACGCGTGGGAGGAAGGCAACAGGATCATGGTGGATGGCTGCCGTTTCGCGCAGATGGACTTCGGTGCCGGCGACGCGTCTATTCCCGACCCTGAATCTTTCCTGACCAGGTTCACCATAGACCTCGACGCTGGGACCGTCAGCGAGCAGAGGCTGGGCGATCTGCCGGGCGATTTCCCCCGTGTAAGAGCCGAAGTCGCCGGCGAAAAATACCGCTACGGTGTTGCCGCGACTTTTGCCAGGACAGCGCCCCTGGGGCCACGTTTCGATTCGGTTACCCTGTACGACATGGTTGACGGTTCTGAGCGTACCCACGAGTACCGGGACGGCGAAGTCACGGGAGAACCGGTGTTTGCGCCTGACCCGTCCGGGACCGCCGAGAACGACGGGTGGATCATCTCCATGGTCAGCGATACGGGAGGGTCACACTCGGACTTGGTGATTCTCGACGCGCACGACATGACCGAAACCGCACGCGTGCACATGCCACGGCGAGTTCCATTCGGCTTTCACGGCAACTGGCTGCCTGACGGATCAGACTCAATGTTAACCTGTGCGGGCTGAGTGACGTCAGACCCAGCGGCGGTAGCGCCTGGCAGGCTGGGTTCTACCGGCCAAAGGCGCGGCGAACCAGGGTCCTGTCACCGGGCCATCTCGCCCAGTCAGCGATAGTATCGTTTACGACTACGGCTGGTACTCGCGCACGAAACTCCCTTAGTAAGACTTCCGCACGGTCATCGCGACCTGCCCTGGCAGCCTCATAATCGGACGCCACTGCTCCCAGTTGAGACAACTCGAGGACCCACGGCGGCAACAAAGGATCGTCGTCGATCCGTGCGGCGCTTGCGCGAACGAAGCGCAGCCAGGACAAACCGATCATGTACTTTCCTGGTATGTTGCCGGTAACCCGCTCCCGGGCAGCGCTCAACTCCAGGACAACATTGTTCAAGGTGTTGATGGTCACGTCACCGGATGGAGCCTGGTAACGGCCCAGGTAAAGCATCGCTAACGCCTCGTGGTGACGAGCGACAGGATCGAGAACGCTGCCCTCCGTCCTGACCGCAGCGCTGCGCGCTTTCACGGTCTCCCAATCCAGGTCCCCGTCTCGAAAACCTACCAACGCGAGCCCCGGCGACCGAAGGTAAAACGTGTTGCGAAAAAGGTAGACATCATCAAAAACACTTGCGAATGTGTTTGCTATCAGTTCAAACTGCTCACCGGTGAGCTGGTGCATCGGCAGCCACTGGCAGAACACGCCCCCCGAACGAAGGGCAGCGCGCACGGCAGCGAAGTGCTCAACGCTGTACAAGCGACCAACCCCGCCGCCCCACGGAAGGTAAGCATCGCCGGTAATGACGTCGAACGCATCGACGGTTGACGCTATATAGGTACGACCGTCTTCGACCAGGACACTCGCCCGTTCGTCGTCGGTAATTCCGTTGTTAAACTCGGTAAAATACAGTGCGGCCGCATCGCGCACCTGTGCCGACAATTCAAGTGCAATGACCTTTTCTACCTGCGCGTAGCGCAGTGCCGCCCCGGGGGTAATACCGGTACCCGATCCTATGTGCGCGACCGTTCGAGGCCCGGGGTGCAGAAGCAGGGGTATGTGGGTCTGCCGTTCTTCGTCCCAACGCCCAGAGGAAGTGCCCAGGAGATAACGGTTATTGACCAGGATGGCGCGCCCGAAGCGCTCATCATCGATAACTCTCAACGTTCCCTCTCGACCGGACCTCTCGTAGAGCACCCCGGGCCTGGCATCGCTATCGACCTGGTAACCACCGACCGCCGCCAGTGTCCCGACCACGACAAGGGCAGACACGACAGGCCCCACCAACGACGCTCGGCCGGCATTGCCGCCCCCCACTCGCCGACTCTCAATCACCAGCCACAAGGCCACCAGCACGTAAAAAACCGCGACCACGCCAACACTGGAATATATCCCCAGGGCTGGCATCAGGACCCGGTAGGCGACCTCGGCTCCAATAACCGCACCTGCGCCGTTAACGGCGAGCAGGGCACCCCACCTCCGGCCCTGTTCATCACCACCCTCGTTTCCAGCCCATGCGATCGCTGCCGGAAACACCAGCCCGGCCGCCAACACCGCAGGACCCAGTGTAAACAAGGCGAGTCCGGTCAGGCCCAGCGCAAAATGTGCAACGCTGGAAGCTGGCGTCTCCCAGGAAGGGTCGAGCGCGAAGTGCCTGAATATGGCCGGCGTCAGCACAATCAAGACTGACGAAACCGACGCGGCACCAACCAGCAGCCGTCGCGAATCGATGCGACCGGGTGTGATCGAAGGGACCACGAAGCTCGCCACTGCCAGCAGGAGGATTACCGTTATGAGCACGGCCGACGTCGCGTGAAAGGACAAGGGCGCACGCAGCGTCACCATTTCGAGAAAGAGGACCTCCAGGGCCAGGAAACCCAGCCCCGATGCAAAACTGGCAACCATCGCCGCCCGGCGAATCCCCCCCTGGCGCGCAAGCACGACCTGTTGACGCCGCGGATTCAGTTTTCCGGGACTACGCCGCGGCGACGCAGCTTCGACCGCTTCCACGTCCAACGGGGCCGTCCTGGAATCAATGATCATGGCCGCCGACGCAACGATGATATTCAGCGTGATGGCCCCTGCCATTGCGCCAGAGGCACCGAGAAGATCGAGCGCAAACCCGATTACCAGCGAGAGACCCAGTACGCCACCGAGCGTGTTAACCGCGTACAGCCACACCCCGTGCCGTGACAACCCACGATTTTCTCCCAGGACCGCTGAAGCCAGAAATGGCAAAACCGCCCCCATGAGAAAGGCCGGAGAAGCAACGGTCAGAACCGAAACAGTGAGCTTTACGACCTCTCCCGGCCAGCCGACGAGTCCCTCGGGCCCCAGCAGCGGCCAGATCCAACCAGTCCAACTCGGCAACAGCCAGATCGGGACGGCCAGTAACGCGATGCCGGCCTCCGCCGCAGCCACCGCGCGAAACGGCCGGCGCAAACTCGGAACAATTCGCGTCGACCACGCAGCCCCGAGTGAAAGCCCCAGAAAGAAACACCCGAAAACCCGGGTACTCGACGCACTGCCCGCTCCCAGCAGATCGACGAGTCGACGAGTCCACAACAACTCGTGAGCGAGCGCGGCACAGCCGCTGCCGGCCGCGAGCAAGAGTGCAAAGAAGAACAGACGACGACTATTCGCCCGCTCGTGTCCCGTCTTCACGATCCTTATTACCCCCCCCCTAGACCACGACAACCTCAACCACCATATACCTCAAAGGCCTTTTTTTCAGCTTTCCTCTCCCATACCCCCGTCCCTGACAACGGATTATTGGGCGGGCGCGACCTCTTCACCGGCCTGACGCCCAGGGGATTTCAGGTCCCGCTAACGAACAGCGGGCTGCAAGCCTGAGCAGTCAAGTGGTTGATCTCCATGGTCGACCAGCTGCAATCAGCTGCAATTCGCTGCAACGCACTGCTCGCGCGTTGGGGATCGGTTGGGGACGACTTTCGGGGTCGCCCGCAGTGGCTAAGTCTAGCTACGCTGTCCAGTTGGCCGCAGGCCACAGATTCTCTACTCCAAGGGTACAGGTTACCCCAAATAAAAAACCATTCTCCTCAGCACTAGAGAGCTCACTCTCATTAAACTGAATATATGTCCATCAACTTATGGAAATCGGAGGATGTAATGAAACGATTCAGAACTACAACAGAGCTCGCTAATAAACTGGGACTTAAGCCGCAGACACTCCGGAAGTGGCGCTGGCAGAAGAAGGGCCCACCATACCTCAAGATTGGCGGAAAGGTGCTCTATGACCCCGAGGAGATAAGTGTTTACCTCGACGAATGTCGGCAACGCACTTCCCCTGAACCGCCACTTGGGGATTCCCGATGAGCGAGGAACGGCCTACTAGCAGCCCCATGGAAACCACGGGGGCCTTACCTCCACTAACTAACCCTGTTGCGCGACATCGAAGGGCTGTCTTACCCCGAGGCTCTACGGCACTTGGGCCGGGATGTACCTTCGAGCGTTCGGCGTAAGCGGGGCAAGGAACCGTCGCAACGGGACTGCGAAAACCGGGCTTACTCACTGGCCCACGCCGCCCGAGAGGTCGTTCGGGAGAAGATGCGGTTCTGGCAGCGGAGCTACGAGAACGCGGGCAACTACGAGAACAATGTTTACATGCTGCCCAAGACCCTCGACGAGGAAGTCGCCCGCCTTCATCTCGGCCAACTCGGCGTGCAACTCACCGAGCTCACCCCGGAGCAGGCCGAATACCTGGGAATCCCGGTGGAAGGGCCCTACAAGCCTGCCCACTATCGCTACTAGGGCATAAGAACCAACCCGGTCCAGCTCAGGAGATCCCGCCCATGCTGCACCTGGACCTGCCGACTCGCACCACAGCCGTCGGCACGCCCTGGCACCCACACCCCTATACGGGGAAGCCCCGTTGAGCGGGCATTGAGCAAAAACTCGAACTCCTGCGGTCGAAACTCCCGGGGGCACGGCGGTAATCCGCGGCCTACAATCGATCTGTGATTGGGATCAGACTAACGAAAAAAATTCCGCCCCGGGTATAGACAGGATTACACACGCATGCCAATTTTTTTGGTTGTCACCCGAGTAAACCTGGTTAACCAACCGGAGTCCTCGGTGATTTTTCTGGGGGGTCGATAAATCAGCGCGAAAACCACAAAGTCTGGATATCGCCCATTGGGGGTATCCCTGGGCCTGTTGCTACTTTTTTTTCTGGCGATCACGCTGTTCCTATTTAGTGCCGGCCCCGACGAGGGAACTGTCATGGCAGATAGCCCCGAGGGGGTGATCCTGGTCAGCTGGGACGGTGTAAGGCGAGACACCCTGGAAGAACTCATACACTGGCAACCTGCCGGCGAGACACCGCGTGCTTGCCCAGGCTCGGCAACTTTTAGGCCAATGCCTGTCCCTTGCGGCGACTTCCTTACATGCATGCCAACGATGTGCCGTCTGCAGAAAATTGACAGCTGGGACCCTTACGGCAAAACGATGACCAGGCCGCAGCACGCGCAGATGCTGTCCGGCTACGGCCCCGACATAACGACCATAACCACGAACAAGAGGGGACGCCTGCCCGAGGGACTCTCGATTCATGAAAGGATCGCCGAACTCGTGGCGCCGCATGTCGAGTTGGTTCACATCGCGATGCGAAAGTACGCGTCAAGGGGAATTACCACCTGGGCCAGGCGCAACAAGATAATTTCTCGCAAGCACCTGGTCGGTCGAGGTTCTCCCGGGATAGACGAACTGGCGACGACTCGCCGAGCATTCTCCCAATTGGAAAGTGTGGCCAGCCAACCCTTCTTCATGTTCCTCCACTACAAATCAGCCGACTGGGCCGCGCACAGGTCCGGATCCAAGTCGGGTAGATACCGGTCTGCCCTCATGCACATAGACCGGCGAACCGGCGAATTACTCGAGCACCTGTCCACCCTTGGAATAGAGCAAACGACAACGGTGCTGATAACCACCGACCATGGCATGAACAACAGGGCACACACCAAACGACAGTACGCGTCCAACCGCGACACGTGGATCGCTGCCAGCCCAAGCGTTCTGCGGGAAGACCTGTCCGCGTCGATCCTCGACCTGACGCCTACCGTACTCGACCTGCTGGGAGGCGACATCAGCAACGTGTCGCCGCCCTTCGAGGGAAAATCACTCCTCAAGCAGTAACGGGCAGCCGGGCGGCAGGGAGTCGCCGAGACCGACCTCCGCGATTCTCCGACGTAAGTCATTGAAATAATGGTGCCGGGACCGGGAGTTGAACCCGGACGGGCCTAAGCCCAGGGGATTTTAAGTCCCCTGCGTCTACCAGTTCCGCCATCCCGGCTCGGGGTGACTGTTTTGTCAGCCAGCGTTGACTCACCGGCCACAGCCAATGACAATAGCGGTTGGAGCTCCCGGTGGCCAGACAGCGCATAAGCAAAGACGTGAAACTCAAGCCATTGGTGGCGTGGAGAGCCATCAGGAAACTCTTCGCTGACCCGGACGACACCGGCCAGGTGTTTATCATCATAAGTGCCCTTTCCGGCTCCGGCTTCGAGCGGCTGTTTCGACGGGTGGAATCCGACGAGGTGGGTCGCCGAGTCATAACCCGCCACCCGGAAGCCCTGCTCGAGGTCCTACGCGACAGGCAAATGCTTGCCGGCCTGCCAGAAGGCAGCCTGGGAAGAGCCTACCTTGACTTCGTAAACACCGAACAGCTTTCGGCTGACGGCCTCTCAAAAGCCAGCGAGCAAAGAGCGCAGGTAATCGACTTTATCGACCCACGGGCCGAAACACTCAGTACACGGCTGCGCGACATGCACGATCTGTGGCACGTGGTCACCGGCTACGGCCGCGATCTCGTCGGCGAGGACGCGCTGCTGGCCTTCACCTGGGCGCAGACGCGAAACCGGGGCATTCGCCTTATCGTTTTTCTTGCCACCTTGAAAAGTCTTCAGATGAGACACTTCTGGGTACCGGCGGTCGTGCGCCGTGGTCGCCGCAGCGGCCTCGAGGCCGGCCTGCTGCCGGCCCAGGACTGGGAAGCCCTGCTCGTGCAGCCACTGACCGAAGTTCGTCAACAGCTCGGGGTCGAAGTTGCTCCCGAATACAGGCCGGTCTGGAGTGACGACGCGGTCGTTGCTCGAGCCTGAGTCCTGCCCGTCACGACAGAGACACAGCCGCCCCTGCGGCTCGTCAGAATAAGGATGGAGGCGGCGAGCGGATTCGAACCGCTGAATGGAGGTTTTGCAGACCTCTCCCTTAACCACTTGGGCACGCCGCCTGAAAGCGTGTGGCGAGTAAGCACCCGCGCAAAAGAATTATTGCAGCGCGATAGCGGCTTCTCAACCCCCTGGCGCTGATTAAACAACAAGCGCCAGGGGCTTATTCTAGCTTGTTCGGGCCACTGGTTGCTGCAATAGTTCGTTTTTCTTCTACCGCAAGGCAGCGCCTCGTCCGGGCAGTCGCAGCGCTTGCTCGACCAGAAACTGAACGGAGGCCGGATTTTGTACAGGATTGGAGTAATTCCCGGTGACGGAACCGGACCGGAAGTCACTGCAGAGGCACTGAAAGTGCTGGCCGCGGCTTCTGAAGCCAGCGGTTTTTCTTATGAAACCGAGCACTACGACCTCGGCGGTGACCGCTACCTGGCCAGCGGTGAGATCCTTCCCGACTCGGTAATCGAAGAGTTTCGCGGCCTGGACGCCATCCTCCTGGGCGCCATCGGTCATCCTGACGTAAAACCCGGCATTCTCGAAAAAGGCATCCTGCTGCGCCTTCGTTTTGAACTCGACCAGTATATCAACCTGCGACCGGTCAAGCTCTATCCCGGCGTGGAGACCCCGCTGAAAGACAAGGGTCCCGAAGACATCGATTTTCTGGTCGTGCGCGAAAACACCGAGGGACTTTACGCCGGTGCGGGCGGCATCTTAAAAAAAGGTACTCCAGACGAAGTCGCCGTGCAGGAATCCATCAACACCCGCAAGGGCGTCGAGCGATGCCTGCGCTACGCTTTTGAGGCGACCCGGGAACGTGGGAAGAAAAATACCTTGACGCTTTGCGGAAAGACCAACGTGCTGACCTACGCGTTCGATCTGTGGGAGCGGGCTTTCAACGAGTTGGGCGAGAGCGAGTACCCCGACATCAAGCGGGACTACGCCCACGTGGACGCTACCTGCATGTGGATGGTAAAGAACCCGGATTGGTTTGACGTCATCGTGACCGACAACATGTTCGGCGACATCATCACTGACCTGGGTGCCATGATCCAGGGGGGCATGGGTATAGCCGCCGGGGGCAACATCAACCCCGAGGGTGTTTCCATGTTCGAGCCCATCGGCGGTTCGGCGCCCAAGTACACCGGCCAAGGGGTGATCAATCCCATGGCGGCGATCTCGGCCTGCCAGATGATGCTCAGTCACCTCGGCGAGAAAGACGCCTCCGTCCGCGTGGAAAAAGCCATCATCGAGGTGCTTTCAAAACGCTTGAAATCCATGTCGGCCGGCGCGATGGGCTGCAGCACGTCAGAAGCCGGAGACATGGTGGCCAAACTCGTCACCTGAGCTGCCGGCCTGCGGCCGACAGCTATTCGACGCGGGAAAACTCTTTGTCGAGCAGCCGCGACACCGGCTTGCCACCAGCCATGTGCTGTTCTCCTATTTCGGGGACATCGGCGGTGCTGAGGCCCGTGTACCAGGAGCCGTCGGGGTAGACGACGACAGTACCCCCCTTAGCCGGGCAGGGCCCGAGGCAGCCGGTGGCCGTAATAAAAACGCTGGCCGCCAGGCCGCGCCGGTCCCGCTCTTCGCGCAAGGCAGCAAGGATTTCGAAACCATCCTGGGCTCCACAGGAAGGAACTTCTACGCCCGGTGGTCGACGGTTGGTACATACAAAAAAATGTTTCTCGGGTATCGGCACAGTCGCTCTCCCTGGTCTATGTGAGCTTGAATAAAACGGGTCGAGACCCGCGGCTAAATAACGGTAACAGCCGGGCCACGAATGGATGATCCCTGCGCGTCTGCCTTCTGAATCTTAACATCAAAGCCTCGTCATCCTCTTCGGTCACGGTATAAGAGCGCTCCTTTTCGGCCTCCAACAGCCCGACCGAACCCGCGGCCCGAAGGTTGCGAACCCAGTTGCGGGAGTCATCGAGACTGGCAACGTACAGAGTTCCACCGAGCGTGGCCGCCCAGACCTGCACCTCGTAGACCTCGCCGCTCTTACGCCCCCGGTGTCGCAGGGTAACGGTGCTCATCCTTCCCTCTCCTGCGCGAGCCTTGAGAAGGCATCTGTTGTTATGGACAGAGCCTGTTCAATATCCTCGGCGCTATGGGCCGTAGACAGGAACCAGTTATGAAGTGGGTGAATAAATACACCCCCGTCGGCGCACAGCCCTGCGAAGCGACGAGAAAGGGCGAACTCGCTGTCGTCAGTGAAAGTCATGAAAGGTATCGCGGCCGGGCCGCTGATCGTTACCCCGAAGCCGGCCGCCTGCGCCTGCTCGCGCAAGCCCGAGCACAGGCTCTCCCCTTGTTCTCGCATGACCGATGGCCCGTCCCGGTCCTCGAGAAAGTCCAGTGTAGCCACGGCGGCTGCCAGGGGCACAGCCTGCGTGCCGAAAGTACCGGTGTAGAAGACTTCACGGGCGGCCGAGCGCAGGCTGTCCACACCCAGCATGGCCGACAGGGGGTAGCCGTTGGCCAGCGCCTTGGAGTACAACAACAGGTCGGGCGTCACACCCCACAACTGGCTTGAGCCACCCAGGTGAAGGCGGAAACCGGCGCGAACGTCGTCCACTATCATCACGGCCCCGTGTTTGCTGCAGCGCTGCCTGACGCCCTCGAGAAAGCCGTCGGCGGGCAGCTGCGAATCACTGAATGCCTCGTGACGAAACGGTGTTACCATGACCGCGGCCAACCCGCCCTCTACCGCCAGGCAACGGTCGAGCGAATCGAGGTCGTTCCAATCAAAATTGACGACAGTCGAGCGTTCGCTGCCGGGAAAGCCCTTTTCTAGTTGGTTGCACCAGCCGTGCACCCCGTGGTAGGTGCCCGCCACCACGGCCACGTTGTCACGCCCGGTTGCCGCGCGCGCGACGGCCAGCGACCAGGTCGTAACGTCGGAGCCGTTCTTGGCAAAAAGCACCCAGTCGGCGCCGGGTGTCAGCCCGACCAGTTTCTCGGCGAGTTCCACCATCGCGGGCGCAGGCACGTTCATGGTATCGCAGGCCTCTCTCTGCAAGGCCGCTGCTCGCTCAACAGACTCGTTTCCGTATCCTACTACCATCGGCCCGTAGGCGCAGAGAAAATCGATGTACTCGTTACCGTCTACGTCCTTGAGGCGACAGCCTGACGCAGACTCAAGAAAAACCGGGTGACTGCCGCGGGTGAGCAGGCCACGGGCCTGGTGGCCATAAAGTCCACCAGGGATAACCCGGCGAGCCCGGTCGTAGAGGGCTTCACTGTTTTTGAGTACGTGCTCGGACACCGCCGTAAAATGAACGACGGAGACCTCAAAGGGAAGCGCCGACCCGACTGCTCCCGTGTGGTCAGGCCTGGCCCATGTAACGCGGGGAAAACACGAGAAGGGCGCCGTCCGCCAACAGTACGAAGATCATCACGAGCCCAGCCGCCGCCTGCATATCAACTGCGGCTGCCAGCAGTTCCGTTCCGGTCACGGCCAGTGAATACCAGGCCAGGGCCGTACACCACAGGAAGGTCGCTGCCAGGCTTGCCAGGGGCCCCCGCTGGGCCAGTGCCGCTGAGACCATGCTCAACAGCAATAGAAAACAAGTGAGCATGACCAGCGTAGGGAGCACCGCTACCCCAGGTGGGGCCCCGGCTTGAACCCCGGCTCCCATCCAGGTCAACAGTGCCAGGCTGGAGGCCGTTAGCAGGCACAGGCCTCCCGCGAGTTTTGTAGCAAGCCTCCTTATCGTCCTTGAGCCCCCACGCAGGCCGATGCCGAGCGCCAACAGCAGGCCCAGAAGCGACGCGTTACCGGCGGCCCCGTCGACGTAGAGCAACAGGCAACAGAGTGCCAGCGCAAAAAGAAACGCCCGGTCGCGGGCTTGGGCCTGCTTCATCCTGAGCAGGATCCTTACCAACACGGGTACCCCGACGGCGAGAAAGGCCACGAGGGCGGGCAGCATCACGAAGGCAAAGTACAGTGGCCCCACCGATTCAACGGGAGCCATGAGGGCCAGCAAGGTAACGTAGCCCGCCGTGTCACCGCCGGCTTTCAATCCCTCGAAGATGACCCCACGAAAAACGAAAACCATGCAGAGCCCCGCTACCGCGGTCATGAAGATCTCGGTATCGCTGGAGCCCGTCGCCTCGTTCGCTTGCTTGTTGTCCATGCCTTGGTTGGCCCTCGATACGGGCTGGGCTCTGCAGTCCGCCACCCGGCCTGTATCCCCGAGGGGCAGCTTGTGGCAGTCTTATGCCATGCGCAAGGCAGGCTCCTCGCCCGGCGGCGAAACCAAGGCCTCGGTTGCCGTACGAACCGGTCTCTCAAAAGCAGAAGCCGACGCACTGGCGTTACTTTTTGCTTCGATGGGCCTCGCTTCCCGGCTGCAAGCCCATTCCACGGATTCGTTCACAGTGCTCGTCCCGGCCGAACAGCTCGAGCGGGCCAACGCGCTGCTGGCCGAGGAGTACCCCGAAGTCCTGCGGCCCGACGACCCGGAAGATGACCAAGCCGTGTCTGATTCACCCCCCGAGCAACTGGGCGTAGTAGTTGCCATCACCGCTGCCTGCTTGGCCGCGTTTTTCTTCACCCACGGTGGCCTCGACCCAGTGGGAAGAGCGCGCATGGTCGAAATGGGCGCCATCACCTGGAGCCTGGTCGAGGCAGGCGAGTACTGGCGTCTACTCAGCGCTGTTTTTCTACACTTCGACCTTGGCCACATCATGTCGAACATGGTCATGCTGTGGATACTCGGACCCCACCTGGCCCGTGAAATGAAAGCCTGGCCTTTCCTTCTCACTTTCGTGGCCGCAGGTATCGCGGGCAACATCGCGAGCCATACCCTGACCCCGTCTATGGCGGTCAAGGCCGGCGCCTCGGGGGGCGTGGCCGGCATTCTCGGGGCACTGGCGGGCCTGTCCCTGCCCGGGCGCACTCGCGGTTCAGGCTCAAGGCCATCCTGGCAGGTACTCGGCGCTATGGCCGCTATTTACGGCATGGCCATAGGTTTCGGTCCGGGCCGCGACAACACAGCGCACCTCGGCGGCCTGTTGGCGGGCGTGGTAGCGGGAATCATTTTCAGGCGCCGGGAGGAGACTCCCCAAGGGTTCGGTCCAGCAACTCGGAATCTGCCTCATTCAGGCTGAAGTAACTCGCCTCGGGGTGGTGAAATACCACCGCGCTTACCGAGGATTCGGGTTCCATCATAAAACCTTCGGTGAGCTCCACGCCCAGGTTTGCATCGACATCAAGTAACTCGAAAAGCAGAGACTGGTCTTCGAGTCGCGGACAGGCCGGGTAACCAAAGGAATATCGCTTGCCGTGGTAACGGGCCTTGAACAGGTCGGCTCGGCTGAGTTCAGCGGGGTCGGCATAACCCCAGGCCGCTCTCAAACGAGCGTGAAGAAATTCCGCGTAAGCCTCGGCTGCCTCCAGCGCCAGGGCCTGGAAAATATGAGCCTTGAGGTATTCGCCATCCTTGATGAGTTTCTCGGCATGGCCGCGCACACCAGGACCGAAACTGGTGACGAACATCGCGATGTTGTCGTCTCCGCCTGGCGAAACGTAGTCAGACAAGCACAATCCGCCGTCGCGCTGCTGT
>DBZX01000006.1:0-311 GCA_002311335.1 bacterium UBP10_UBA1149
GGTGGCCACCAGGGTCTTACCCTCACCGGTTTTCATCTCTGCGATCTTACCGTCGTGCAGGATGTGTCCCCCGATGAGCTGCACGTCGTAGTGGCGCATACCCAGCACCCGCACCGCCACCTCGCGCACGCCTGCAAAAATCTCGGGTAGCAGGTCGTCGAGCGCTTCGCCACGGTCAAGTCGCTGCCGCCAGTCGGTGGAAAGCGCAGCAAGAGCCTGTTCGTCGAGCGCCTGCATGCCCGGCTCAAGCTCGTTAACCCGGGCAACGAAGGGCCGCATGCTTTTGACATACTTGTCGCTGGCCGTGCCGA
>DBZX01000006.1:370-815 GCA_002311335.1 bacterium UBP10_UBA1149
GTCGCTGGCCGTGCCGAAAATCTTGAGTACCGAATCAACCAGCATCGCCAGTCTCCCCATCTTGCGCGCCCGGCGCCCTGACCGGCCGCCGGTAGCGATCAAACATCTGGCCCCATGGCGTCTGCTCAAATTCGCGTATGCGCCGGCGCCCTATCGTGGGGTACCACATGAAGTCGTGGTAGACGTTGGACGCGAACGGTGCCCAGGCCATCAACGGCGAATGCAGCGCGGCCTTTTCAAGAAAGCGCAACGGTCCGCGCCTGAGCATCTGGTCACCCCAGATCACCAGGCTCCGCCGCGTGGTGAAGCTCGGGTTAAACTCCCGCAGCTCGTCGCCGACAATATCAATCCTGGATACATCGGCGCAACCCAGCTCGCGCTCGTGGCACATGGCCAGGTAAGGAATCTCCATCGGATCGAAACCCATTATCTTTGCCGCGACCGC
>DBZX01000006.1:974-1379 GCA_002311335.1 bacterium UBP10_UBA1149
TGGATGTGCTTGTGAGCGTAGTGGCGCACCTCCTTGAGCAGGCCACCGAACGAATTCTTTATGGCCCCGGTGGTCGTGGAGTGTCCGTGCGTCTTGACGGTGGGCAGGTGCAGTACCTGCCGGCCCTCGTACATGGCCGGTATCTCTATGCCATCAGGAAATATATCGTTGAGCTTCAACAGCGGGCGCTCAAAACGGTGGGTCTTCCACTCCACGTCGGTGAGCGGGATGAACGGCAGATCGTAATGGTCGAGCACCCCCTGCCAGAGGTTGTTGCGACAACCCTTCAGGGGGTCGGTGACAACGGTGCGATTTTCGACCGGCAGCAGCCTCTCGGGGGCAAAACCGTCGCCCAGCATGGTGCGCAGGACCCCCTCGAGCTGCCAGGGCTGGCTCGAACAGGCC
>DBZX01000006.1:1445-4835 GCA_002311335.1 bacterium UBP10_UBA1149
TGCCAGGGCTGGCTCGAACAGGCCGGGAAATACCTGGTCCACGACAAGTTGAGCTTGAGCAGGGTGTCCACCTGGTCGGAAAGCTCCGAACGGTAGTCGGCCGCCTCCATCACGCGGCGGTAGTCATCCAGCACCGTCTCTGGGCTGGTTCTTACTATGCCGACTACACTTGTGCTCATATTCTCAGACCCGGCCGGCCGGCTATCCTCCCGCCCCGGCCGCCAGCTGACTATACAGCAGCAGCACTACAGTTGCCGCCCACAGCGCTATGCCCGCCTGCAGCGGGAGATCTCCCAGCAGTACATCGGTGGGCGAGCCGCCCTGCTGCCTGCCGTAAACCAGGAACAGGTATCGGAAAACCCCGAAGACCACAAAGGGAATGGTGAGGTACATGCGCTCCGTACCCAGGTTGGCAGCCACCGCAGGGCTCAGCGTGTACAGGGTATAGACAAACATGGTCAACACGCCCGAAATGGTGACCAGCTGGTCGAGCAGCTCGGGGTCATAGCGCCCCAGCACCTCGCGGTGACCGGTGGCGCTGGCGGCCAGCAGCGTGACCTCGTGCCTGCGCTTGGCGAGGGCGAGAAAGAGCGCAAGAAAAAAGGTGCACACGAACAGCCACGCCGACATGCGAGCGTTGACGGCCACCACACCCGCCGCCGCGCGCAAGCAGAAGCCGGTGGCGATGGCCACCACGTCGACCACCGGGACGTGCTTGAGCCACGAGCTGTACAGCAGCTGCAGGCCGAGAAACACGGCGACCACCAAGGTAAAACGAGCGCCGAGCAGCAAGCCACCCCCCGCGGCCACCAGCACCAACACGACGGTTAACGCGCAAGCCGCGGGTGTTCCCACGCGCCCGGCTGCCAGCGGACGGTCACACTTGAGCGGGTGCAGTCGGTCGCGTTCGCGGTCGACAAAGTCGTTGAAGACGTAGGCTGCGCTCGACGCCGCGCAGAAACACAGCAGCGCGACGCACGCGTTGCTGAAACCCTCGCGCTCGAAGAGCCTACCCGAGAACAGCAGGGGCGCGTACACGAAGACGTTTTTTGTCCACTGCGCGGGCCTGGCCAGCGCCAGCAGATCTTTCACCGCGGCTGGTCCTCGCTGCCAAGGGCCGTCTGCCAGGCTTCGTCTATGCAGGCCCAGAGTTCCTTTACGCCCGCACCCGTGTTCGACGAGGTAGCATACACCGGCACGTCGCCGGTCTGCGCAGAAATCTCGCGAATGGCCGTCTGCGTTTTGGCCCGCGACAACTTGTCGCACTTGGTCAGCACCCACAGCCACGGTACGCCGGCCTCGTCTAGAAACGCGCCCAGCTCTACTTCCTCGGTCTGTGGGCCGCGCCTGACGTCTATGAGTATGAGCACCGCCACGAGCTCTTCGCGGTCGGACAGGTAGCCCTCAACGAGTTTTTTCCACTCCGCGCGCTCACTACGCGACCGCTTGGCGTAACCAAAGCCGGGCAGGTCGACCAAGCGCAGGCGTTCGTTGATGGCGTAGAAGATCAGGCCGCGGGTGCAGCCCGGGGTGCGACTGGTACGGGCAAGTCGCCGGCGTCCCAGCAGGCTGTTTATGAGCGAGGACTTGCCGACGTTGGATCGACCGGCGACGGCCACCTCGGGGCCGACCGCCCGCGGCAGCGCGGCCGCCGAATTGGCCTCGGCCGCGAACTCCACGCTTCGAACCCTGGCCACTACTTCAACTTACCGCGGCCAGGTGCCGCCAACGCGACAACAGGCGGCGCTTACGCTTTCAGCCCGCGCCCAGTTGCGACTTGATGGCGCGCACCTGGTTCACAAAGCTCTCCTTGATGGCGCTTTCCTGTACACCGGTGCCGATGGGCAGCTGGATCTTGTCGGTCTGTATCGCCTTGTACACGTACATGGTCTTGCTGCCGTCGGGCGAAGGCTCGAGCGAGTAAGTGGCGTCGATGTCGACCATGGCCGACTCCAGGGTCTTCAGATGCATGACCTTGTTGGCGTCGTCATAGATCATCTCCAGCTTGAGCATCTGCAGGTTACCCAGGGCCAGCATGTGCACCTCGACCTCCTTGCGGTTGCCCTCGTCGACCAGCACTTCGCTCTTCTTGTACTGCTCGCTGGTCTCGGCGAGCCGCCCGGGGTTCTTCATCGACTCCCAGATCTTGTCGGCCGGTGCGTCGATGCGCGAGTGCAGCTCGATGGTAAAGACCTTGCCGTCCTTCTTAAGCTCGGAAAACGCGATCTCTTTTATGTCGCCTTCCCACTGCCTGGCTGCCTTGCCCGTGTTGAGAAGGCCCATGATGGCGTCGCAACCCGAAAGGCCGAGAAACGCGGTCACGCAGACAGCGACCATACCCGCCCTGAAATTATTCGTCCTGAAATACCGCATCTTATATAACCCCTGTAATGTTCTCTTACCCGGCGGGCGGATACTCATGCCCGCCCCGGTCGATAATGACACCCGAAAACCTATAGCAGGCTCGCTCGGTTGACAAGAGGAGGGAGTCAGCGCTCCACGCGCAGGACCGAGCCCGCGGGCAGTCGCCCCACGAGATCGTCGAGGGCCGCGTCCACGTACTGTTCGTCGCGGGATTCGAGCGTGAGCTTGACCGAGTACTCACTGCGATCCAGGCGCGGGTAGCTGCCCAGCAGGAGCTCGGAAAAAGCTTCGAGCGTGGCGTCGAGAGAAGGCGCAATGGCCGCCTCGTCACTGCTCACGTAAATCTGCCTCAGGTACCAGGGCTGCCCGCGCAGGCGATCGCGCAAGCCAGCGACCTTGGCCTTGAAAATCTCGGGTATGCCCGGCAGCACGTACACGTTCTCGATCATCACGGTCGGAAACCTGAAGTGTTCGTCCGCCACGAGTTCGGCGCCCGCGGGCACCTCGGCCATCTTCAGGTGAGCGGGCGTGAGGTCGCCATCTATCCAGCCATCGAGGAGCCGCCTCAGCTCGGGGTGTATCACCACCTCGCGATCAAAAGCGATGGCCACCGCGCCAATGGTGATGTCGTCGTGGGTCGGGCCCACCCCGCCCGATGTGAACACGACATCGAACTCGGCCGAGTAACGCGCCACGGTGTCGGCGATGGTCTCGGTGTCGTCGGGAATGACGACCACGCGGTCGAGCGACACGCCGAGCTCGCGCAGTTCGCGCGCGAGCAAGCCGGAGTTGCCGTCTACGACCTTGCCCGAAAGGATCTCGTTGCCGATGACCACCATCGCGGCGGTGCTTGGATTACGTACTGCTGTCACCGTAGTGCTGTCACCCTGCCTGCAACCCTAACACGCCGGGTCAACCGCGGCTATCTTCGAGCAACGGCGGTTGCTCGCCCAACGCGTCGACGAGAAACTCGCGTAGTTTTTTCTTGAGCGCGGCCTCCACCTGCCTCACCCTCTCGCGGCTCAC
>DBZX01000006.1:4952-21585 GCA_002311335.1 bacterium UBP10_UBA1149
TGCGCCCAGTTCGGCAAGAGTTATGGGGTCTTCGGATAACAGGCGCTCGCGCCAGATCTGCTCGTCTCGCCCCGACAGAGTTTCGCTGAAAAGATCGAGCTGCCGCTTCATCAGCGAAAAAAACTCTGAATCGGCGACGTCTTCTTCAACGTTGGCTTCGCTCGGGAGGAGATCGAGCACGCGGGTCTCGGTGTCTATGCCCACCGGAGCGTCGGCAGAAACCTCGGCCGATATCGCCATGCGCAGCTGCATTTCCTCGACGTCACGTTCGCGCACACCGAGGTTCTCGGCCAGTTGCACCGTGGTGGGCGTAAACCCACTGGCTTCGAGCCGGGCTTTTTCCTTCTGCAGGTTAAAGAACAAGCGGCGCTGGGCCTGGGTGGTGCCCACCTTGACCATGCGGAAATTGTTCATGACGTAGCGGATCACGTAAGCGCGTATCCACCACACCGCGTAGCTCGGCAGGCGAACACCGCGGTGAGGATCAAACCTGCGCACGGCTTCGAGCAGGCCGACGTTGCCCTCCTGTATGAGGTCGAGAAGGTTGTGCACAGCGCGTTGATACTCGCGCGCCACCTTGACCACGAACCTCAGGTTGGACGTGACCAGGCGGTAGGCGGCCTCCTCGTCGCCGGTTTCGTGAAAGCGTACCGCCAGCTCGTGCTCCTCCTCGGGCGAAAGCACCGGGTAGCGACGCATCTCGGCCATGTAGACCTGCAGTGAATCGCGCCGGGTTAGCGCGCCGCTGTCGGCCAGCTCTATTACCTCGGGGGCGGGGGCCGGTTTGCTAGCCTTCTTTGAAGTCTCCGGCTCGTCTACGACTTCGACTTCAGCCGCGTCTACTTCGACCGTGTCGCCGTCAGATCGGTGGGCGTGGGGCGGATCAAGAACGACGGCCTCGAGCTCCAGCGGATCGAGTTCAAGCGAGTCGATATCTTTCGCGCCGATCGTTTCCGCATCGGCGTCTTCTGCAGCGGTGTGCTTGGAATCAGGAATGTCGGGCGCGCCGCTGTCAGGTCTGCCGGTGTTGCTGCCGCGGCCTCTACGGCCTGTTTTGCCGGAGTCTTTCATCCAACCGGCGCTCTCAAACGAGCGCTCCTGAGACAACTCTTTTCAGGCAGCCTTCTTCAAGCAGCATCGTCTCCGATGGCGAGGGGATCGTCCTTGCGCGACAGGAGGACTTCGCCCGACGCAATTTCTCGCAGGGCCGTAACAACTTCCTTGTTGTCCGTCTCTATCAAGGGCCGCGACCCACGCAGCAGCATCTTGGCGCGCTTGACGGCCAGGGCGGCCAGTTCAAAGCGGTTGGGAACCTTCTTGAGACAGTCTTCTATAGTAATTCGTGCCATCGATTATCCTTCCAGTACGGCAGCTTAGGCCCGGGCTGGGCGGAAGTCAATAAACAAGGCCATCGGCAACAGCGCAATCGACTGGTACTGGCCGAGTTTCCGCTGGCGGCGCTGGCCGGGTTCACCCGAAAGCGTCGGCCCCGACGGCAAAATGCAACAGCAACTCGCGGTTGCCACCCGCGCCGGTGATCGGGCTTTCGGTCTGCCCCCTCTCTGTCAGCCCCAGCTCGCGCGCGCGCGACACTACCCTTTGGACCACCAACCCGCGCTCGGCGTCATCGCGCAGGATGCCGCCTTCGAGTTTGTCGCGCGTGGTCTCGAACTGCGGCTTCACCAGCAGCAACAGCTCCCCGGCGGGCCCAGCCAGGGCAGAGAGTTTTTCGAGCAAGGTGGTAAGCGACACGAACGACAGGTCGGCCACGAGCAGCGTGGGCGGTGGACTGAGTTGCTCGCGATCGACAGCACGCACGTTGCAGCGTTCCATGACCACCACTCGCGGGTCTCCGCGCAAGCGCCAGTCGAGTTGCCCGTAACCCACGTCGACGGCGTACACCCTGCTGGCACCAGCGCGCAGCAGGCAGTCGGTAAAGCCCCCCGAGGAGGCGCCGGCGTCAAGACACACGCGGTCAGTGACCTCGAGGTCAAAAACTTCCAGTGCGTGGGAAAGCTTGAGGGCGCCGCGCGAGGCCCAGTCGCTGCCCCGCTCCACCCTGAGCTCCAGGTCGGCGGCCAGCAATTGGCCCGGTTTGTCCAGCCGCTCGGTGCCCGCCCAGGCCTGGCCGGCCATGATCAAACGCGCGGCCTCGTCGCTGTCGGCAGCCAGGCCCTGCTCCACCAGCAGGAGGTCGGCGCGCAGTCGGCCGCCAGCAGAACCAGCAGCTGCCACGTCAGTCTGCCGCCCGTTCAAAAACGGGTACGACACTGCTGTTGGCAATATGCTGCAAAAGCTCGCCGGCCGGGCCAAGTGGCGCGAGCCGGGCCAGGGCCGCGGTCAGTTCGGCGCGACCGAGCTCAAGCGAACGAGCCACGCCGTGCACGGCCGGGTAGGTGAGCTTACCACGCGCGCGGTCGCCCCCGGCCCGCTTGCCGGTGGCCGCGGTATCGAGCAGTTCGTCTTTTACGTCGTCGGCGATCTGAAAGGCGAGGCCGAAGTGGAAGCCAAAGTCATCGACAGCAGCAAGTTGTGCCGAATCGGCACCGGCCAGCAGGGCCCCGGCGACCGCCGAGACCTGGAGAAGCTCGCCGGTTTTGCGGCGGTGAATCGCGCGCAGCAGTTCAGCCCTGTCGCCGCGTGTGTCGCCACCCGCGGCAGAAGCACAGTCATCGTCGCCACTTTGCAGGCCCTCGGCCATGAGGTCGGCAGCCTGCCCCCCAACCATGCCCTGCACGCCCGCCGCCCGCGCAAACTCACCCGCAATTCGCAGGGTCAGCACGGGGTCGGCACCGCAAGCCATCAGCAAACAGAAAGCCTCGGTCAACAAGCCATCGCCCGCCAGCGTGGCCATGCCGTCGCCGAACAACACGTGGTTGGTAGGTTGACCGCGCCTCAACTCGTCGTCATCCATGGCCGGCAGGTCGTCGTGGATCAGCGAGTATGCGTGGATCATCTCGAGCGCGGTAGCGAAAGGGAGCGCGCTCTCAAGGGATGTTCCCAATCCACGGGCGGCGGCGAGCAACAACAGCGGGCGCACGCGCTTGCCCGGCGTCTGCAGGCTGTAACGCATGGACTCAACGAGACGGTCGACTCCAAAATCGCGACTGGGCGCAGCAGTATCCGCGACACCGGTCCCGCTTAGCCCGGGAAGCGCCTCCGCGAGACTTGATTCGAGGCGAGAGGACAACTCCTCCACCTGGGCCTCGACAGCACTGGCCGGGTTGGCCGACTCAGCCGTCGTCTTCACCCTCGAAGCTCTTCGTTGACAGGCTGCCGTCGGCAGCGCGGGTGAGTTCGTCGATCTTTTCCTGGACGGCATCAAGGCGACCGTGCAGCAATCGCACCAGCGCCACGCCTTTTTCGAAAGCCGCCAGCGACTCCTCCAGGGGCACGTCTCCCTCGTCGAGTTTGCGCACGGTTTCT
The DNA here is from genome assembly GCA_002311335.1 of bacterium UBP10_UBA1149. Taxonomy (GTDB): domain Bacteria; phylum Desulfobacterota; class Binatia; order UBA1149; family UBA1149; genus UBA1149. The sequence continues at coordinate 8,379 of DBZX01000006.1, forward strand.
TCGAGCTCGGCCATGGCCTCTTCGAAGCTCGGCCCCCCGTTGTTCGTCGTTTCTTTTTTCTTAGCTGGCATCAGTCCCAATGGGCGCGATCTCAGTCTGCATTGTTACGCGGCTCTCCTTATTACTATGCGGCGGGAAGGTCACCCGGCCGGTTCACGTTACGAAACTGCCGGCGCACCGGCCAGTCAAGTGCCAGCGCACCGGACTTGTCCAACAGGCGCTGCGGCGAGGCGCAGCCACCGCCCAGCAGCGCCAGCGCCAGGGGCAAGACCGACACCGGGTACCAGGCCGCCAGCGGCTCCCAGCCCCGCGGCCCGCGCGGTGCCACCGGAAGCCCGCAGGCCAGCCCCGTGCGCGCCACTCCCTCCAGCACCGAGCTGCTGATCCAGGGCAGGTCGCAGGCCAGCACGACCAGGCCGCTGCTGCTGCGCTGCAGCCCGGCAACCAACGCCGCCAGCGGGCCGCCACCGATCACGGCGTCGGGTACTTTCTCAACCCGCGAGCCGTGCCTGTACAGGGCCGGGCCACCACCGTCCGCTACCATCACGCGACCACCTGCCACCCGTCTCAGCTTGCCCAGCGTGATGGCCCACAGCGGCTCTCCGTTCAACCGGGCCACCCTCTTGTCGCCACCAAACCTTTGCGACCGGCCGCCGGCGAGTAACAATCCGTCTACGCCCTTCACCGGTTGTCTCGCTCTCGCGCAGCCAACTCTCGCGCAGCCCAGTCAAATTTTTCTCTGCGCCCACGGGACGCGAGCGAATAAAGAACGTAGCGCCCGAAACGATCGAGCCCCTGCCAAGGCGGCACCGACTGCGTGTCGGCCTTCATTCTCGTCACCTCGACAGGCTCGTCACAGCTGTCTTTCCAGTTCACGGCGGCACCCGCACGTTCGGCTGTCATGGTTTCGCAAGTCCTGCTCGCGCTCTGCATGGCCCGCTTGAGCAGCACCGCAAAAGACTCGACCTCGGCCTGGGCTTCGGCAGGCGCGTCGTTGAGCGCCGTCCTGTCGTCGGGCTCCAGCGCCTGCCAGTCGGCCAACGAGATGCGCAAGCCCGCGAGATCGAGCTTCATGCGCAGGCCCATACTCATCCACTCCCCCTCGGGATCGTCAGACTTCTCGAAGGCAAGCAGCGGGTAACTCATCGTCGCGCCCGCTCAAAATACCAGGCCGGGCAGGCCCAGCGGGTCCACCCGTGCGCCACCCAGCTTTGCAGCCCAGTGCAGGTGCGGCCCGGTCACCCGCCCGGTGGCACCCACCAGCCCGAGCAACTGCGCGCGCTCCACCATCACCCCCTCTTCGACCTCGATCTTCGAGAGGTGCGCATAGATCGTGTAAAGGCCCAGGCCGTGATCGATGACCACGGTGTTGCCGGTAAAGAAAAGATCGTCGGCCACTACGACCATGCCCGAGTTCGAAGCATAGACCTCCGAGCCACGGTTGGCCTTGATGTCTATGCCGGAATGGGGGCTGCGGGCCTGGCCGTTAAAAAACCTGCGCAGGCCAAAAGGCGAACCGCCCGGGCCAACCGCGGGCCGCACGAAAGATTTTGACCAGTACCTCTCCTCCGTGGATTGCTTCCAGAGCTTATCGAGCCGGATCTTCTCTGCGGTGACCCGCTTTATGGTCTTGGGGTCGAGGTCGGTGTAGCTCGACGCCACCTTGAGCGACTCCTTGCCGAACTCCCTGTCGACCACCCTCACGCCGTAAGCGCCTGTCTCGGCACCCATGCGCCAGCGCACGTCTTTGAGACCCGGTCTCACTCCCAGGTCTATGCCTATGTAAGTGGTCATCAAGCCGCCGGTCTCAAATCCCTTGAAGGTGCGACCCTCCACGGTAAGCGTGCCGGCGTGCACCTTCATGGGGAGCCTCGTGACCACGCGCACTATGTCGCCCGGGCGCGGTTCGGCCGGGTCGAAGACCAGCTCGCCAACAGACATGGCGGGCGCGCGCGACGGCAGCAACAGAAACGCCACTGCCAGCAGGGCCACGGTTGCCAGGGGTGGCGCGAGTGCCGGCATATGAAGCCCGGCGAAACGATTACGCTTGAGAGAAATTTTCATTCATCCTCCGTTGTCAGCAGCACCTGCGCTCTGAGTGCACCGCGGTGCAGGCGCAGGTCCAGGTTATCTCCGGGCACCGCTTGCGACGCCACCGTAAGTGCAGCTCCCGACGAGTCGGTTGCAACACAGTAACCGCGTTCGAGTACCGCCAGCGGGCTGAGCGCCGCCAGCCTCGACTCGGCAGTGGCCAGCGCGTTGCCGGCCAGCTGGTATCGCCGCGTCAGCGCGCTGCGCAAGGCCACCGTCACGCTCTCGGTAGCGCTCCGGCAGCGCGGCAGCATACGCTGCCCCGGACCGACCAGCGCCAGGCTTGAGGCCAGGCCAGTCAATTGCTCGCGGGCTTGCGATACCCGACCCGTGAGTGCCCTTTCCAACGCCACGCCCAGTTCATCGCTTCGTTGGCGACCCTCGGCCACTCGCAGGGCTGGATCCTTGAGCCCGGCCCTGGCCGCGCGCAAGCGATAGCCCTCCGACTCGACCCTGCGTTGCATCGCCGACCTCAGGCGCAAACTGCGCTGGTCGAGATCAGCCAAAAGATCGCTGTACACGGGCACCACCAGTTCGGCAGCGGCGGTGGGCGTCGCCGCGCGCCGGTCGGCCGCGAAGTCGCAAAGGCTGAAGTCGGTCTCGTGGCCCACGGCCGAAACCACCGGTGCCGGAAAAGCCGCGACGGCGCGCACGAGTTTCTCATCGTTGAACGCGGCAAGATCTTCGCTCGCCCCGCCACCGCGCCCCAGTATGACCACGTCGCAAGCGCCGAATTCGGCGAGCTCGGACATGGCGAGGCAGAGATCGGCCGGCGCACCCGGCCCCTGTACGGTGGCCGCGCGTATGACCACGCGCGCGCCAGCGTAACGCCTGCGCAGGGTCACCAGTATGTCGTGCAACGCCGCGCCCGATCGCGAGGTAACTACGCCAATCGTGCGCGGCAGGAAGGGCAGCTCGCGCTTACGATCGTCGTCGAACAGGCCTTCTTCCTGCAATTTGTGACGGAGTTTTTCCAGCGCCCGTCGCGCCGCACCCTCGCCTGCCGGATGCATCGAGCGAGCGTAGAACTGCATGCGACCCTGCTTGGGGTAAACCGATACGCTGCCGCGACAGACCACTTCGTCGCCGGCCTCGGGTTCAAAGCTGAGCTTCTGGACCGCGCTGCGCCACATGACGCAATCGATCGCGGCCTTCCCATCACCCATGGTGAAGTAGTTGTGACCGCTCGCCGGCTGCTTGAACGACAACAGCTCACCGCTGAGTACCACGCTTGAAAACCCGGCCTCGAGGGTCTGCCCCAGCTCGGCGAGCAGTTCGCTCACCGTTACACTGTTATCGAGTGTGCCCTGTTGCGCCACGAGTCAGCGATCAGGGAACCGCCGGCGCTGCCGGCCCGTCGCTGAAACTGGCGACCTTGGAAAACACCTTCCAGGTGCGCAGCAGGTCGAAGGCCCGCTGCAGTTGCCGGTCGGTCGATGCGTCGTGCGACGAGACCGCGTCCGATGAATCCGTGCCAGGGGAATCTTCTCCGGAAGAATCGCCATCCGAAGAACCGGGACCGTCCTCGACGCCTTCGTGGGCTCCCTGGTCAAGCGCCTCTTCTTCAACATCGGGCGTTATGCCCGTGCCGTGAATCGATCGGCCTGAAGGAGTGAAGTAACGAGCCGTGGTGAGCCGCAGGGCCGCGTCGTCTCCCAGCGGCAGTATCGTCTGCACCGAGCCCTTGCCGAAGGTGGTGGTGCCCACCACCACGGCGCGGTTGTGATCCTGCAGCGCCCCGGCCACGATCTCGCTGGCCGACGCCGAGCCCCGGTTGACCAACACCACCATGGGGTAAGCCGGCTCGGTTGACTCGGCCGACGCGTAAAAGCGCTGGTTCTGGGTCTGTACGCGCCCGTCGGTGTAAACGATCAGCCCGGCGTCGAGAAAGGCATCGGACACCGATACCGCCTGGTCGAGCAAGCCACCGGGATTGTTGCGCAGGTCGAGTACGAGTCCGTCGAGCACGCCGTCGTCGGTCTGGTCGCGCAACTCATCGAGAGCCTTGCGCAACTCGCGGCTGGTACCCTCCTGGAACTGGGCGAGCTTTACGTAGCCGTAATCACCTTCGCGCAGGTCGATATCCTTGACGCTGGCCACCTTGATCACCGCGCGGGTGATGGTCATGCTCACCAGCTCGACCTGGGACTCCCTGGCCACGGTCAGCGTGACGTCGGTGCCCTTGGGGCCGCGCATGAGCGAGACCGCCTTCATCAACGACATACCCTTGGTCAACTGGCCGTCGATGGCGATTATGCGATCGCCGGGCTTGGCGCCGGCATGAAACGCGGGCGTGTCCTCGAGCGGGGTGATGATGGTGAGTACGTCATCGCGCATGGTGATCTCGATGCCCAGGCCACCGAACCTGCCGCGCGTGTCTATACGTAACTCGTTGTAGAGGTCGGGGGTGAGGTAGGCAGAGTGCGGGTCGAGGGCCGACATCACGCCGTTGATCGCGCCCTCGATCAGGGCGTCGGTCTCTACGTCGTCGACGTAGTTCTTCTGCACGATCGAGATTATACGGGCAAAGGACTCAAGCTGCTCGTAGCCCTTGCGGGCGGCGTTGGCCACGCGGCCCGTGGCGGGATGCAGGGCAACCACCGTACAAACCGCCACCGCGACAGCGAGAAATGCCAGTTTTTTACCAGCCAGGGCCTGTAAAAAGCGGGCTTTTGTAGTCGCGGGCTGTCTGCGTGAAGCCATACCAATCGAGTATATACCAAGGGCTTCGAGGCTTCCAAAGGGGGGGGGCTCCCCTTTTCAGGGAGTGAAGGCGCCGCGGCCGCGGGCAAACCACTTGAGCGGGTCGGTGGTCTGGCCCTCGCGCCTGAGCTCGAAGTGCAGGGTGCGCGTGAGCGCAGAAACGCTGCCCACCTGCTGGCCGGCGCTGACGACGTCGCCCACCTCCTGGTCGAGGGCCCCCAGGCGCGCGTAAACAGTGTGAAAGCGGTCGCCGTGACTTATGATCACCGTGTTTCCCATTCCCGGAAAGGGCCCGGCGAACACTATCTCGCCACGGGCCACCGACTTCACCCCGCGGTCGGAGACCGCGAGCACGTCGAGCCCCTGGCTGGTCGTACCCGGTCGCCGCCCCTCCTGCCCGAACACCCGCAGCAATTTGCCCGACAGGGGCACCTCGAGCTTCCCCTGTCGCCGCGAAAAGCTGCGCAGCCCTGTCCTCGCGCGCAGCGACGAGCGGTGTACCGAGCTGCCTGCGCGTTCGCGCTTGAGGATTCGCTCCATGGCTCCTTCTCTTTCGCGGGCGCCGCTCAGCGTCGCCCGACTGCCCACCCGCCGAGACGGCCGACTCGGCAAGGCTGCGTTCGTCGAGACGTTTTTCGAGTCCTCGTAAGAGGACGATTTTTTTCGCGCGCGCTCTCTCGTTCTCGTCCATGACCGCGCGAGCCGCTTCCACCCGGCCTTGCAGTTGTTGGCCGGCCTGCTCAAGACGCGACAATCCCTCGAGGTATCCGTCGCGCGCCTGCTCGTAGTCGTGCAGCGCGCCGCGGTCGGCCCTCGACACGGCCACCAGGTAGCGGGTCATGCGCAGCGGATCGTTGGCCGACGCCATGCCCAGCAGCGAGCCCATGCTGCCCAGGCGACCGCGACGGTAGATGCCGGCCAGGCGTTTTTCTAGCACCTGCCGGGCCCCGGCGCGGCGCTGCTCGAGTCCCTCGAGCTCGGCGGCCAGGGCGTCGCGCTCGCCAGAGAGCTTGTCCTGCTCCTGGCGCATGCGGTCAAAGTTGCGGCTGGTGCGAATCAGCGTGTCGTCGAGATCCTGGATTTCTTCGAGCAGCGGGCCGGGTTGGCTGAGCTCGGCGGCGGCCGTATCAGCGTCAGCGGCGACAACACCATCGTCGACAATATCATCGCGCGCACCCGCGATGCCGGCGACCAACAGCAGGCAAAGCACGGCCGTGAGAATCTTTACCATCCGGGCTACGCCGGCTTTCATCGCTGCGACGCCGAGCTCCAGGCCGCGAACCTCTGCATGCCCAGCCAGCTACCGACCACCCCAAGGCCGGCTCCCCAGGCCACCAGCGTCACAGATTGCAGCGGGGTGAGAAAAGCAGTCACACCGGCGAGCAGCGGGAGCTCGGCCGCCAGCGGCCCGGCGGTCAGGCGGAACACCAGCGCCAGCATGGCCACGGCCGCGGCCGAACCCAGCAGCCCTTCGAGCAGGCCGGCCAGCAGCAATGGTCCCCAGTAGGCAGTGCCCACGGCGCCCACGAGCCTGAGCACCTCCATTTCTTCGCGGCGCGTAAACACTGCGAGCTGGAAGGTAGCGCCCACGATGATGGTGGAGGCCACCAGCGCCAGCGCCCCCAGCGCCCACGCCACCCAGCGCACCAGCCCCATGGTGCCGCGCAAGCGTTGACCCAGCTGGCGATTGTACTGCACGTCTTCGATCTCGGGCATGGCCGACCACGACTCGAGCAGGGAGTCGAGCCCGGGGCCGCTGATCCCCTGCTCAAGCGCCAGCTCAAACGACGCGGGCAACACCTCGGCGTCAAGTCCGTCGAGCAGTTCGGCGCTGCCCACGAGATTGGCCGCCAGGAACTGCCAGGCCTCGTCCTTCGAAATGTACTGCACCCTGCCCACGCCCTCGGTGGCGGCAAAGCTCTTCTTGAGTTCCACCACCCGGGCCTCGCTCACCCCGTTGGCGAGGTACACCGAAACGTCGACGCCCGAGGCGGCCGCGCCGGCGACCACTCGGTAGACGTTGCTGCCCACCAGCAGGACGGTACCGGCCAGCAGCACGCTGACCGCGATAGAGGTTATGGTGACGCTGCTTATGACCGGGGTAGCGAGAATGCTGTCAACGGCGCGACGAATAAAAAACGAGGTTGGTTGCAGTTGGCGTCGTCTCCGGCTCACTGAACGCGGCTCGGATCCGGACAATCTTCGACTATGCGCCCATTGGCCATCACGAGCATGCGACACGAAAGCTGCTCGAGCGCGTCCATGTCGTGGGTAGCCATCAGCACGGTGGTGCCGCGACGGTTTACTTCCTGCAGCAGCTCGAGGATCTCGGCCGTGGTGTCGGGGTCGAGGCTGCCGGTGGGTTCGTCGGCGAGCAGCAGCACCGGATCGTTGACCAGGGCGCGCGCCAGGGCCACCCGCTGTCGCTCGCCGCTGGCCAGATGCAACGGCAGCATGTCGCCGAAGTCCTGCATGCCCATCATGCACAGCAGGTCTTCGGCCCTGCGACGGGCCTCGGCACAAGAAACGCCACCTACCTCGGCTGCCAGGGCAACGTTCTCACGCACGCTCAGGCGATCGATCAGGCGGGAGTCCTGGAACACCAGTCCCATCTCGCGCCGCAGCGCCGCCAGCGCGTCGCTCTCCATGCAGTCAAGGTTGCGACCGTTGACAACACCCGTACCCTCGGTGGCTATCTCATCACCGAACAGTATGCGCATGAGCGTGGTCTTGCCCGCGCCGCTGGCGCCGGTGAGCAGCACGAACTCTCCCGGCTCCACGTGCAGCGAAACCGAGTCGACCGCGGGCCCAGGGCGCCCCTCAAAAGATTTACCTATGTTGTTAAGCCGGATCATCTGAAACCCAGGGCCGCGTACGGCCCCCTCCTCTTTCCTCTCCAGGTGTTCCTGCGAACACCACCTACACCACACCCTCTTGCCGGCGGCCGCGTAGCCGATACCGCGTTGCCACGATCAGCCTCCCAGCAGGGTTTCTATTCTCTTCCTGAGCTCTGCGCTTGGGCGCCCACCCTCGGCGGGCAGCGGGCCAATGTACTTGCCCTGCACACGTCCCTCACGATCGATCAGGAAGGTCTCCGGATAACCGGTTATACCGTACAGTGTACCTACTTGACCGTCGGGGTCCAAGAGTATCTCGAAGTCAAGGGGGTTACGCTCAAGAAATTCTTTAACCCGCGCCGGGTCGTCGTCGCCCGCCAGGCCCACCACGCGCAGGCCACGGTCCTTGTAGTCGACGGCCAGCTCGTTGAGCAGGGGCATCTCTTCTATGCAGGGCTGGCACCAGGTGGCCCACAGGTTGAGCAGCACCGTGCTGCCGCGGTAGCCCGACAGCTTGCGCACGGCGCCATCGGGCCTCGAGAGCATGAAATCAGGAGCTTTCTGCCCACGCGACAGGCCCGTCCTGCTGTTGCAGGCCGGCAGGGCAAGCAAGCCCAGGGCCAGCACTACCACCGCCGCCGGGGCGGCCAGGCCCCGCAGCAACGCCCCCCTGCGCCAGAAAAGCCAGGCCAGGCCTCCCGTTACCATGGCCGCGGCGATGAACTGGGCCTGGGTCAGGCCCAGTCCCGCGAGCGGGTTTACCCGCAGAAACTCTACCCCGAAGCGCACAGAACCGGCCAGTACGCAGTAGAGCGCGAACATCGTGCCACGGGGCAGGTCGCGACGACGAAGCCCCCACAACACGCCAAAAACAGCCATGTAGCCGGCAAACTCGTACAGTGGGGTCGGGTGCACGAGCACACCCGGGGCGTGCGGCCAGCCGATAATCGCTTTTTCGTATGCCACGCCCCAGGACACGGTAGTTACCTTGCCCCAGTCGCCGTCGCCCGCCACGTGGCAACCCACCCTGCCCAGCGCCTGGCCGAGGGCAAGCGCCGGCGCGCAGCACTCGAGCACGGTAATAAAATCGAAGCGGTTGCGTTTTGCCAGCAGCCAGGCCACGGCCGCGCCGGCGATCAGCCCGCCGTACCACACGAAACCCGCGCCCGAGAGCAACGCCTGCAGCGGGTTGCGGGCAAGGGCCGACAGGTCGTTGGTGAGCGAGAGCAGGCGCGAGCCCAGCAGGCCGGCCAGGAACACCCACACGAGATAGTTCCACATCTTATCGCCGTCGCCACCGCGACGGCGCCCCGCGTGCGCGCGCTCGCGGGTGAGGACGTCGACGGCGTACAGGGNNGGGGCGGAACTCGCTTACGGCGGCCATGGAGCCAAAGTAGAACCCGGCGGCCATCATCACGCCGAAGCTGTAGACCGTGAACGGGCCCAGGCTGAACAGTACCGGATACACGCCGGCAACATAGCAAGCACAGCCGTCCGCTTCGACAGGGGCTGCGCGCTCTTTTATTCAGCTTGGGCCGGGGGGTAACTTCGGGAATGACCAACGAAACCGCCTGGCGCATCTACGGATCCGAACTTTCGCCCTACTCGCTCAAGGTCAGGGCTTACTTTCACTACAAGCAGATCCCCCACGAGTGGATCATCCGCAGCCAGGACCGCATGGAAGAATTCCAAAGCTACGCCAGGCTCCCACTGGTTCCGCTGGTAGTGTCCCCCACCGAGGAGGCCATGCAGGACTCAACGCCGATCATCGAAAAACTCGAACAGCGTTTTGTCGAACCGGCCCTGCAGCCGACCGACCCGGTGTCGGCCTTCGTGTCGCTACTGCTCGAAGAATACGGCGACGAGTGGGTCAACAAGCCCATGTTTCACTACCGCTGGTCGCGTGAAGCCGACCAGGAGTCGGCCGCCGGTCGCCTGGCCGTCGACATGCTGGGCCCGGGTGCCAACGAAGAGGCACTCTCGGGCTTGGCGGCGGTTATAAAAGAACGCATGGTGCCCAGGCTGTCGTTCGTGGGCAGCAACGAGGGCACCGCGCCCATAATAGAAGAGTCTTTTGCCACGCTCACTTCCCTGCTCGAAACCCACCTCGCTGAGCGGCCTTATCTTTTCGGTGGCCGTCCCTGCATGGCCGACTTCGGCATCGCGCCACAGCTCTACCAATGCCTGACCGACCCGACTGCCGGTGGGCTGCTGCGCGACAACAGCCCGGCTGTTACTGCATGGTGCGAGCGCATGCTCACCCCGAAGGTTGGGGGCAAGTTCGAAACCTGGGATGCGTTGGCCGCCACGCTCGAGCCCCTGCTCGCAAAAGAACTGGCAGCCGTGTTCCTGCCCTGGTCAACGGCCAACGCCGTCGCCCTGGCCAGGGGTGACGAGAAGTTCGAAGTGGAACTGAACGGCCGACCATTCGTGCAGCAGACACAGAAGTACCACGCGCGTTCGCTGGCCGTGCTCAAGCAGAAATACGCCGACGCGGCCGAGCAGGCCGACGACGAGTCCATGCTCACACCCCTGCTCAAACGCAGCGGCTGCCTCGACTGGCTGGCCGACTGAGCGAGTTATTTTCTTGACGCGGCGCGCCACGGCCCGCGCTCTAACCACTGCCTGCGCCTAGTTCGCGCGGGCATATCACGGGCGAAACAGTTTTTTCCCGCTTGTGTCGGATTTGCATTGACCCGAAGTGGTAAAACGTGGTGTTTTTGTTCGCGTTCTGAAATTCGCCCTTCTGACCTGCGGTTCCCCCGACGCCACCTCCAGCCAGCCGCTCGATAAACGAGGGGCAAGGGGAGACGATGAAAATACCGGCGGGTAATCTCAACTTCGCTTTGCTCGGACTCGTGGCTGCACGAACCTCCGGTGTACACGGCTACCAACTCAAGACCGAGTTCGAGGCCCTCTGCGAGGATTTCTGGCAACTAAACTACGGCCGACTCTACCGGGCGCTCGACAACCTCGAAACCAGCGGCGAACTGGTCGGCGAACAGCAGGTGCAGATCGGCCGGCCCAACCGCAAGGTCTATCGCATCACGACCAAGGGTGAGCAGAGTCTCGACGACTGGCTGCTGCAGCCACTCTCCGACGAACCCCGCCCGCTGCGTGACGAGTTGTCGTTACGCCTCTTGTTCCTGCGCCACCGCGACCCCCTGAAAGTACAGCGCCTGGTCCGCGAGCAACGCGCCATCTACATGTCTCGCCTGGCCCGCGTCGCACGACGGCGCAGGAAGCTGGATGGCATAGATTTTGAGGCCACAGTCACCCGGCTGGTGATGGACGGACTGGAGATGCGGGTGAAGGCCGATCTGTCCTGGCTCGAACACGTGGAGTACACGCTGGTCGAAGAAATGGTCACGGCCGCTGCGACCACCATCCGCGACCAATCAACAGGGAGAACTAACCCATGATTCGTTTTAAAAACGTCCACAAGACATTCGGCACCGGCGATAACCAGGTCTGCGCTGTCCAGGGCATAGACCTCGAGATCCCGGTCGGCCAGCTCTGCGGCATCATGGGTCCGAGCGGTTCGGGCAAGAGCACCCTGCTGCACATAGCCGCCGGCCTGGTCGATGCCGACCAGGGCTCGGTGAGCATAGGCGCACGCGACGTCTCGCGCATGACCGCCGAGGAACTCACCCTCATGCGCAGGCGCGAGGTGGGCGTGGTCTTCCAGTTCTTCAACCTGCTGCCCTATCTTGACGCGCGCGAAAACGTGGAGCTGCCCCTGTTGCTCGACGCCGTCAACACGGATGAGCGCAGGAATCGCACCACTAAGGCGCTCGAAATGGTGGGCCTGCTCCACCGCGCTACGCATCGTCCGCCGCAGATGTCAGGCGGCGAAATGCAGCGCGTGGCCATCGCCAGGGCGCTGGTGATCTCGCCCAGACTGGTACTGGCCGACGAACCCACTGGCAACCTCGACTCGGCCGCCGGCCGCCAGATCATAAGCCTGCTGCGCGACATCAACGACAGCACGGGTGTCACCATGCTGGTGGTCACCCACGACCCCGTGTGGGCGGCCAACTGCGACCGCGTGGTACGGCTGGTGGACGGGTTGGTGAGCGAGGACACCTACCTGAAACCTCGGGACAGCGGCGACGGCGAAACCAACGGGCGGCCCGCGGTGGCAGAAAACAGCGGCAAAAACGGAGGCAAGGCCGCCACGGCCCTGCAGTAAGAAACAGTGTTGCGTCTTTTCACACTGGTCTCTCTTCGCGAGCTTCGGCTGAAACCCGGTCGTACGGCGCTCATGCTCGGCGGCATAGTGGTGGGCGTGTCTATGGTGTCGGCCATCGAGCTACTCAACCGGGAGGTGGTCGAGCAGTTCCGCGACTCGATGAAAAACGCCTCGGGCCGCGCCGAGCTGCAACTGGTGGCGCCGGGCACCGACTCGCGCCTGCCTGACGAGCTGGCCTACGACCTGGGCGGCATCGCCGGAGTCAAGGCCGCGCTACCGGTCATAGACGCCTCGGTGCCCATGGCCGACAGCGCGACCCGCCTGCGGCTGTTCGCAACCGACTTCACCAACCCCCGCGCCGAAGAAACTTACGGGGTCACGATCGTGGGCGGCGGCGACCCACTCGAAATACTCGCAGACCCGGGCGCAGCCCTGCTACCCGAACAGACCGCCCGGCGCCTGTCGCTGGCCGAGGGCGACACCGTCACGGTGTCCGGCGCCATTGGTCGGCAGCAGTTCCGGGTGGCCGCCCTGCTCGCGGGTGACGGGCTGCTCGCCGCCACGGGCGAAGACTTCCTCGTCATGGACATCATGGCCGCGCAGAGACTACTCGCGCTCGACAGGTTGGTGGACAGGATAGACATAGTGCCCTTCGAGGGCGCCAGTGTGGCCGACATCAGGGCCCTGCTCGGCGAGGCCGTTGGCCACAGGGCCGAGGTGGTGACTCCCTACGGACGCGGAAACTATTTTGCCAACGCGGTGTCAAGTTTCCAGGTCATGGTTTTCTCGCTCAGCCTGCTTGCCCTGCTCACCGGCATGTTCATCGTCTACAGCGCGGTGTCGGCCTCGGTCGTCTCGCGGCAACGCGCTATTGGCACGCTGCGCGCGGTGGGCGTGCTCAGGCGCGAGATCATGTTGATGTTCGCCGCCGAGGCTGTTGCCTGCGGAGTGGTAGCCTCGACTATCGGCTGCCTGGTGGGCGCACTGTTGGCGCGCGTGCTGTCGGGCCAGTTATCGGGAGCCATGGGAGTGATTTTCCAGGTACGCGCCGAGATCACGGCCAGTGGACTCGACGCCGGTGTCGCGCTCAAGGCCATAGGCCTGGGCACACTGTGCTCGCTGGTGGCGGCACTGCTTCCGGCGTGGAAAGCCGCTTCACTGCACCCGCTTGAAGCCCTCGACGACCGCCCCAGTGGACGCGAAGCCCTCGAGGGCAGCCAGTCACGTTACTTTACCCTGGCCGCCGCTGTGCTGGTGGCGCTGGTGGTTGCCTGCATCGCCGCCGAGGTGAAATTTCGCTCCATCATGCTCGGCAACATCGCCTCGACCGCGTGGTTCCTGGCCTTCATACTCGCTAGCGTACCGGCCGTGTCGTGGCTCCCCC
>DBZX01000006.1:21590-25392 GCA_002311335.1 bacterium UBP10_UBA1149
AGTGTCGTGGCTCGCGCTGCGCCTGCGCCCCGCCCTGGTGCGCACCTTTGGACTGGCTGGCCGCATGGCATCGGAGAGCCTGGCGCGCAGCTCGCGCCGATCGGCAGTCGCCGTGGCCGCGCTCGCCCTGAGCCTGGCCACCACCATTACCTTTGCCGGTCTGTTCCTGAGCTTTGAGCGTTCGATCGTCGGCTACGTGGGCACCTTCATGGACGGCGACTTCTCGGTCTCGTCGAGGCACACGCGCGGAGGATGGCTCGAAGAGCCCATCGACTCGGCCATCCTGCCCCGGGTGGAGGCCGTGCCCGGCGTCGACCGGGTAGAAACACTGCGCCTGGTTTCGGGCTACCACTACGGGGCGGCACGGGTAGGACTGCTGGCCCTGTCGGACGGTTTTTTCACGGTGGATCACTACGGGCCGTGGTTCGTAGAGGGAAGGGCCAGCGATGCGCTTCCGGCCGTGAGAAAGGGAGATGCGGTGCTGGTATCCGAAAACTTTTCGCGCCTGCACGGGGTTGAGTTCGGACAACAGCTCGTGATGAACACGCCCGAAGGCGAGCTCGATCTACCGGTGGCGGGCATCGTGGTGGATTACACCTCGGACCAGGGAGCCATAGTACTGGCCTCGCGCCTCTACACCGCGCAGTGGCGCGACCCCACGGTGAACCGCCTGCACGTGTACACCTCGTCGTCGCGCGAGCCGGCGGCCATGCGAGCTGCGCTGGTACACGCGGTCCGCGACCGCGAAGACCTCAAGGTGCTGTCGTTATCGTCGCTTCTCGAGTACCACTCGAGCCACGTTCGCCGCGCCTTCGCGCTGGCGGGTTCGCTCGAGCTGCTGATGCTCATCGTCACCTTCGCCGGCATCGTCGATGTGCTGGCCTCGAGCGTAAACGACCGCCGGCGCGAATTCGCGTTGCTGTCAGTGGTCGGCGCCGATTCGCGGCTGCTCACGCGCTCGGTGATGGCCGAGTCGGCGGTGCTCATCAGCACCGGCATCTGCCTGGGTATCTTCGGGGGCGCGGTGTCGGCCTGGATGTGGGTGGAGTTTCACTGGACCTGGTTGCTCGGCTGGATACTCGAATTGCACTTTCCCTGGCAATCAACGGCGCGGGCAGCCCTGCTGGCGGCCGTTGTAGCCACACTGGCAACCTGGGGCCCGGCGCGGGCGGCCACCCGGGTAGACACGATGGAGGCTCTGCGCAGTGATTGAACAACCCTTGGACAGGTCAAAAAACATGGAAGCCGGGGCGGCGGCTTTGAAGGTAACGGCTCCCGCTGCGGTCTCATCGCGGCGCTGTCCCTCGTCGCGCATAGCCGCGGTGGGCAGCTACCTGCCGCCACGCGAAGTTTTGTCGGTGGACATAGAGCGCCGCCTGCGCGTGGAAGCTCCGCCCGGCTGGATAGAAGAGATCACCGGCGTGCGAGCACGCAGGGTGGCGGAGCCCGGCACCCCGGGATCAGAACTCGCCGCGCTGGCTGTGCTCGACATGTTGGAGGGCAGCCGCTGGTCGCTCGATGACATCGACTGCATCATCGTGGGGTCGGCCACCGCCGACTGCATAGAACCCTGCACCGCCAACATGGTACAGTCACGCCTGGGCGCACGCGGAGCCGCCTTTGACGTAGGCAATGCCTGCAACGGATTCCTCAGCGCACTGCAGGTGGCCGACGCGCTGGTCACCACCGGTCAGTTCGGCTGCGTAGCCGTGGCTTGTGGCGAATCGCTTGCGCCCTTCATACCCTGGCACCTGGCCGAGGCCTCCGTGGATCCGCTGGAATACATCGGCTCAATAACCCTGGGCGACGGCGGCGGCGCTGCCCTCGTGGTGCCGTCGGCGGGCGACGGCCGCGGCCTGCTGGCCAGTTCCTTCGTAACAGAGGGTGACATGTGGGAGGCCGCGGTCATACGCTCCGGAGGGTCACGCTATCCCGGCGCGAGCGACGGCAACTGGTTCACCTGCCAGGCCCGCCCGCTCTACGATGCGGCCTACCGCGTACTGCCCGACATGATAGAGGACGTGCTCGGTCGCGCCGGCTGGCAAGCCGACGATGTGGACCTCATCGTGCCCCACCAGGTGAGCATTTCGGCGGTCGCCAACGTCGGCTGCCGCTTTGGATGGACTGTGGACGACGCCGTATTTACGCTCACCGACTGCGGCAACACCGCCGCCGCGAGCATGCCAATGGCGCTCGCCAGGGCGGCCGAACAGGAACGCCTCGACGCCGGCAGCCGCGTGCTGATGGTGGGTGCCGCAGCCGGTTTTTCGGCCGGCGTGACCGCCCTGCGCTGGTAAGATCGCGGGCGGCGGCCTACCACCGTCGCTCAGCCGCGACGCAGCTCGAAGCCATCCATCACCGGGGCAGGCTCGGGGGCTTCGAGCAGGTAGGGCAGTAAACCGTGTGCAAGCAGTAATTGGTCGGCGCGCGCACGATCATCATCGGCCAGTCGCTTGTAGCGTTCGGCGGTACGCGCGTGTCGCCAGGCGGAGTAGCTGTTGAGCAAGCGTTGCTCGCTCACGCCCAGTACCGGTTGCTCGGCCATGCCAAGTACCCGCGGTACGGGCTCGCCCGGGGCGAGGTCGGCGATCTCGGCCGCGACGGCACCGCTCGCCACCAGCTGCATGGGTACGAACACCCTCCCTATCTCCGACAGCAACGGGCCGAGACTGTCCTTGAGCTCAAAGTCGTTGGCCCAGGGGGCGGGTGGCGCGGCCTCGTTGATCTCGGCCAGCCAGGCCATCACCAGCGGAGCGTGCGCGCGCATGCGCCGGGCAGGCACCGGGTCGCGGCCCAGGTGGGCGTGCATGGGCCCGGCCATGGCAAGATCGGCGAGCGACAGGCGGTCGCCCAGGAGAAACCGGCTGCCGTCGAGGTGAAAGTCGAGTACCTCGAGCAAGCGGTTGAACCACTCGTCTATCAAGGGCCGCGTACGATCGCTTATGCCCAGCGGTGGCAGCGATGACGACATGCGCTCGGCCATGCGCGCCGACTCGGGGCCGGTGCGCACGCTCCAGTCGTGCTCGATCCACGCGCGCTGCTCGGGAAAGCTCCAGCGAAAATGCATGGCCGGAAGTATCATCGCCTCGTCGGCAAAGTCCTGGATTATCTCGGCCACCAATCGCAGCACCGGGTCGGCGGGTAGCACGGCCGGTTCGGGGTGCAGGGCTTCGAGCGCCTCGATCATGCGCGGGGTGTCCTGCAACACGTCGTCACCCGAGATCAGCACCGGAATGAAGTACGACCCGGTGGCCGGCCGTATGACCTCGCGGTACACGGCGGGCGTGGGAGCGATCTCCTCGTAGTCGACGTTCTTATACCTGAGCAGCGGACGAATCTTCGCTGAGAAGTACGAAAACGGCGTAGCCATGAACTGCCAGTGAGCTGCCATACCTGAACCAAGATAACCGGCGCCCGCGCAAGCCGTCAACGCTGTATCGCACCCATACGGGCGGGTCAGCGGGGTTTTTATGCACGGATGTGGAATCCGCGTCTATTGCAGCGTAAACCTGTAGCGTGTCGCGCACCACGATTGCAGAATGTGAACTGTATTATGAAAGCCCCGAAGCCGGCCGCTATCGCGCGCCGATACTGCTGTTGCCGGGGCTATTCCAGTCCTTCGAATGCTGGCGACCGCTTACCACCCGCCTGGCCCACCGTGGATGGGAGCTGTACCTGCTGCCGCGCGACAGCGCTTCGGGCGACCCCAAGAGCGCGGAGGCGACGAGCCTCGATGGGCTGGTGGAACAGACCGCCCGCGTGGCCGAGCAGCTGGCCCGGCGCGTCCGGCAGGGCTACGCGG
>DBZX01000006.1:25442-35531 GCA_002311335.1 bacterium UBP10_UBA1149
GGGCTACGCGCCGGCCGACAACGAAGATGCCGAAACCAACGCCGGGGTCATCGTCTTCGGCGCCGACCTGGGCGCTCACCTCGCCGCGGAACTGACCGCCAGGGTGCAACCCATGGCCACCGTGTTGTTCTCGTCTGTCGCTCCCGCCGTCCTGGGCGAGAGCTGGCAACGTTCGCGCGGAAGACTGCAGCGCTGGCGACCAGGCAAGGCAAATCTCGGCGTGGCACCCGCGGGTGTGGCTGACACTGCCCGCTCCAACAGCTGGTTGAGCGAGGAACCCGAATGGCTGCTGGCCGCGTTGATGTCGGCCAGCCCCGGTAAGTCGAGTGCTGAAGGCGGCGGTGATGGTGAAGACGTGCCCACGCTGATGTTCTCTGCAGATGACGACCCGCTCGTGAAACTGGCAGCTGTTCCGTCGCGGGCCACTGCTAAACTCTCCGACACTGCGCTTCCCGGTCACTGGTGGCCGGCCGTCGCGCCGCAACAGCTGGCCGACGAGCTGCATCGTTTTCTCGTGCTCACCCTGGGTGACCGCGTAGTAGACTTTCCCGATTCGGTGTTCGACTGAGAGGCCCGCCGGGAGCATAGGCACCGGGCGCCTGGCGACCAGCAGCCCGCCCCGCATTGACTGCGAAGCGCGTGCGCGGCAGTCAGTGAGGAATGACAACTGCCAAGTCCGCCAAAGCGGCCAAGCCCGTGAAGCCTGCCAACATAAAAGTCGGCAACAAGCTGCCCGCCTTCAACCTTGAAGCCACGGGTGATCAGAAGATAAAGCTCGCCGATCTTGCCGGAAAAAAAGTCGTGTTGTGGTTCTACCCGCGCGCCGCGACACCCGGTTGAACGCAGGAAGGCCTGGACTTCGCTGGTTTGCACGCGAAGTTCAAGCGCGCCGGGGCAGTTGTCCTGGGCATTTCACGAGACACGGTCGCCAAGCAGGAAAAGTTCAAGGCCGCACAGGGTTTCCCCTTTGAGCTGCTGTCGGACGCCGACGAAAAAGTCTGCCGCAGCTGGGACACCCTCAAGAAGAAGAACATGTACGGCAAGCAGGTGATGGGAATTGAACGCAGCACCTTCCTGGTAGGCGAGGATGGCCGACTGCTGCGCGAGTGGCGCAAGATCAAGATTCCCGGCCACGCCGACGAAGTGCTCGCCGCCGTCAAAGAGTCTTAGGCGGCGGCGAAGAAGGCGGGCAGGCGGCTGCGGTCGCGGCGCTCGAGGCCGGCGGCGGCCAGGCGGCCGAGGTACTCATCGACCACCACGCGGTAAATCGAAGCGACCCTGGCGCGGCCACTTGCTACCTGCCCAGGCTCCGTGCCCCCGCCCGCGATCACGATCAGCGGCTCCAGCATCTCGGTAGCGCCGGCTATACCCGCAAAGCAATGCTCCACCAAGTCGAGGTACTCGTTGAGAACTTCCTGCCGACCTTCGCGATGGGCAAGATGGTAGGCGAGGTTGCCCATACCATAGGCCACCCGGCGCGCGGCGTCCTGCTGACAGCGCCGGAACAAGTGCGCGTCGATGGTCGACGCCGTGGCAGCGACACGGTAAACGCCGAGCAGCAGGCTGCCAACCAGCAGGTTGATGCCGATCGAGCCTTCGATGTAATTGTCGGCCATGAGCAGCTCCTTCAGGGCCTGCTGCACGTTGGCGCTCGCGCGCTTGAGTCCGCCCGAACTGAGCGCGCGCTTGCGAAAGACCTCTACCGCGCGGGCCTGGTCCATCATCTGCGCACAGAGCAGGCTTTTGAGTTCGAGAAACTCCTGGTTGACCAGGTAGACCCAGCGCGAAGGAAACTCCATACCCACCAGCGACACTTCGCTCAACGTGGTGCACAGCTGGCACATCGAGGCGGTCACCGCCGGGTCGAAGTCGGTGGCCGCCAGCGCCTTCCAGTCGATGTCTACCGCGGGGGCCCAGCGGCGAGATTTTGATTCCTCGTATAATTCGCCAATGTTGTCCGCCCAGATGTCCGACTTACGGTTCTCGGTATAGCCCATGTCGGGCAGCCCGGGTACCAGCACCGAGCCGCGCGCTGCCATCGAATAGTTGTGGCGCACGAACTCGGGCAGCAGGTCCCAGGAATAGGCGCCCTTACTGCAGTCCTCGTAGGTCAATCCGCGCCTCGGGTCCGACGGTGTGCAGCGCACCCGGTCGTTCTCGATCTCGTACCAGTCGAGTATCAGCTTGCCCTCGCCGAATTCCGTGCCGCGCTTGATAGTCTCGGGGTCGTCAAAGTACTGGCGATCGGCAAAGTAGGCCACTTCAGATAGCCCCCTGCGCGGCGAGTCCCTGCTTGGTCAACTCGTATACTTCGTGCAGACGACTGCGTTCCCTGCGGTCGGTGAGCCCGCACTTGTCGAGCCGCTCGAAGTATTCCTCGGTCTGCCTCATCTGGAACATGCCGGTTATGACCAAGCCCTTGTCGATGTTCTCCTTCTTCAGGCCCTTACCCGAGAGGATGACGAAAGGCTCGAAAACCTCGTTGGCAAAGATCGATCCGAAGAGAAAATTCTCGGCTTCCTCGAGATGGGCGTGCAAGGTTTCGCGGCACTCGGGGTTGTGTTTTATGAGCCACTTCAGGTGTTGCATGCCGTAGCCCACGTGGCGAGCCTCGTCCTGCATCACCAGGCGAAACATTTTCTTGTCGGCGTCGGTGGGGCTGATGTACTCGCTGAAGCGAAACAGGGTGAGCACGTTGCCCTCGGCCTGCAGGTGCAGGGTCACCGATGCCTCCGAAAAGGTCTCGGCGTCGCGCAGAAACTTGAGGTTGTATTCGTTCTGTACGCTGGCGCGCATCAGCCCGTAGCCGGTCGACAACGCGCGCTTGCGAAAGACCTCGGCGTGGCGCGCCTCGTCCATGGCCTGCAAGGCAATGAAGTTCTTCACCTCGATGAAGTCGGCGTTGACCTGGCCCATCCACTTGGCAGGCACGTCGGTTGCGATCATTTCTACCTCGGTGAGAAAGGTGAGCAGCTGGGCATAGGCCTTGCCTATTTCCTCGGGCAGCTCGGCCTCCTGCAGTTCGGTCCAGGCGATGTCCGTGGTGGCGTCCCACTGCCGGCTCATGGCTTCCTCTACGTAGCCCTCCACGTTGTAAGCCCACACGTCCGAGCTGCGATTGACGCCGGCCTGCATGTCGGGAACCCCGTCGGGAATCTCGGCGCCGCGCGGCGCGTAGCAGCGATTTTCGCGCACGACCTCGGGAAGGTCGGAGAAACCGTAGCCGTCGACGTCCAGGTCGCGAAACGTAAGCCCACGTCGCTCGTTGGCCGACGTGCAATGGACTTCCTTGGTGGCCGCGTCCATCCATGACAGGTCGAGCTCGCCCGTGCGCATGCTGTAGAGGTACTTGTCGACAAACTCGTTGTCGTCGAGAAAATGACTGGTGGCGAGATAGCTCATGACGCGTACTCGATCTGCAGGTCGGCAGCCAGGTCGAAGTACTCCTGTATGCTCTCGGAAAACCTGAACAGCTTGTCGTGTCGCTCAGGATCGTCGTAGATCACTTTCATGCCCTCTCCAAAATGCGTGAGCGTGTTGATGCCGTGGTCGGTGTCGGCGCCACCGTTGGACTGGATGTTGCGCAGCATGTCCTGCCACTGGGCGATGTCGGCCTCGAGCACGAAGTCGGGATCCTCGCCTTCAAGGTTGTCTATCTCGCGTGCGCCCATGCACTCGTAGACCTCGAAGTTGAGCAGGTAGTTGCGGCGCTGTTCGCCCGGTCCCACGACCGTGACACCAAAGGTAGTGTCAAAGTAACCCAGCTTGGTGAAGCGGTCCTGCTCCTGGGCCATGCGATCCTTGAGCGCTTCGAAAAAACTGGTGGACGGAAAATCTACTTTCATCGTGGACTCCTGTGGCCTACGCAGAATATCCACCACCCTACCCCATGCAAGGAGACCGGGTAGCTTGCCGCACACCAGGCGTGCTGCCTTTTCGCCGTTTCTACTCAGTTGATGTAGCCGAGGGAGCGAAGGTGACGCAGCACGTCGTCGCGGGCGGGGTCGTTCTCGTCGGCATCGGTATCACCCGGGTCAGTAGAATCGGCGCCGGGGGCGTCATCCCCCGTGTCGTCGCGTTTCCAGGTGGCCACGCTGCCCGCCTCGCGGGCCACGGCCGGGCCGGCCTCGAACATGTCATCTATCACCCGGCCCACCATGTCGCGGCCCACCGGCATGCCCATCCAGGCCAGCACCGTGGGCGCTATGTCTTTCACGGTGGCACCCTCGACCTTGCAGCCACGTTTTACGCCCGGGCCCGCCGCCACGATTATTCCCGTGTCGCGGTGGGCACCCGAAAGATGCATGTAGTCGGGCTTGGTGATGGCAAACTCACCCACCGCCGGGCCGGCGCCGTGGTCGGAAAGCAGCAGCAAGGCGCTGTCGGGAGGCAAGCGGTCTACAAATATTCCTAGCTCTTCGTCTACCCAGCGCCAGTAGTTCTCAATGGTTCCCCCGAAGTCGCGAACCTGCTCCTCGGTCACACCCTCAAAAAACTCGGGCTGCATGAATTTCCAGAAACCGTGTTGCACGTCGTCGGTACCGCGCAGGTAGAGCAACAGCAGCTCGGGCGGCGCCCCGTCGTCGAGCAGGCGGTGGGCAGCGTCGAGATAAAAACGATCGCGGGACCACGCGCGCACAAAACGATCGAAAACCAGGAAGTTAATGCGATCATCGGGGGCGGCGTCAGTCGCGCGACCGGCGGCGATACGACTGGGATCGTAGTCGGCCGTCAGGAAGCGCGGCATGGCCTCGGTCACCTCGTCAGGCCCCGGCGGCTTGAGGTCGGCCAGGTAGCCGGCCGGAAAGGTGCGACCCTCTACACCTGGCCCGTAGTGCGCGCGATCGCTCACGATGCGACCGTTCAAGGCTTCGGCTGGCCAGCTTACGAACCAGCCTATTACCGCAACATCGACACCCGAGCGCGAGGCCATGTTCCACAACGCGGGAGCCGTGCGCATGCCGCTGTTCACCGGCCGCGGCGAATCGCCCCCGTGGGTCCGCAGGAAAAAGGTTATGCCGTGCTCCTCGGGCATCAGACCCGTGGCCACGGTGGTCCAGATGACGGGAGAAACGCTCGGCTTCATCGAGCCGAGGGGTGCACGACAGCCGCGTTCCGCGATGGCGGCCAGGTTGGGCAGCTTGCCCTCGCGTATCCACGGATCAAGCAGGTCCCAGGTGCCACCGTCCAGCCCGATCACGGCCAGGGTCGCAGGCCGCTCGGGCGCCCGCTCGCAGCCGCCGGCGGCCAACAGCAGCACGGCGACCACCACCGCGTACTCGCCCAAGCGCTTCTCCAACCCCTTCACGACTTCACTTCGAGGCTGCCCAACTGCCGCAGCCCTTCGTACAATATCACCGAAACGGCATTGGCCAAATTAAGACTGCGCACCCCCGGCTCGGCGATCGGGATGGTCAATACCTCGGCACCCGCCGCCGACAGGGCGTCGATGCGCTCGACACCCAGCCCCTTGCTCTCGGACCCGAACAACAACAGGTCGTCCCGGGCGAACTCGTGCTCGGCATAACAACGCCCGCGCCTGGCCGAGTTGACGATCACGCGACCCGGCGGATGATCGTCGACCCAGGCAGCCCAATCGTCGTGTACCGACAGGTCGACCAGCGGCCAGTAGTCGAGACCGGCGCGACGCAGGTAGCGATCGTCGAGCGAGAATCCCAGCGGTCCGACAAGATCAAGCGGAGTGCGCGTAGCCGCGGACAGCCGCGCTATGCTCCCGGTGTTCTGCGGAATCTCTGGCTCTACCAACACTATGCGCACGGTCAGCCCTTGCACGCGGCCAGTGGCCACTGTTGCCCCCGGCAGCTCAACACCGGGTCGCCACCGGCGTCGCTGATGGCCCCCGCGAGGTGATAGTAGGCCGGTCGTAGAAAGCGCGCGGGCATCACGCCGCGGCTGCCGCGTTCGACCCGGCAGTAGAGAACGTTGTCATCGCCAACGCACAGCGAGCCATAGTCGAGTTCGTTGCTCTCGCCGTCGTTGGTGCGCACCGACAACCCCTGGTCGGGATCGCCGTCCACTGACACCACTACCAGCGGCGTGTCTTCGACCACGATCGACGCGCGGTCCACACCGACATCAACGACCCAGCCACCCTCGCCGTCGGCGACCACGTGACGAGAAAACAGGAGGGCAATGCGCTTGTTGCTGATCTTTTCGCCGTCGGCGTACCAGTGGCCATCACGACGAAAAACAATCTCCGCTCCCCCGATGGCCCAGAAACCTGCCCTTGTCATATTTCCGCCGACCGCGTTGCGGCAGCCGCAGCCAGACTGCCCGCGCCGCCGGGTGGGGGCAACCCGAACGGCGAAAGACAAGCAGGGCCGATGATCAGCGCCCGTGGTAGCAGCTGCTCACCACGCCCACGGCGTTTCTCAGTATGCCCCCAGCGTCAGTTGCCGACCGCGGCCAGGTACTCGGCCATGTTGTCGCTGCTACCCACCGCCAGGGCAGTGCGTTGGTGTACCGAGGTCGGCACGAGGTCGAGGATACGCGTACTGCCGTCACTGGCAGAGCCGCCGGCCTGCTCGGCCAGCATGGCCATGGGGTTGGCCTCGTACATCAGTCGCAGTTTACCCGCCGGCGTTTCACCGGGCTTCTTGCTACCCGCCGGGTAAAGAAAAATCCCTCCCTTGAGCAGGTTGCGATGAAAGTCGGCTACCAGCGACCCCACGTAGCGCCCCGAGCCGGGGCGCCCCTCGCCCCCCGCAGGATCCTTGAGCGAGTCGACGTAGTCTCGCGTAGCCTGGTCCCAGGTCCACGCGTTGCCCTCGTTGCAACTGTAAATGCTCCCCCGCGCGGGAGTGTTTATGCGCGGGTGCGAGAGCAGGTACTCGCCGCTTCTCGGGTCGAGCGTAAAACCGTCCACGCCATCACCCGTGCTCAACACCAGCATGGTACTCGGCCCGTAGGCAAAATAACCAGCGGCGGCCTGGGCGCTACCGGGTTGCAGAAAATCCTCCAGCACGGCGGCCGAACCGCGCGGACCCAGTCGCCTGAACACCGAGAAGATCGTGCCTATGCTTATGTTGACGTCGATGTTCGATGATCCGTCAAGGGGGTCGAACAGCGCAACGTAGTCGCTCTGCTCGCCGGCGGCCGACGGCGCGATGATTTCTTCGGCTTCTTCCGACACCAGGCCGCACACGCTGCCGGCCTGCCTGAGCGCGTCAATGATGAGCTGGTCGGAGTACAGGTCGAGCTTCTTGACCTCCTCTCCGTGCACGTTGGTGGTGCCGCTCAATCCCTGGATGTCGGCCAGCCCCGCCCGGTTGACCTCCTCGGAAATCTTCGTGCAGGCCCGAGCGATGTCGGCCAGCAGGCCAGCCAGCGCCGGGTCGAGCCCGACGGCTACCCTGCCCTCGAGCCAGTCGGAAAGTGAAAGTGCCTGGTCTGCCATGTGTCGCGTCTCCTGATTTCCCTCGCCCGGGGACCCTATTGAAACCGCGGGCCGCCAACATCGCAACACCCCCCTTCTGGATTCGGGTGGGCTGCGGGGATATACGCTGCGCCGTGGCAAGTGAACAACTCAAGGTGGTCCTCAAGATGCTCGCGGACATGGTGGACCTTAACACCACTTCGGTTGAAGAAATGCGCAGCGGCATGGAAGCTGGCCTCGGTGCTTTTCCCCTGCCTGACGACGTCAACGCCCAGGTTGAAAGCGGATGGCCGGTGCCCGTGGAGTGGATCAGCACCCCCGACTGCGACGACAGCAGGGTATTGCTCTACCTGCACGGCGGCGGTTACGCGGTAGGTTCGATCAACACCCACCGCGAACTGGTGTCGCGCCTGGCGCGAGCCTGCGGCTGCCGCGCATTGCTGATCGACTACCGGCTGGGCCCCGAGCATCGTTTTCCGGCTGCCGTCGACGACGCGCTGGCCTGTTACTCGCGACTGCTCGACCAGGCCATCGCCCCCGGCCGCATAGCAATTGCCGGCGACTCGGCCGGTGGCGGGCTCACACTCGCCACGCTGCTGGCCGCGCGAGAAGCCGGGCTGCCCATGCCCGCCGCCGCCGTCGGCCTGTCGGCCTGGACCGACCTGTCGGTGAGCGGAGACTCCATAACCAGCAGGCAAGAGGCCGATCCCATGCTCACCGGCGACCAGCTGCGACAGTTTGCCACCTGGTACCTCGGCGAAGACGGCGACCCCCGCAACCCACTGGCTTCGCCGCTGTTCGCCTCGCTCGCCGGGCTGCCGCCGCTGCTGCTGCAGGTGGGCAGCGAAGAGGTCCTGCTCGACGACACCCTGCGCCTGGCCGACAACGCCCGGGCGGCGGGTGTGGAAGTGTGCGTGGAGCAGTGGGACGAAATGTTCCACGTGTGGCAGGCCCTGGCTGCCATGCTCGACGAAGGACAAAAAGCCATCGACCGCATAGGCGAGTTCCTGCGCGAAAAGATGGGCTGAGAAAACAAGCTATGAAAAAACCCATTATAACCATGCGAGCAACGCAGCGAAAATTGATCCTGGCAACGGTGGCGATGGTCGTCGTGGCCGCCGGCTGCGCGGGGCCGCCGCGCGACGCCTGCGACATGGCCGGTACCCCCGGTACCGTCTGTGGTTTTGAAAACCCCGAGGACATCGAACTCCTGGGCAAGTCCGGCGTCGTGCTGGTATCCAACCTGCGCCTGGGCGACCCCGTACCGGGAGGCGGTTTTCTTTCGGCCATGACAACGGCGGGCGCCACCGGCGACGACCAGCAGGCGCGCCCGTGGAAAGTGTGGCCACGCGAAGACGGCAGCGCACCGGCTGCCGACAACAACTCCGCCATATTGGGCTCACCCGACTGCCCCGGGCCACCCGACCCGGACGCCTTCAATCCCCACGGCATAAGCTCCACGAGCAGCGGCGAGCTCGCGCTGTTGTACGTCGCGGCCCACGTTGTCGAAGGAAGCGGACGCGAGGCCATCGAAATATTTGCAGTGGTGGGCTCAGGCCTCGAAACGAAGCTCAGCTGGTTGGGCTGCATCCCGACACCGGATGCCATACAGGCCAACGACCTCGCCGTGTCTGCCAACGGCACCGTGTACGCAAGCAACTACCAACCCGACAACTCACCCATGCACGCGATCAAGGCTTCGCTGCTGGGCACGGACACCGGCGGCATCATCGCCTGGAAGCCGGGCACGGGCTGGAGCGAAATCGAAGGCACGAGCTCCAAGCTGGCCAACGGCGTAGCCTTGTCAAAAGACGGTAAAGTTTTGTATTACACAGAAACGATTTCGCGTAGTCTGCACCGCAAGCCCCTGGACGGCAGCCCCTCGGTGTGGGTCGACATTCCCGGCATGCCCGACAACCTGTCATGGACCGAGCGCGGAACCCTGCTGGTGGCGTCGCACACGTCGGGCCCGCGTTTCATGGCCTGTGCAAGCGGCCGCCTGCCCTGCCGAAGTCCCTGGATAGTCCAGGAACTCGACCCCACTACGATGGCCTTGAGAACGCTGGCTGAACACGACGGCGGCAGGCTGGGTGCCGTTACCGTGGCCACCCCCGTCGGTGACAAAATACTGTTGGGCTCCGTGTTCGACGACAGGATAGGGGTTCTTTCTGACTGACCCTGAGGGCAGACAAAAAACCAGCAAACGCAGGGAAAAATGTTTTCTTTTCGGGGATTCGTTTGCCTCAATATATAACGTCCCATAAATATATAACACCCAATAAGAATTATTGGAGAAAATCGGGACGAGCGAGGCTCGGCAATAAGGAGACGCTAATAATGGCTGTACCATTCTCCCGCCCACGGAGCGTACCCTCACACATAAGCTACGATATCGATGGCCCCCGGCCACCCGCGCGACGTGGACGACGGCCCAAGGTCACGCGCCGGCAGATGTTGGAGGCCGCCATACAGGAGTTCGCGGCCCACGGCTACGGCGGGTCAACCATCGCCGCCATTGCCGCCCGACTGGCCGTCACCCAACCGCTGATCCACTACCATTTTTATTCCAAGGAGGAGCTGTGGTTCGAGTCGGTGTACCTGCTCTTCCTCTCGCTGTGGAAGGACCTCGAGCTGGCCCTGGCCGAAGCTAAGAACGACGGCTCGCGCGGCAGTGCCCGGGAGTTGCTCAAGGT
>DBZX01000006.1:35638-37858 GCA_002311335.1 bacterium UBP10_UBA1149
GGCCACGACCGCAACAGCACGCGCATGTCGCTGCTGTCTGAAACCTACCTGCAGCCCGTATTCAAGATAGTGGGCGAGGCGCTCGACGCGCACGGCAAGCGAACCTCCCTCAAGAAGCATCCCCCTGAACTTCTCTTGCTGGCCTTCCTCGGCGCGACGACCACCGTACTCACCCTGGGCCCGGTGTGCCGCGAGCTCTACGGCCTCCAGGTCGACTCCGAGGAAAACATAGACAAGCAGGTCGCGCTTCTCGAAGCCCTGTTCGTGGGCTGAAAACGGCAAGCACGACAGGGGCGTTGAAGAAAGATCGCCTTTCGTTCTCCGGCGCCCCCTGTTTGGCCGCGTAGACACCCGCTGCTATCTTCCCGGCGGAAG
The DNA here is from genome assembly GCA_002311335.1 of bacterium UBP10_UBA1149. GTDB lineage: Bacteria > Desulfobacterota > Binatia > UBA1149 > UBA1149 > UBA1149. Next base: position 36,014 of record DBZX01000006.1, read on the forward strand.
AACAATGGCAGCAAAAAAAAAGGCACCGAAGAAAACCCGTAAGAAAATCTCCAAGGGATCCGGCAAAGAATCGCTGACGATCACCGACAACCGCACCGGCCGCGTTTACGAGCTGCCCATCAGCGACAACACGGTGCGGGGCATGACCTTTCGCGACATCAAGGTTGACAAGGAAGACTTCGGCCTGCTGGTTTACGACCCAGGGCTGCTGAACTCGGTTACCTGCAAGAGTACGGTATCTTTCATCGATGGCGACCGTGGCATCCTCGAGTACCGAGGCTACCCCATCGCCCAGCTCGCCGAGCAGAGTAACTTTCTCGAGACGGCCTACCTCATCGTCAAGGGCGAGCTACCCAACGCCAAGCACCTCGCGGCCTGGGAACACAACATAACCATGCACACCATGGTGCATGAGAACCTCTACAAGTTCATGGATGGCTTTCGTTACGACGCCCACCCCATGGGCATGCTGGTGAGCACGGTCGGCGCGCTTTCCACCTTCTACCCCGACGCCAAGGATATCTTCGACATAGAGTCGCGCCGCGTGCAGGCGCGCCGCCTGCTTGGTAAAATGCCAACGCTGGCAGCCATGTCCTACCGGCACAGCATGGGGTTACCCTACGTTTACCCCGACAACGACCTTGGCTACACGGCCAACTTTCTGTCGATGATGTTCCGCATGACCGAGACCCGCTACAAGCCAAACCCGGTGTTCGAGCGGGCGCTCGAGGTGCTGTTCATTCTGCACGCAGACCACGAGCAGAACTGCTCGGCCCACGCCATGCGCGCTGTGGGCAGTTCGGACGTCGACCCCTACACCGCGGTGGCGGCAGCCTGCGGGGCCCTGTACGGCCCGCTGCACGGCGGCGCCAACGAGGCAGTGATCCACATGCTCAAAAAGATAGGCTCGGTGAAAAACATCCCGGCCTACATCAAGCGTGTAAAGGCCGGCGAGATGCGACTGATGGGATTCGGCCACCGCGTGTACAAGAGCTATGACCCGCGCGCGAGAATAATAAAGGAAGTGGCCTACCAGGTGTTCGAGGAAACCGGCAAGAACCCGCTCATCGACATCGCGGTCGCCCTGGAGAAGATCGCGCTCGAAGACGAGTTTTTCATTGAGCGCAAACTCTACCCCAACGTGGATTTCTACTCGGGCATAATCTACCAGGCCATGGGCTTTCCGCTCGAAATGTTCCCGGTGCTTTTCGCGATTGGTCGTACGGCTGGCTGGCTGGCCCAGTGGAGCGAAATGGTCCAGGACGAAGAACGACGCATCGTTCGCCCGCGGCAGATCTACCAGGGCGAACGTGGGCGCGACTACGTCGACATAAAGGAACGGCCGACGCCCGCCACCCGGGAGCGGCTTATCCTGGCGCGCGAGCGCCTGTAGCACTCGCGCCTCGGTCGACCCGGCGGTCAGTACTTTCCGTCGTAGATGCCCATGGCCTTGGACAGAAAGGCCAGGGCCTCCTCCTTCTCCCGCTGAAAGGAGTTGCGGCCTATGATCGAGCCGAAGCCACCGCCGTCACGAATGCCTCGGACCTCTTCGAAGACCTTCTCGTCGGCGCCCTTGGCACCACCCGAAAAGATAACTACCCGCCTGCCACCGAAGGCCGACTGTACGACGTGGCTCACGCGCTCGGCCAGCGTGGCCGTGGGGATGCCTTCTTCTTCGTATACCTTGCGCGCCGCGTCCTGCTCGATGTAAGAGGTTGGGGGCTTGACCTTGATGAGGGTCGCGCCCATCTGCGCAGCTATCTGGGCCGCGTAGGCGACCACGTCGATGGCGGTCTCGGCCTCCTTGCTCAGGTTGCCACCGCGCGGATACGACCACACCACCAC
>DBZX01000072.1 GCA_002311335.1 bacterium UBP10_UBA1149
AGCTCAGCTGGGAGAGCGCCTGACTGGCAGTCAGGAGGGCGGCGGTTCGATCTCGCTCGGCTCCACTTCTTCTTCTCCACCCCCCCCCGAATGGGGTACCGCGTGAGTGGCAAGCAGGCAGCCGGGGCGCGGTGCCGCACGCAGCAGGGCGTTTTTCCGTTGACATACGGAGGCCAGGGGTTTTTACTCGGCGGGTCAGGCGTCTTTTGGGCGACGTCGAGGAGTCATACCATGGTCAAGAAACTCGTAACGGTCTTCCTGCTGGTGGGCGTGTTTTCAGTGTCATTGCCGGTAGAGAGTTCGCGGGCGGCTGCCGTTACGCTGCGCGAACCGGGATTCGGTCTTCCCCACATCTGCGCCGATACCGACGTCGAGGCCATGCGGCAGCTGGGCTACGAGGTGGCCCGCGACCGCATGGTGCAGTTCCTGCTGTTTTCCAACGTGGGACGCGGCACCCTGCACGGCGCGCTCGGCCTGATGGGCATTGATATAGACGACGACATTGTCGCTCGGCGCACGGGCTATTCGCGGCTGGAGCTCAACCTGATGTTCGAGCGGCTGCCGCTCGAGGGCCAGCAGGAACTGCTCGCTTACATGGACGGAGTCAACGCCGCCATCAACCAGATGTACAAGCCCCTGGGTGACATCAAGGCGCCCATGTCGCTCAAGTTCTTCAAGCAGGGCTCGGTGGCCGGGCCGCTCAATATCTTCGGCAACGGCAAGGTGCTCACCCAGGGCGAGGGCCTCGACCCTTACTACGAGGCACCGGGTATCGGCGCCACCTACACGTCGAGTGGCAGCCAGTTCACGCCCGAGCTGGCCATGTCCTTCGCCATACTGCAGGTGCGCGATTTCGGTTTCGAGGCCTGGGATGAGATAGGCATGGCCGAAGCGCTGGCCAAGCTCGAGGCCACTTACGGTGTGGCGGTTGGAACCGAGCTGTGGGACGATCGCTACTGGGTCAACGACCCCTTGGCACCGGTGTCGGTGCCCGACCCGCGCACGCCAGGCTATGGCGGCCCGCTGGCAAAGGCCGAGCCCGTCGGCCGGACGCCCGCCGAGAAGATGCAGATCGCACGCGCGGCCGACCAACTCGTGGCCGCCGCAACCGGCCGAAGCCGCCTGCCCGGTTACCCCATGAGAGACTACACGGCCAGCCTTGAGCCCCTGCGCGTGGCCATGGCCAACCGCGAGGCCACGGCTCGCAAGTGGGGCGGCTGGCCCTCAATGGGCAGCTACGCGTGGATGATAGCGCCCGACCGTTCTGAGACCGGCGTGCCCTGGATAGGTGGTTTTCCGCAGACCGGCATACAGGTGCCCTCGCTGATGCATTACGCCGAGCTCAAGGGCGACGAGATCAACGGCCGCGGTATGTTCTTTGCGCCCGCGCCTTACGCGCTCATCGGCCAGACCGACAACGTCGCCTACACCACCACCACCGCCCACATGCAGGTGGTGTCGTTTTACATCGAGCAACTTGTCAACGGCGACTTCGACCTGTTGCGCTACGATCACCACGGCGTAGAAGAGGCCATGTCCAAGCGCATCGAGCTGGTCTACAGCCCGGTGTCGGGCATCAACCAGATACCGGTGTTCAGGACCCACAAGGTCTGCTCGGTCAACGGCTGCACCGGCGGCAGCCGGGTAGTGCAGTCGTTCTCGGGCGATGTGGCGGGCACGGTCGACTCCGCCGGCTCGAATACTCTGACCGACAACAGCGCCGTATTTGCCGACCTGTCGGGCGGCTACGTGGCCATAACCGACGGCACCGGCGCGGGCCAGATGCGGGCCATCGACTCGAGTACGGCCACCACCATCACGACCACCAACGCGTGGACGACCACGCCCGACGACAGCTCGGACTACGTGGCCGTGGACCTGGGCGAGATCATAACCATGGTCGCGGCGGGCGCGTCGACCTGGCTCGAAGAGGGCACTACTGCGGCCGGCTTCGGCCGCTTCCAGGAAGCCACGAGCGTGGATGACATGCGCTCTGCGATCCGTTTCATTCCTTCTACCCACAACTTCTACCAGGCCGACAACCAGCCGTGGAACGGCGTAGGCACCGACCACGGCCAGGGCAATATTTCATACCAAACCAGTGGTTTCATGCGCGTGCGCCAGGGTGGGCTCGACCACCGCCTGCCCATAGACGGCACGGCGGCCGATCCCTATCCCGTGCTGTCGGGCGTGGTCACGGCGGCCGGCGTCAGCAGCCTCAGCGATACCGGTGCTTTTACCGGCCAGGACCTTTCGGCCGAGGCGGTGAACTTCTCCTACGACAACCCCGATGACAACGGCTCTGAGTACATCGTGTCCATAACGGCTGGCAACGGGCACATGCAGACCCGCCGCATAGTCTCGAACAGCAACGACACGCTCACGCTGGAACACGACTGGGCGGTGGTGCCCTCGGTGGGCGACACATGGGCGGTGTACGAGATCTGGGCCATGCCTGAAGCCATCAACCCGTCCGAAGGCTACTCGGCCAACTGGAACAACAAGGAGTCGGTGGCCAGCGACGTGCTGCTGGGCGAGAACGGGCGCAACCACCGCGTGGAGCTCATACTCGAACAGCTGTCACTGGATTCGTCGATCAACCGAGAAGACCTGCGCAGCCTTAACAAGTACGTGGCCGGTGTCATCGACCCCGGTACCCCCGGCCGCTACCTGCTCGGACGGCTCGACACTGCCCTGGCGGTCCATGGCGACTGCGGCACGGTGGACGACGAGTTACGCAGCAACAACGACTTCCCCGAGCGCGGCCGGCGCTTTACCAACCCGCTGGTCGTGGAGCCTGCCGGCACCACGCTGGCGGCCGCGGTGCAGTCCAACGCGCCCACTTACCTAAAGAGCTGGGCCAACCAGCTGGTCAGTGACATCTATTCCGACGAGTACGGCGCGGCGGGCGTGGGCCTGGCCACCGGCGACGCGGCCATAGGCTGGGTGCTGCACGCCATCGACGCGGCCGAGGGCGATGTTGTTGGCGCCTACGTTCCTGCTTACGGCGGCGACTACTTCAACGGCAGCGACTGGAAGCAGGTGCTGCACGACAGCTTCTGCACCTACGCCGCGGCCAACCCGACCATAGGAACGAGCAACCGCTCCATGCGCAATTACGACCACCCGCTGTCGGCCCTGCCTTGCCAGGGCGGCTGCGAGACGCCCATCGAGTTCGACCCCACGCCGCGCGGCAACCGCGGCACCTGGGAGCAGATCATCGAGGTGGGCAGCGTCGTCAAGGGCGAGTTCATCTACCCCATGGGTCAGAGTTCCGAGGTGGCGGGTACAGCCGCCGGCTTTACGGCCAACAACCTCAAGCAGGCTTACCACACCAGCTCGCTGCATCCGCTGTGGCGCGACTGGCGCTTTGCCCCCATGCTGCACGTCTGCGAGGCGGTCAACTTCGGCGTTGACGAAGACGGCGACGCCGACAACGATGGCGTTATAGACGGCTTTGAGACCTGGTACTACGATGGCGATTTGAGTAACGACGGCAGTTCGGACACCGACGGTGACGGCGCGACGCTCGCAACAGAGTACCGATGGGGCAGCGATCCCACGCTGGCCGACACCGACGGCGACACCGTACCCGACGGGCTGGACGTGGCCCCGCAGGATCGCCTGTGTGTGAGCGGTACGCTCAAGAAGCTGTTGATCAAGGACTCCAGCAAGGCGGGCAAGGACAAGGTGCTGGCCAAGTGGAGCGTGCCGTTGAGCGTGTGCATAGGTGGCGACTACGAGACCGCGTGTACGAGCGACTCCGACTGCGGGGTAGTGGGCTCATGCAGGCGCATACGCATGGATCCGCGGCTCGACTCGATGCGGGTCACGGCTGGCGATGACTCGGCCATATTTGATGCCGACATCCCGGTATCGTACAGCCTGTGGAAGGCGAAGAACGGCGTTAAGTTTTCTTACAAGGACAAGGACGGTATTAACAGCGGCCTGGGCAAGGCCAAGATCACGATGGACACGAAAAAGAACATCGTGTCGCTGTTCATCCTCGCTAAGAAAATCGACCTGGCCGTGGGCCCCGACGCGGCCGAGGGCGTGGTGGGGCTTTCGATAGGCACGCGCTGTTTCATGGAGACCTCGAGCAACTGCAAGCAGAAGCCGGGCACTCTGAACTGCAAGGCCGACTGACGGCTAAGTCGGGGTCGACTCGGCCGCGGCCTTGAACTCTTTGACCGAGGCGATGAGCGCCGTCGCCTCGAAGCCGCGCTTCACCAGCCCGGGTATCCAGAAGCCGATGTCTATTCCTTGTCGGCAGGTGGCCTCGGTGAGACCGGGCTCAAGCTCAACGAAATCGTAGCTGCCCTCGATGTCGTTGACGTCTCCCTCCAGCAGTGTCCATTGCAGCTGCCCGGGCGCCGTCGAGCTGTAGCTGAGCGTGTAACTCAGCGTTCGGATTATCATGTTGAGCGAGTAGCGCACCGTCCACAGCCCCTTGTCGGGGTCGGACTCGATGATGTCGGCTTTTTCCAGGCCACTGAACCAGTCGGGGTAGCGCTCGAAATCGACGACGGTTTCAAAGCAGCGCTGCAGCGTGGCCTGGACGGTCTCGGTGTGCGATTGCCTCTCCATTGAGCCAACCTATTCGGGCAATGACCGGTGGTCAACCGGGGCTGGGGTGGCCGGCTTCGGTTCCCTGGGCCGCCCTGTTCTCCCCACGGTTGACGGTAGTCGGGGTGTGTGGGCCTATGGCAGCCGGCCGCGAGGCTCACCGCTAAGCAACACGATGGCAGAAATAAGGCCCATAGCGCTGCGCAACGGCGTACTCGAGCTCATTGACCAGCGCCGGCTGCCGTCGGTGGAGACGGTGATCCGCTGTCGCGGCGCGCGCGAGACGGCCCGCGCTATAAACCGCATGGTCGTGCGCGGCGCGCCGGCCATAGGCGTGGCCGCGGCCTTCGGCATCGCTCTTGAAGCCGCGCGGTTTCGCAAGAGCCGGCTGCTCGAAGACTACGACGCGGCCTCGTCGCTGCTCCTGGCCTCGCGGCCCACGGCGGTCAACCTGGCCTGGGCGCTGAGCTGTCTGCGTCCGCTGGCCGTGGCCGCGGCCGAGGCGGGCATGACGCCGGCGCGCTTATCGCGCAGGCTCGTCAGCCAGGCCCGGCGCATGCTCATCGACGACGTGGCGGCCAACCGCGCCATAGGCGAGCACGGCGCAAAGCTCATACGACGGCGTGGGCCGCTGGTGACCCACTGCAACGCCGGCGCGCTGGCCACGGCCGGCTATGGCACGGCGGTCGGAGTCATACGACGGGCCTGGGAACTGGACAATTCGCGCGAAGTTTATGCCGGCGAAACACGCCCCTACCTGCAGGGTTCGCGGCTGACGGCCTGGGAATTTACGAAGTTAGGGATCCCGGTAACGCTCATGACCGACAGCATGGCCGGCCGCCTGTTCCAGAGCCGTGCCATAGCCGCGGTGGTGGTGGGCACCGATCGTACGGCAGCCAATGGTGACGTGGCCAACAAGGTGGGCACTTACCCGTTGGCGGTGTTGGCGCGCAGGCACGGCGTGCCGTTCTTCGTGGCCGCGCCCACTTCTTCTATTGATCTTGATTGCCCCCATGGCGACGCCATTCCCATAGAGGAGCGCGACGCTTCAGAGGTCACGCACGTGGCGGGCCGTCGCGTGGCGGCCGATGGTGTAAAGGTGTTCAACCCGGCCTTCGACGTCACGCCTGCCGAACTGGTGACGGCGATAATAACCGAGCAGGGAGTTGTTCGGGGAAACTACGTCACCGGGTTGCGCCGGGTTGTATCCCGGGCCCAATCAGCAAGGGCGGCAGTCACCAAAGCAGCCCTCAGTTCGTAGTACGGAAGGAGGGAAAACCGTGCGCCAGCAACTCGGCCTTGAGCGAGGCCGTTTCTTCGACACTGGCGAAGTGACCCACGCGTACGCGGTACAGTGGCTCGCCGCCTGAATCTATACGGCTTATCCAGGTATCGGGAAAACGAGGCAGCAGGCGGTTCTTCAATGACATCGCGCTTTCGACCTGCCTGAAGGCTCCGACCTGCAACGAAACCTCGGGCACGGCCTGGGCGGTCTGCACGACGGGCGCAGCTGCCGGTTTTAACGCGGCGGGCGCCGGTGGAGTGGATACTGGTGCAGCAGCCGCGGGAGCAGCCGTGTTCTTCTGCACCTGCATACGGATTTTATCGACGGCCAGGTTGGCGGCGTCGGCGTCGCCGTTGTTCTCGCTCGAGCTGGGCGCAGCCAGCCAGCCGTCGGCCGGCAGTTCTTCCGCCTTGTTCGATCCCCGTTGGTAGGACGAACCGCGTTTGTAAGAAGGCGCCGCGGGCGCGTCGATGATGGTCTCTTCGTACGGTGTGCCGTGCAGGAAACGCTCGCGCAGGGTGGAGGCCGCCAGCATATGCGCGTCCACGGCGTCGCTGCTGTCGTCGGTGGCTACCGTGCCTCCCCCCAGGCCCAGGCCGGCCAGCGACAGCCCGGCATTACCGAGCCGAAGGTCACCGGACAGTCCGGCCGGTAGATCGCTGGCCTGCCTGGCCACCGCCAGCACCAGCAACACGATTCCCAGTGTCGTTACCGCGCCGAAGGCCAGCCCGGTTGGTTTCTTCATCGAGTGTTTCACCTGCATTCCGTTTCCTTATCCCGTTGCCCGTGTCGTTACGCAAGTTGCGCAGCCAACAGGCGATGTTCTTCGGCACCTATAGCCGAGATTGGCCTCGTTTTTTTTCGTCCCTTGATCGCCCGCTTGCGTAGCCTGGACAGCCGCGAGCGCGAGCGGGCCAGCAGTCCTTCGTCGATTCTACGGTCGGCTATGGCGCGTGCGATTCCCTCGTGGGCTTCGTCCATCGCCCGGCCTCCGTTGCACACCATGGCGAGATCGTTGCCCGCCAGCAGTGCCATGACGGCGGCTTCACCGGCACCGTACTGGTCGGCCACGGCTTTCATCTCGAGGTCATCCACGATCACCACGCCATTGTAGCCCAGTTCGTCGCGCAGGTAGCCGCTGACCGCCGCCTTGCTCAGGCTGGCCGGCAGCTCGGCGTCCAGGGCGCGGCAAAGCAGGTGGGCGGTCATGAGCATGGGCACGCCGCTGGCAATGGCGCGTGCAAACGGTCGCAGCTCAACGCTGCGCAGTCGGTCGATGTTGTGGCTGATGGTGGGCAGGGCGAGGTGCGAGTCGAGGTCGGTATCGCCGTGGCCCGGAAAATGTTTGCCGCAACCGGTTACCCCTGACTCACTCAAGCCTTGCAGCCAGGGGAGGGCAAAGTGTGATACTTCTTCAGGCGTGGAGCCGAAGGCGCGGTCCCCGATGATGGGGTTGGCCTCGTTGGTGTGGATGTCGAGTACCGGCCCGAAGTCGATGTCGAAGCCCGCCGCGCGAAGCTCTGTGCCCTGGCACGCGCCGGCGTGCTTTACCGCCCCGGGGTCGCCGTGTCGCGCCATGTTGAGAGCGGCAGGAAAGTGCGTAAAAGGATCGGGCGTGCGGTCTACGCGGCCGCCCTCGTGGTCTATGGCCAACAGGCAGTCGGCGTCGCGCTCACGCAGCTGGGCCGTGAGCGAAAGCAGGCTTTCGAGATCGGGCATGTGGCGGGCAAAAAGTATCACCGCAAAGGGCATGATCCGCTCGAGCCGACTACTGTCGTCCTCCCCGAGGCGGGCCTCCTCGATGCCTGTCACCAGGAACCCGCCGGCCTCCGCTTCCGCCTTCTCCACCACCCCTGCTGCCGAGCGCGGGGACATAGATTAAATCTTATCACAGCCAGCGCTTTACCCCCATTCGGGGGCGTGCTAACCGACTCAGTCGAGGGGGATTTTCAGTTGCCGAACGAACACAGCCTGCGTTACATAGCAGTAGAGGGGCCCATAGCGGTGGGCAAGAGCTCGCTGGCCCAGGCCCTGGCCGAGAACTACGGGGCCCGCCTGGTGCGCGAGCCGCTGGAAGACAACCCCTTCCTGGCCCGTTTCTACGAGGAACCGCAGCGTTACGCCTTCACGGCCCAGCTCTCGTTTCTCATCGAACGCTACCGCCAGCAGCAGGAACTGGTGCAGATGGATCTTTTTCAACAGGCCACCGTAGCCGACTATTTGTTCGCAAAAGACCGTATTTTTGCCGAAATCACCCTTTCCGAGGACGAATTGGCCCTTTATGATCGCATTTATGGCTTGCTCGATGCTCGGGTCAGGCAACCCGACCTGGTCGTGTTCCTTGACGCGGACACCGATGTCCTGTTAAGGAGACTCAGGAAGCGCGCCCGATCTTTTGAGAAAAGGCTTGGACGCGAGTACCTTGAGAAGCTGGCAGAAGCGTACAGGCGCTTCTTCCATGGATACCGGGACGCCCCGTTGTTGGTCGTCAACAGTTCGGACATCGACTTTGTCGAGAATGGCGGTGACTTCACCGACCTCGTCCGGGAGATTGACGGCATGGGACAGGGTGTTCAGCATTACGTACCGCTTGGATCCAACTAAGGACCGAGACGGGAGTTCAGATTGTCTTCCGGCGTAGCGTCACCCGTGACCACGGGCTCGCGGCTGCCGGTGGTCGATGACCTTCCGCTGGTTCGGGAGGTTTTTTTATGACCACCGGAATAGCCGACAGTAAGTTTACTGAAAAGAAAGTCACCGTGCCCGGCGTCATCGACGCCAAGGGTGAGCGTCGCCTGACCATGCTCACCGCCTACGACTTTACCTTCTCGCGCCTGGCCGACCGGGCGGGCGTGGACATGCTGCTGGTGGGAGACTCGCTGGCCATGGTGGTGCAGGGCATGGACAACACCCTGGGTGTCACCATGGACGAGATGGTATACCACGTGCGCATGGTGGCTCGCGGCCGCAAGCGTGCCCTGGTGGTGGCCGACATGCCCTTCATGTCTTACCAGGTGTCGGCCGAAGAGGCGCTGGCCAACGCCGGCCGCTTCATCAAGGAAGCCGGCGCCGAGGCCGTCAAGCTCGAGGGCGGAGTCAACGTGGCCGATACAGTGGCGCGCCTGTCCAACATCGACATCCCAGTGGTGGGCCACATCGGCCTGACCCCGCAGTCGGTGCACCGCATGGGCGGACACAAGGTGCAGGGTCGCGAGAGCGGTGGCGCACCGGGTGCCCGCGAACGGATCATGGCCGATGCCCGCGCGCTCGAAGACGCGGGAGCCTTTGCCATCGTCATAGAGGGCGTTCCCTCTGAGCTCGGCCGCGAGATCACCGAATTGGTAAACGTGCCCACCATAGGCATAGGTGCCGGCCCCTCCTGCGACGGGCAGGTGCTGGTCATGCACGACGTGCTCGGTCTCGAAGAACGCATAGCCCCACGCTTTGTGCGCCGCTACGCCGAGCTGGCAACGGTGGCCACCGAGGCCATAGGCAGCTACGTGGCCGATGTGCGCGACGGTAGCTTTCCGGCAGCCGAGCACTGCTTTTCGTCGCGTAAACCACGCTCGGCCAACAGGCCTCCTTCGCGGCGCAGGGCGCTGGGCGGTTCCTGAGCCAACGCAGGGGCCAAGCGAAAGGCTTGGCCGGATAACGGGCAGAATAACCAGTTGAAAACCGTAACCGATATAGCAGTCATGCGTGAGCTGTCGCGACAGGTTCGCGGTGCGGGGCTGCGCGTGGGCCTGGTGCCGACCATGGGTTTTCTCCACGAGGGGCACCTCGAGCTGGTGCGTCGCGCGAAGGCTGACGCCGACGTCGTGGTTGTGTCGATCTTCGTTAACCCGGCGCAGTTCAACGACCCGGGTGATTTTGAAAACTACCCCCGCGACATTTCGGCCGACGAGGCCATGCTGGAGGCGGAGGGAGTCGACATGATGTTCGTGCCCGAGGCGGAGCAGGTGTACCCGCCTGGATCGGCCAGCCGGGTGATAGTATCGGGACTGGCCGATACCCTCTGCGGTCCCGGCAGGCCCGGGCACTTTGACGGCGTGGCCACGGTGGTGAGCGCGCTGTTCAACATGGTCGAACCCGACTTCGCGGTCTTCGGCGAGAAGGACTACCAGCAACTGCAGGTAATACGCCGCATGGCCGCCGACCTTCACTTTGGCGTCGATGTTGTTTCGGTGGCCACCTGCCGAGAGCCCGACGGCGTGGCCATGAGCACGCGCAACGAACGCCTCTCGGCCGCAGAACGGCAGCAGGCGCCCGCCATCTACCGCGGCCTGTGCCTGGCCAGCGATGCCTGGCAGGGGGGCGAGGACTCGTCGCAGGCCCTGGTCGGCCTCGTGGCTTCGGAAATCGAAGCCGCCGAGGGAATGACGGCCGAGTACGTGAGCCTGGTCGACGGTGCCACGCTGCAACCCGTGCCGCGGGCCACTGCAGGCTGCGTGCTGGCCGTGGCTGCCGCGCTGGGGCCGGTGCGCTTGATAGACAACGTGGTATTGCAAAGCACGGCCTCGGCCGTGACTGCTGCCGACAACGAGGAGACTCCCGCACATGCGTAAGATGCTGAGAGGCAAAATACATCGCGCCACCGTCACCGGTGCCGACATCGACTACGAGGGCAGCGTGACCATCGACAGCGAGCTCATGGACGCAGCCGGCCTGATCACGGGCGAAGCCGTACACGTTTGGAACGTGACCAACGGCGAGCGTTTTGAAACCTACGCCATCGAGGGCGCGGCCGGCTCACGGGTGGTCTGCATCAACGGCGCGGCGGCTCACAAGGCTTCGCGCGGCGACCTCGTAATAATTGCCGCCTTCGGCTGGATGGAAGACTCGCAGGCCTTGAGCTGGAAGCCCAGCTGCGTGTTCGTAGACGAGGCCAACAACCCGATCGACGAGGGACGCGAAGAAGTACCCGGCCAGGCCTTCGGCTGAGCCGGCTTGCCGGGCGGCGTAGATGCTGCGGTAGAAAATGAAGAGCGCTCACGCGATGCGAGCGACGCTTGCGTCCGATGGAGACGCCAGGCAACGCCGCCGCATCCCCGGGGGGGCACTTCTCTCGAATGGCCACCCCGACACCGACCCGGCGATAAAGCTGCCGTCCCGGTGGCGTAATACGCTGGAACCATTTGGCTCCAATACCAATTGAAGCTCTTCTGGCTGGGGTCGGTCAAGGGCTTTTGCGACTTCAGTGCCGGAATGTACCGTATAGGCGGGCAGGCGGCTTGCCGGGGCCAGTCAGCTTCCACCCCCAAGCGGGGGGCGGGGCCTGCTTCGTACCCAGTCGGGTGGCGTGTTAAACTCCGGCGGTGGCTAAGCGATCGGGCAGAAAGGGAAGGGGGGCTCTGGCCGAGAACCGCCGTGTGCGTTACCAGTACATGGTCGAGGATACCATGGAGGCCGGTATCGTGTTGGTCGGCAGCGAGGTGAAGGCCATACGCGAGGGCCGCGCCAACCTCGCCGATTCCTACGTTCGACTGCGCCGCGGCGAGGCTTACCTGCAGGGCTGCCACGTGGGGGCCTGTTCGTCGCAGGGCGAGCAGGCCCACGAGTCGGTGCACGACCGCAAGCTGCTCCTTCACCGCCGCGAAATCGACAAGCTCGAGGGCAAGGTGCGGCAGAGCGGCTACACGCTGGTCGTGACGCGCCTTTACGACAGTGGCGGAAGAATCAAGGCCGAGGTCGTGCTCGCGAAGGGCAAGAAAAAACACGACAAGCGCTCCTCGCTCAAGGATCGCGAGCGCCAGCGAGAGGCAGCGCGCGCCACCAAGCTCAGGTTCTGACGCAAATTTTGCAGGCCTCAGCCGCGCGGCAACGCCGAGCGGTCGAGCTTGCCCATGGCGTTGCGCGGCAGTTCGGCCACGAAGCTGTAGCGGCGCGGTCTCTTGTAGCGGGCCAGCTTGTCGTCGGCCACCCGAGTGAGGGCGCGCTCGAGCAGCGCCGGGTCGGCACCGGGTGCGCCCACGATCCAGGCGGCGGGCACCTCGCCGAGGTCATCGTCGGGCAGCCCGGCCACCACCACTTCGGTCACGCCCTCCACGGTTGACAGCAGGCGCTCGACCTCGGCCGGCACAATGTTGGAGCCGCCGCTGATGACCAGGTCCTTGATGCGGCCGTCCAGGTAGAGGCGCCCGCGTTCGTCAAAGCGTCCGATATCACCGGTGTGAAACCAGCCCTTGCTGGCGTCGTCGCCGTTGTCCGGGCTGCCGTCATCTTGCAGGTAGCCCGAAAAAACAGTCGGCCCCTGCACGCAGACTTCGCCCGGCCCACTGGCGGGCAAGCCCGGTCCCCCCTCGTGGTAGATCGGATGATCGCCGGCACCCGCGTCGTGGTCACAAAGAGCTATGAGGGTGCCCGGCAGGGGAAACCCGGCGCTGCCGGCCGCCGTGTCGCCGGGCAGGTTGCTCGATATGATACCGGTTTCGGTCAGCCCGTAGCGTTCGACCAGTTCGACGCCGAAGCGCTCGTGAAACTGCTGCCACAGCAGGGCGTCCAGCGGTGCCGAGCCACAAAGAGCCAGCCTGAGCACCGCCAGCGAATCGTCGGGGCCGGCCTCCGCCAGCAGTCGCCGGTAGATGGTGGGAACGCCCATTATAAGTTTCACATCGAGCGCGGCTATCGCGTCGAGGCAGGCGCGTGCGTCGAAGCGCGGCGCCAGCACGATCTCGTTGCCCGCCAGCAGGCTGCCGTACAGCCCCAGCACGAGGCCGTGGAAATGATGGGTCGGCAACAGGTGCAGCAGGCGGTCATCGGGGTCGCGTTGCCAGGCCAGGGCCAGCTGGTCGAGGTTGGCCAGGAGTTCGCCGTGTGACAATGGCACGCCCTTGGGCTGGCCGGTGGTGCCCGAGGTAAACAGCAGCAGCGCGGTGTCTGCCGGTTTCCGGCTTTCGACCGATAGTGTTGGGGCCAGGTGTTCGTGCGGGGAGAGTTCGTCTTCGGCAAGCCACCGACAGCCGCTGTTGCCAGCCGCAGCGGCATGGCGCCGGGCGATGCCGGGGCTGGTAACTACCAGCGAGGGCTGCGCACGCGGCAGCAGCTCCTCGATCTCGGCCGTCGACAGCGAGCTGTTGAGCGGCACCACCACGGCGCCGCTGGAGAGCACGGCCAGGTGCAGGGCTACGAGCTCGGGGCCGCGCGAGGGGTCGAGCAACACGCGTTGACCGGGCTCTATGCCTTCCTGTCGCAGGCGCGCCGACCACAGCGCGGTGTGCTCGAGCAGTTGCGAGCGGCTTTGTGTCCAGGCGAGGGAGGGCGTGTCGGGGTCGCCGTGGTGCAGTCCGGCCTCCTGCAAACCGGAGACAGCGGCCAGCGAGCTGTCAGATTGCAGTGTATCGAGGATTCGCCTTGCCAGGTTCATGTTGGTGGTCGCTCGGGAACGCCCTGGCGGCTCTGTCACAAGTATGCCGGCGTTACTGGTCCTGCCGCCAACGTGACACGAAGCGTTCCTGGACTATGGTCTCGGGACACTTTGCCAAGGCCAGTACAGGGTCGTTGGCGCGGAGTTCTGTGAGCCGGGCTACGGCGTCGTCGCCTACTGCTATGCCGTGGCGAGCCAGGTAGCAGCCGGCAACCAGCCAGGCCCGGCCGTTGCCGCTGGTGCAATGCAGCAGCGTGGGGCTGTCGCGACCGTCGATCTCGTTGTCGATTGCGTCGAGTATCATCTCCATCGCATCGGATGATGGCGCGGTGCCTTTTTCTATGGCAAAGCGTTCTATTTCGATAACTGAGCCCAGCTGCTCGCCCATCTCTTCGAGCGCATCTTCGTAGGCAGGTATGTGCGGCACTTCGCCGTCACCGTTGACCTCGTCTTCCTCGGTGAGGTTGATCACCGAGCGCAGGCCGGCCGCGAGCAGCGAGGCCAGTATCTCGCGGGTAGATTGCTCGTCGTTACCCGCGGGGTAGGGGCCGGCCAGCAATCGGCCGGGGATTATCCACCAGGCACCGCTGTAAGCGGCAGGGGGGTCAGCGGCAGGGGTGTCTGGTGAAGGGGGCATAATAAAAGCTCCGGATTGCAGCCGGGGGACACCCCGGCCGTCTGGACCACCGCCTTGAATGTCTCACAAGCAGGCCGTCCGGGTCAAGGGCTACTGTGAATAAGCTTGATTGAGGGTTGCCGCGAGCATATTGAGCACTCATTACTTTTCGACGTCGCCCCCCGGCGGCAGGAGGATCTCATGGAGCAGTACGGACTTTTCATTGACGGCGAATATCGCGACGCGAAGGCTGGCGAGACCATAAAGAGCATCAACCCGGCGACCGAGCAGCCCTGGGCCGAGGTGGCCAGCGCCGGCGAAGCCGACGTAGACGACGCCGTTGAGGCCGCCCGCAAGGCCCACGCGTCCGGCGTGTGGCGAAACAAGAGCTACGAGGAGAGGGCCGACATCCTGGCGGCGGTGGCCGAGATCATCAACGGGCAGGCTGAGGCACTGGCAGTGGTCGAGGCCCAGGACGGCGGCGGCACCATACGCAAGGCCAGTTTTGCCGACGTGCCGGGAGCCGCCGGCACCTTCGAGTATTTTGCCGGGCTATGCCGCGGCTACGTCGACGAAGAAGAGTTCGCGGAGACGGTGCCGGTAGCGAGCCGCAACATCGTGCGTCGCGAACCCATCGGCGTGTGCGCTGGTATCGTGCCGTGGAACTTCCCCATACTGATGGCATCGTGGAAGATAGCGCCGGCGCTGGCCGCTGGGAACACTGTCATCATCAAGCCGGCGTCGGTAACACCGGTGACCGCGCTCTTACTGGGGCAGATCTGCAAGGACGCGGGCGTGCCCGACGGCGTGGTCAACGTTGTAAGCGGCCCCGGCGGCGTGGCCGGCGAGCGCCTGGCGTCTCACCCCGACGTGGGCAAGGTGGCGTTCACCGGCTCTACCGAGGTCGGCCGTCGTATCATGCAGCTGGCGTCGGGCACCATAAAAAAGGTGACCCTCGAGCTGGGCGGCAAGTCGCCCAACATCATTCTCGACGATGCCGATCTCGACACCGCCGCGCTGGGCGCCTGCTACGGCACGTTTTTTCACCAGGGCCAGGTCTGCGAGTCGGGTACGCGGGTGCTGGTTTCGGAAAAACAGCACGACGAACTCGTCGACAAGATGGTAAGCGCCTGCGATCGCATACAGGTGGGTGACCCCATGGACATGATGTCCACCATGGGCCCCATGGTGAGCAGTAACCAGCTCGACACCGTGGAGCGGTACGTGGGACTCGGCCGCGAGGCAGGGGCCGAGTGCGTGCTGGGCGGCGACCGCCCCGACATGGAGAGCGGCTACTACTACAACCCCACTATCTTTACGGGCGTGGACAACGGCATGCGCATCGCCCAGGAAGAAATCTTCGGCCCCGTGGTGTCGGTGATACGTTATTCCGACGACGAAGAAGCGGTGCGTATTGCCAACGACTCGATGTACGGGCTCGGTGGTGCCGTGTGGTCGAGCGATACCGAGCGCGCGCTGTCAGTGGCACGGCGACTCGAAACCGGCACCGTGTGGATCAACGACTACCACATGATCAACGTCCGCTTTCCCTTTGGAGGCTACAAGCAAAGCGGCGTGGGCCGCGAGCTGGGCCCCTGGGGCATGTCGGCGTTCCAGGAAACCAAGCACATCCACGTGGGCGAGGACACGCCAGACAAGATCTACTTCAGCGCTTTGTTCAACTGACAGTAAGCGGGGAGGTTTGCCGGTGGGAATGGGATGGCGATAAAGAAAACTACGGCAATGGTGCAGACCGGTCCGCGGGCGCTGGAGGCACGCGAGTTTCCGCTGCCCGACATCAGCGACAACGACGCGCTGTTGAGGGTCGAGGCCTGCGGCATCTGCGGCAGTGACCACGAGCAGTTTAACGGCGTGTTGCCCGTGCCTTACCCCATCATCCCGGGCCACGAACCACTGGGCATAATCGAGGCCATAGGCGATGGCGCCGCCCGCAGGTGGGGCGTCGACGTGGGCGACCGCGTGGCGGTGGAGACCATGCTCGGCTGCCAGTCCTGCCGCGACTGTTACTCGGGCAGCTACCACCTGTGCTCCACGCGGCAGATCTATTCGTACATACCTGTCGATCAGCCGCCGGGTTTGTGGGGCGCGTACTCGCAGTACATGTACATCGCGCCCAACGCGGTGGTGCACAAGGTCAACCCCGGCCTGCCGCCGGAGATCGCCGTCATGTTCAACCCGCTGGGCGCGGGCTTTCGCTGGGCGGTAGAAATGCCGCAGACCCGTCCGGGCGACACCGTGCTGATCCTGGGCCCCGGCCAGCGCGGACTCGCGTCGGTGATCGCCTGCCGGCAGGTGGGAGCGGGCGACATAATAGTGACCGGCCTCGGGGCCGACGAAAACAAGCTTGGGCTGGCCCGCGAGTTCGGGGCGACCCACACCATCAACGTCGACGAAGAGGACACCGAGCAGCGCGTACGCGAAATCACCAACGGCCGCGGTGCCGACGTGGTGGTGGAGGTGACCTCCTACGCCACCGAGCCGGTGGCCGCCAGCCTCAACTACGCCCGGCAGGGTGGCACCATCGTGCTGGCCGGCGTGAAGGGCATGAAAGAAGTGCCCGGTTTCGTGTCGGACAAGGTGGTGCTCAAGGAGCTCACCATCAAGGGCGCGATGGGTGTCACCTGGTCAGCCTACGACTCGGCCATACGATTGATAGAATCGGGCAGCGTGCCGATCGAGAAGATGCACACCCACAATTTCGCACTCGAGGACGCCGAGCTGGCCATACGCACGCTGGCGCGCGAGATACCGGGCGAAGAATCGGTGCACTCCTGCCTGCTGCCGTGCGCGTAGAGGGGATTTAGAGGGGATGCGGTAAACAATGGGTCACGTCGAACAATGGCTGGCCGACTCGCCCTTCAACAAGTCGCTGGGCGTAGTCGCCGCCGAGTTGTCAGACGAGCGGGTCGTGCTCGAACTGCCTTTTGACGAGGGCAATACCAATCCCGGCAACGTGCTCCACGGCGGGGTGGCCGCCTCCATGATAGCCTTGTCGGCGCAAGCTATGGCGCGCACCGCGCTCGGTGAAGACTCTGGCCCCTGGCACACCTCGGCCGTGCAGGTCACGTGGCTGGCCGCGGCAAGGGAAGAGGCGATCACCGCCACGGCGCGCTTGCTCAGGAAGGGCAAGGAGCTGGCGTTCGTCGAGGTGGTGGTCTCAAGTGAAGCCGGCAGGGACATAGCCCGCGGCCTGGTAAGCGTGCGCGGACGCATGGGCGCTGCCGCGGTCGAACTGCCCGCGGCCGTGGGTGACAACGGAGCGGCAGATCCGGGGCCCATGGGGCCGTTTGTAAGCCAGATTCCCTTCGCCGCCAGGCTGGGCATGAACGTCGAGCACATGGTCGACAGTTGCTCGCGCATCGTGCTGCCTCTTGCCCAGGGCAACCTCGACGCCGGCGGCGGTGTCGCCGAGGGCGCGGTGCTGGCGCTGCTCGATACCACCGGCGCGATGGCCGCCTGGGCCACCACCGGCCCGGGCCCCCACAAGGCATCGACCCCCTGCATGCAGGCCCGCGTGCTGGCCCCCTTGCCGGCCGCCGACCTCGTGGGCTACGGCAGCCTGTCGCACAGCGACGGCGAGATCTTTTTTACCCACGCCGAGGTCGCCTCTGTCGCCGACGGGCGGGTGGTGGCAGTGGCCGACGTCAACTACCGCATAGTGGTGGGCTGATAAGTGGGCTGATAAGTGGGCTGGCAGTGAGCGAGGTAAAAGTCACCGACGAGGCAGAGGCCGTCCTGCGCGCGGTGCGCAGCAGGCACGACGGGGTACTCACCATCACTCTTGACGGGGGCTGCTGCGAGGGCAGCGCACCGCACCTGTACGAGGACTACCTGGTCCCCTTCGGGGCCGGCGAAATAGGCCGCGTGGCCGACATACCGGTCTTCCTGCCGCGCGAATGGCAGAAGCTTTATGCCGATGCGAAGCTGCTCATCGACGTCGTGGACGACCCGGCCAGCGACGCGATGTCACTTGAGACCAGGCTGGGCAAGAGACTGGTCATAAGAGAGTAGCGGGCCGCCCCGACCCGTTTGCAACGGCGGTGGTCGGCGGGCTCACTGTGTACTTGGCGGTCCCGACGGGGGCCTATCGGGAGGATTACTGTGACCACCAGAGCCGACAATATAATTGCCATTTCCGCGGACTCGCACATCTGTGAGCCACCGGAGGCTTTTGACGACATCGACCCGGCCTTCCGCGACCGCAAGCCCACCCTGGTACAGCACGAGACCCTGGGCGCGGCCTTCGTCGTGGAGGGCCTGCCCATGCCGGTGCCCATGAGCATGATCAACGCCGCCGGCCGCACGGCCGAGGAACTGGCCGACATAAATCGCAAGTGGGACGATCTTAATCACGGCGGCTGGGAGGTTGGCCCGCGCCTTGAGGCCCAGGACCTCGACGGCGTGTCGGCCGAGGTGCTGTATCCCTCGGTGGGCATGATCATCTGCCTGCACCCTGACGCGGACTTCCGCAAGGCCTGCTTCGACGCCTACAACCGCTGGCTGGCGGGTTTCTGCGAGGGCGCTCCCGACAGGCTCATCGGCATAGGCCAGGCGGCGGTGCGCACTATAGACGAGGGCATCGAGGAGCTGCAGCAGATAAAGGACTTCGGCTTTCGCGGTGTCATGCTGGCCGGCGACCCGGTAGGCGACGACGACTACGACCAGCCCAGCTGGGATCCTTTCTGGCAGGCCTGCGTCGACCTCGACCTGCCGGTGAGTTTTCACATCCTCACGAGCAAGGCTGACGATCTCGCCAACATGCGCCAGGGGCGCGGCCCGGACATCAACGGCTTCATGTCAATAATACGCGGCTGCCAGGACATCATGGGCATGATGGTGTTCGGCGGCGTGTTCGAGCGCCACCCCGACCTCAAGGTCGTGTGCGTGGAGGCCGACGCGGGCTGGGTGCCGCACTACCTCTACCGCATGGACCACGCATACAACCGCCACCGCTTCTGGCTCAAGCCCGGTGGCATTACCAAGGTGCCCAGCGAGTACTTTCGCGAGAACATCTACGTCACCTTTCAGGACGACGCCGTGGTCGGGCGCATGGCCGACATGTGCAACATCGAGCGCATCATGTGGGCCAACGACTTTCCCCACTCCGACTCCACCTGGCCGCGCTCCGACGAGGCGATCGCCTTGCTGGCCGAGGGCCTGACCCGGCCCCAGCTCAAGCGTGTACTGCACGACAACTGCGCCGAGTTGTACAAGCTCTAGCAATTCCCGAGAATCGTGCCCGTTCGTAGTGGCCTTCCTTGCGGCTGCACTGGAGCGGCACCTGGACTGATGCTGGCAAAATGAGGTATTACCGACAACGCGGGCCAGGATCAGTAGGAGAGCCGCATGACGCCCTTTGGATGAGGCGACGGCGGAACTCCGCCGCGCGGGCATGATATCCAGGTGCTTTCAGGGTACGCGGCTCGCGGTGCATGGAGTGAAGGGCTGTTCGGGTTGCCAGTTGGCGAGCATGTGCGGCAGTATGGTGGCGAGTCTCTCGGATAATGGCTAACGATATACCTAGTTCTCGGAAGGTTCAGCCTGCACTCGATGCGGGAACACAGGCCTTGGTCCGTTCACCCCGTATCGCGTGGCGCTCCGTCGCGCTGTTTTTTTTCCTCTACAGCGTAATCGCTCTTGCTTCGACGGCCGCGCTGACCGGTCGGATCCCGTTGTGGGCGGGCATGCTGATCAACGGCATCGCGGCATACGCCATGTTCAGCGTGGCGCACGACTCTATCCACCGTTCGGTAGTTGGGTATTCGCGGGTCAACGAGGTCGTGGGTAACCTCGCATTCTTTGTACTCGTACCGTTCGTTTCCGTGGCGGCCGGGCGCTGGGTTCACATGGAGCACCACAAGCATGCCAACCAGAGAGGGCAAGACCCCGACGAATGGGTACACGGAGGACTCGTTGCCACTCGGCCGCTGCGCTGGATGTTCTTTGATGCCTACTATGGCTGGTACGCCTTAAAGCATCCCGAGGGCCGGGTAATGCTCAAGCGGGAGTGGCCTTCGGTGGCCGTAATGCTGATATCCACGGCAACCATGCTCGTGGTTCCTACTATCTTCGGATACGGCTGGGAAATGGTTATGCTTTGGCTGTTGCCAACCCGCCTGGGGGTCATGGGCAACGGGTTTTCCTTTATCTGGTTGCCCCATCAACCCTACGAGGTAAGCCAGCACGAGGATTTATACAAGGCGACTACGATCAGGAGTGGTTTGTACTGGCTGATGACGCCGGTCCTGGCTTACCAGAACTATCACCTTGTCCACCACCTCTTTCCGGGTGCGCCTTTTTACAACAACGGGAAGATATGGCGCGCGATCAAACACGACGTTGCGGCTCAACACGACCTGGTGATCCAGGACGGCCTGGCTATTAGACCGAGGTTGAGGCCGGCCGGATCTGATCAACCTATTTGAGATACTGGAGCAACCGCCGTTTCCTTTCGAATATACATCGACAAAATGGATCACCTTGATTTCCTGGTAAACAGGGCCGACTGGGCGTCGCATCGCTCCGATGAAGCGTCCGCGCGCGCGTTCTAGGGACCCGGCTCGTCCTGGTTCTCGATGGGAGGACCCTTGAGCTCCACGGTGTTGCCGTCGGGGTCCTTGACGTAAATTGACGGCCCGTAGCCATCGGCGCCGAACAGCGCAAAGGGAAGCTCGGTCACGTCGTCGGAAATGCCGGCGAGAAACTCATTGATGGCCTCGGCATCGAAGGGGTCTATTCTCAAGGCGAAGTGTTCCATGTTGCGGCCGTCTTCGTTGGGGGGCTCGCCTCCCTGCCTGCTTACGTCGAGCAGGTCTACCAGCGACTCGCCGGCCCTGAGCTGGTACAGACCGATTTCTTCGAGGCTGCGTATGACTTGGCAGCCCAGCGCCTCGTAGAAGGCCCTCAGTCGGTCTATGTGGGTGGTTCGCAGCACCACGTGGTCGAGCCGTAGTATCGAAAAGGGTGGTGAAGGTTTGTCTGCTTTGCTCACGCTAGACCTTTTACAACGGGCCGTCGGCCCTCGCCAGCCCGGGGCCACGGGGGCGGGGGCCTTGCCAAGTGGCCCGTACGGTCTTATATTCACTGGGTTGGCCGGTTTTTCCGGCCGGCAGATTCACCAGACGATCCTGGGGGCGAACCGGGTTCGACGGGAGTGATGAAGCCCTGGTTGCATGTCGAGGTCTGTACCCTCGTTAAAAAGGCAGGCTGCAGATTTAACTGCGGACGATTACGAATACGCTCTCGCGGCCTAAGTTGCCGTGAGCGTCCCCGGCCGAAATTTCCCGCGGTCGGTCGGGGGCGGGTATTAGCGGGATAGGCAAGGGGGTCGGCCGCAGACCTCCCCAGCCGAACCTGTGGAGTGGCTGGGACGGTGACACGGCGCGCGTGTCGGGATCACCGTCCGAGATAAAAAACACGCGCTAAACATGTAGACGCTGGTGTGGAGTGCTTTCGGACGGGGGTTCGATTCCCCCCGCCTCCACGATCTCTGGTCGCCGCGGTGACGATTCACGGCGAGGATTGCCTCTCGCCAGCCTCTGCGGATCGCTCGCCGGTACGGTGATTCAAGACGACGATTGCCTCTCGCGGCTCGCTAGCTCGCCGCTCACCCCCCGCCTCCACGATCTCTGGTCGCTGCGGTGACGATTCAAGACGGGGATTGCCTCTCGCGGCTCGCCAGCTCGCCGCGTTCGGCCAGCTCGCCGCGTTCGGCCAGCTCGCCAGCTCG
>DBZX01000042.1:0-4368 GCA_002311335.1 bacterium UBP10_UBA1149
CGTGCCGCCCACGTTGACGTCGCCGGCCAAGGCCGGGGTCTCGTCGTCGCCTATGTCATTGGTGTCGCCGTAGCCGAGTTTGCCGCCGTCGCCACGCCCCCAGCAGCGGACCGCGCCACTGTCGAGGATGGCGCAGGTGTGAAACGCCCCGACTGCAACAGCCGCCGGCGAGGCGTGCGGCTCCAGGAGTGACCTTATGCCGGCCGCGAAGGTGTCGGCCTCCGTCTTGACCAGCAAATCGTCGCCCGAGCTCGGACATAACCCGGCACCTTTCAACTCGATCTTGTTCCACTTTGCGGTGAACCTGGACTCGCACTTGCTGTAGTCGGGCGACAAGCCCCTCTTCACTGCCTTTGAATCGACAGACAATACACAGCCCGTGTACTTGCCCGCCTCCTTGAGCTTGCCCGACTCGCACTTGATGGCTGGATCGACGGCCAGCGCCGATACGGTGACCAGGGCAGTCACGGCTACACAAGCGAAAACAAACGATACGAAAGGCTTGATGGACATGCTGGGTTTCCTCCAGGAGACCCACAAGTCTAACACCACGCCCGCCCGTGTGTCCACACCTGAACCCTCCAAGCCCCCCCCCGAACGGGTGAGCGTTGCGCGACTATTCCTGGAGAAGATTACCCCGGCGGCCACATCCCGCGACAAAGGAGATGGACTGCCGGCAACAACAACACCGGGCGACACTTCCCTGCCAACATGCTGGCGAGCGCTTTCGAGTCACCGAACTACTTCGAAACCCCGAAAGCGGAGAAAACAGTCCCCGCAGAGCAGCTTTAGTACCCAGGCGGGGCTCTTTCACCATTGACACACCCCGGATATCGCCCCCTAATTGGACGATAACCTGGAGGTTAGTGTATGAAATCTCTCCGCCCCATCGGCCGCGTACTCAGCCTGGCGTTTTTTTCCGGAGCAGTATGCCTGTCTGTCCTGGCCTGGACCGCCACAGAGTCGGCAGCCGTCTCAGCGCGCGATGTATGGAAATGCCAGAAGTCTGTTAACAAGGCTGCCGAGAAACACGCAAAGCTTTCCCTGGTCTCGTACAGCGGATGTGTAGACAAGCTGATAGCCTGCGAGCTGTCCGAAGAACTCGACGGGAAGGACGGCACCGCCTGCAGGAGCAAAGCGGTCCAGAGCTGCAACGCCAAGCTGGCCAGGCTTTCAACGGCCCGAAGCAAGTTGAGTGGGATCTTTACCCGCAAATGCTCGACCCTGCGAGACTGGGAACTATCGAGCCGCCGGGGGATGGGCTTCATAGATGCTGGAACGGCTTGTGCCGGGCTCCCGACCCCCAGGTCAGCCAATGACGCCGCTGAACTGGCCCTTTGCCTGCCCGACCTCGTGGCATGTCGCGTAGACCAGGCCCTTGAACAATCCGCCCCCAGGGCGAGGCAGCTGCTTGATGACGCCGGGGTGGTTGCACAGAACCCTGACCTTTTTACGTGCCTGGAATCCCGCCCATCCTCGACTGCCGGTGGCGGTGATGCCAAGGACCTGGCCAAGTGCCAGAAAGCCCTGCAGAAAAATAACCGCAAGGCCCTGGGTTCGGCTCACAAGAGCTCGTTCGGTTGCGCTAACGCCCTGCTGAATTGCCAGCTCGAGGAGGACAGGCTGGAAGCTTCCGCGGCCGATACCACGGCCTGCCAGGCCAAGGTCGCCTCCAAGTGTACCAAGCTGTTGGCTAAAACAACGGCGGCAGACAGCAAGAGACAAGCCGGAAACAGTGCCAGTTGTGGGGCGATCAGCGCCGCCAACCTGCTGACCGGACTGGGATTTGAGCAGATACCGGGTGTGTCGGGTTGCGCGGCCCCCTACGATACTGTCAGCTGCCCGGCCTTCTCGCCTCCCGACAACGCGTGGTTCGAGATAGTTGGCGCCGTCCAGCCGCGCACCTGCACCCTGCTTTCCGACGCCGGCATGGTGGGCATCTACGACGACCCGACGTGCATTCCTTCGTGCGGCAACGCAGTGGTTGACAGTGATGAAGCCTGCGACGACGGCAACGCAGACAACGTGGATTCGTGCGCGAACGACTGCAGCTCGGGCCCCACATCCTTCGAGCACTTCGAGATAGCCAGTAGTGCCAGCACGGCGCACACTCCCGATGGAACTGCCGGTACCGCGGTGCCACCGGCCAGCACGCTTGATGTACAGTTTGGTACCACCATCATCGACCTCAACAAGGCAGTGTACGACAGGTGTCATCTCAACGGCGCCGGCGACCCGGAAGCCGTAATGATAACAGCGCCCGGCTTTGCCGGTGGAGCAAACTCGTTCAGGTACCTTGCAGAAAACCTGGTGGTACAGGCGGCCGCCCGGGGCCTCGTGCTGGAAGTCTGGAACTCCGAACGTCGCACGAATCTCCT
Organism: bacterium UBP10_UBA1149; assembly: GCA_002311335.1. Lineage (GTDB taxonomy): Bacteria > Desulfobacterota > Binatia > UBA1149 > UBA1149 > UBA1149. Next base: position 2,379 of record DBZX01000042.1, read on the forward strand.
TGAAGACAGGGCCGGCGGCCTGCTGGCCGCCCAGCAGAACGATCCCGAACTTATACTGGACTGGTATTTTGGGGCGCAGCTCGGACTGTCGCTGGACCCGCGGCTTTCGCGCAGGGCGGTCTTCCACCAGGGAGCAGACGTGGCTTTTATTTCGGAGCAGACACCCAACGTGCACGCCCGTGACATCGACGCGATCGTCCAGCAGGCAGCATCGCTTCCCAGCGCCCCCGCCGTTTTCCTGGCCGGGCATTCTCTCGGGACCACCTTTGCTTCACGCTACGCCGCGACGGATTTCGATACCGGCCCCGGGGTCACGCCTGGACACGCCAGCCTGTCAGGCTTGATTTTCTTCGAGGGTGGCGGCGATTCGATTCCCTCCGGCCCCTTGAGCGATGACGACCTGGACACGATAATAGCCAAGGCCGACGGCGGACTGTACAGCGCCATTATTAACGACGACGCCAGGTGCTGGGACGGCACAGCCTGCCCTGGCGGAGACTCGGACTGTTCGGCGTTAGCGCTACCCCCGGGCGCGCTCTCCAACAAGTGCGTAGAGCCGGTCGAAGTTTTCACGGGAGATAATCTCGATGCCGCCGTGGTTTTCATTACCCCGGGCGTACACGCGGCCAGCGACGTCATAAGCAACCAGGGAATACTGGACCCCGAGGGCCAGGCGCTGATACAGAAGGACTACGGTACCGGCTCGGCGGTCGATCTAGTCGATAGTCTCGGCATACTCGACATACTGCCACCGTCGAGCGTCGAGGCTGGACTCGGGTTTTTCCTGGACGACGATTTTTCACCGGTAACGGCTTTCATGTCATCCATGGGGTACTCGAGTAACGGGGGAAACCTGCCCTTCGTGGGGGGACTCATTATTCCGTACCCCGCCTTCGTGGGTGACCCTTACAGGTTGTGGATCGACATAGACGAGCCGATGCCTTCAGTCGCGGTTCCCGACAACGGCGTCGCCTTCTCTGCCAACCAGGTCAACGGGCAGGAGGTCGAGATATCGCGTGTTGACGTGTTGCTGTCGACCCTGTCCGCCGGTGAGTCCAACTTCGGAGACTGGTACTTTCCCTCGTCCGGCCTCAGCGTGACGGCCGCCTCCCAGTCAACCTTTTCCGGAGGGCTGGACAGTACACAGCTGTCGGTAGACCGGGGTCGACCAGACATCGAAAACCTCACGGAGGCAGCCAACATAGGATTACCCGTCATATGCCTCGGCGGCACAAACGGCCTCACCCCCACCAACGGCAGTTTCAGAAACTTTGCCCACAGCATCGGGCCCTGCACCGCCGCCAGTTGCGATGGGACGGCACGGGTACTGACCAACCTGGCCGTTAATACAGTGTACGGTGACGTTGCCGGCGGTTTCGAGGTCCACCTTAGCGAAGGTTATGCCCACATCGACGTTCTTTCGGCGGAACCCGACGACCCGGGCAACCAGGTCTACACCCCCCTGCTCGATTTCCTCGAACGAAATACGCCTGCGCCGTGAGCCGGGGAGCGCGTCGAGCTGTCTCGGGGCCGGCAATTCCACCTGGCCGGTGGGCCGCCGGGGCGCCTACATGATCTTGACTTTCAGGTAGCCCAGAGTGGTGGTGGGGCCCACTATGCGCACCTGCTGCACGCCTTCGGCGTGGGCGGGTGTGACCAGCCCGGCCGAGACAGGCCCGCCCCACAGCTTGATGTTAAGCGCGACGATTCCAATCGCGATGACGGTGAGTAGCAGCCTGGTGTAATTGTCGATCATGTTCGCCTCCGGCCTGAAGCCGTGGCGATTTAACGATTATCCCACCGGCACGTCCAACCGGCGGGGCCGCCGGCCGGGTCAGCCGTTCAACGGGACCGCGGCAAGCCGCTCCAGGAACTCCTCGAACAGGGCCGGGTCGGGCGCCTCGGGACCCGCTTCGCGGGCGGCGCCTTCTTCTTCGATAGGCCCGGGCAGTACCTGCGGAAACAGCGGGCCCGACAGCAGGTCGCCGCT
>DBZX01000042.1:4466-5671 GCA_002311335.1 bacterium UBP10_UBA1149
GCCGTCGCCGGCCCAGCGGGTGGAAAAAGCGCGGCGCGGGGCGTCGGTGGAATAGTTGCCCGTTGAGCCGTGCAACACGTGCGGGTCAAAAATAAGGCAGTCGCCCGCCTGCATGTCGGGGCAGTACAGGTCGTACTGGTCTCGGTTGGCCTCGATGTCGGGCGGGTCGTCGAAGTTGGAGTCGAGCATATAAGAATCGTAGTTGGGCGTTACGGCCTTGTAGTGCTGGGGCCAACGATGCGAGCCGCGCACGAACTCCAGCCCGCTGGTCTCGCGCGCCACCGGGTCAAAGGTGATCCAGATCGAACACAGCTGCCGGCTCTCCACGTCAACCGGCCAGAAGGTTATGTCCTGGTGCCAGGGGGTGGCCACGTGGCAGCCGGCAGGCTTTATAAACAGCTGGTCGTAGAAGTGTCGCACGGTCTTCGACCGCAGCACCTGGGCGGCTATAAGGGCGGCGGGTGACTGGTAGATCCAGTCGCGAAATTCGTCGTAGGTTTTCCACAGGAACAAGTCGCCGGTGAAAAGTTCGCCCTCCATCGATACGCCGGCGCCGTACGGTGTCGGGTTTGCAACCGCGTGGTCGACGGCCGCGGCCATGCGCGCAAGCCAGCTGTCGGGAAACAGTCCCCGGGCAACGACGACGCCGTGCTCATCGTACGCCGCTAACTCGCCGGCAGTCAGTTCTCTCAGTGCTGCGTCCATCTCGTTACTCCGGTCAACTCCACCTGGTCGGCCCGCCCCGGATCGGTTCGTCATCCCGCTCGGCCGGCTCATCGGGCTGCCAGTCCTCGACCGCCTGGGCCACGGCACCGGTGGGGTTGGGACCGTACCTGTTATCTCCCACCTGGCTACCCAGCATCAACACGATCAGTGGAGAAAATATCCACGTGATAAAGGCAATACCAACCAGGGGCACAACAACGACCGCAGCCGGACCCATTTCTCCCAGGCCGGGGAGCACCATCACGACCAACCCCAGGCAAAGGCCGACAACCAGCCACTTCAGGCCCCACCAGCCACCACGCCCGGTATCATGAAAACGCCGGGTCACCACCGCCGCGCGGGGAATCAACATCGCGACCGAATACCCGATCCCCAGCGGACCCGCCACCTGGCCGGCGAGTCCCGGCGCACCAGAAAGAGCCACGTCAACGACGGCCAACAGCGTCGAGAGCACAGAGTCGACAGCGATGAACCACCAG